>CAZBNJ010000008.1:0-55128 GCA_964493515.1 uncultured Oscillospiraceae bacterium | reverse complement strand
TCGTCGGCGATTATCGCCGAGATGGTCGACGCGGGCGTGTCCCCCGGAACGGCTATCATGTCGAGACCAACCGAGCAGACGGCGGTCATCGCCTCCAGCTTGTCAAGCGTCAGCGCACCGCTCCGCGCGGCGGCGATCATGCCCGAGTCCTCGCTGACCGGAATGAACGCTCCGCTGAGCCCTCCGACATGGCTGGACGCCATCACGCCGCCCTTCTTGACTGCGTCGTTGAGCAGAGCCAGCGCGGCGGTCGTGCCGTGGGTACCCACTGTGCCGAGTCCCATCGCCTCGAGCACATCCGCGACACTGTCCCCGACAGCCGGCGTCGGCGCGAGCGACAGGTCGACTATGCCGAACTCCGCGCCGAGACGACCACAGCTCTCCGCCGCGACGAGCTGACCCATTCGCGTTATCTTGAACGCGGTCCGCTTTATCGTCTCGGCAAGCTCGGTAAAGCTGCACGCGCCGGCGCGTCTGACTGCGGCGAGCACCACGCCCGGGCCGCTCACGCCCACGTTTATCGCGCACTCCGCCTCGCCCACGCCGTGGAACGCTCCCGCCATAAACGGATTGTCCTCCGGCGCGTTCGCGAACACGACGAGCTTGGAGCATCCGACGCTCTCACGGTCGGCGGTAAGCTCGGCGCATTTCTTGACGATCTCACCGCACATCTTTACCGCGTCCATGTTTATCCCCGCGCGGGTGGTCGCGACGTTTATCGACGAGCAGACGCGTTCGGTGTGCGCCATCGCGGACGGTATCGAGGCGAGCAGCTTGCGGTCGCCCGCTGTGAATCCCTTGTGCACCAACGCCGAGTAGCCGCCGACATAGTTTATCCCAACCTCGCGCGCGGCACGTTCGAGCGCGTGCGCAAGCGGTTCAACGTCCTCGGCGCTCAGCGCGTCGCAGAGCAGCGATATCGGCGTGACCGACACGCGCTTGTTGACTATCGGTATGCCGTACTCGCTCTCTATCTCCTCGCCGACGGCGACCAGCTTCTCCGCGCGGCGGCATATCTTGTCGTATATCTTCTGCGCCACGCGGTCGATGTCCTCTCCCGCGCAGTCGCGAAGCGATATGCCCATCGTGACGGTGCGTATGTCGAGGTGCTCCTCCTCGATCATCTTTATCGTTTCGAGTATGTCGAATGTATTAAGCATTTTTGCCCCTCATATCGTGTGCATCGAGGTAAAGATGTCCTCGTGCATGGCGTGGATCTTTACGCCGAGGCTGTCGCCGAGCGCGTCCAGCTGACGCGAAAGCTCGCCGAACTGCACGCTCGCGTCGGATATATCGACGAGCATGACCATCGCGAACATCTCCTGAAGGATGCTCTGCGAAATGTCCATGACATTCACCTTGTTTTGGGACAGCAGGTCGGTCACCTTTGCGATTATTCCGACCGTGTCCTTGCCAACCACCGTAATAACTGCGCGCATATGCGTTCTCCTTTGCCGATTGCTGATGATATCATAGCATACATTTTCGCGCGGCGCAACGCATACATTCAAAATGCCCCCGAAAACTTGAAAGCTGTCGGAATTTGTGATATGCTGTCGATAGGGCGTATTCCAAAGAAACAACGGAGAACCTGAAATGAAACGATTTCTACGATTTGCCGTCCCGCTTGCCATCGCTCTGCTCGTCGCCATACCGTTCATTTTCCTCAGCGGCGAGAGCGGACAGGGGGACGCGATAAAGCTCACACCAAGCGGCGCCGAGCCGTTCGATCCGTCGTCCGCGCCGGTGCTGTCCACCTCCGCCGAGCCTTCGGCAGGACCGCGCACCGCCCGCGACGATCTGCGCGGAGTGTGGGTGTCCACACTGATAAACCTCGACTATCCGTCGAAAGCGGGACTCAGCGACGGCGAGCTGAAAGCCGAGGCGGACGAAATACTCGACACCTGCGCGGCGATGGGCTTCAACGCCGTGTTCTTTCAGGCGCGCCCGAGCGGCGACGCGCTCTACAAATCCGACATCTTTCCCGCGTCCGAATTCGTCAGCGGACGTCAGGGCGAGGCGTGCGGCTTTGACCTGCTCGAATACTGGACCGACGGCGCTCACTCGCGCGGCATGGAGCTTCACGCGTGGATAAATCCCTACCGCGTCGCTCGCCAGAACCACGACCTGAACTCGCTGTCGTCGGACAATCCCGCGCGGCAGCATCCCGAATGGGTGGTAAAGCACGACGACGGCCATATGTACCTGGATCCCGGAATACCCGAGGCGCGCGCGCTGGTGGTCGACGGTGTGCGCGAGATATGCGAAAACTACGACGTGGACGGCATCCACTTCGACGACTACTTCTACCCGGACGGCGGTCTGGACGACGCGGATACATACGCGCGCAGCGGCTCGGCGCTGTCGCTTGACGACTGGCGGCGCGAGAACATAACCACGCTCATCAGCGAGGTGCGCGAGGTCACGCGGGCAAATGACAAGATATTCGGCGTCGCGCCGTTCGGCATCTGGGCAAACTCGTCCTCCATGCCGGAGGGCAGCGACACGCGCGGCAACGAGAGCTACCTCTATCACTATGCCGACACCAAGCTGTGGGTGGAGCAGGAGCTTTTAGACTACATCTGCCCGCAGCTCTACTGGGAGATCGGCTTCGGCGCGGCGGACTACAAGACGCTCGTCGAGTGGTGGGCGGACGTGGTGGACGGCAGCTCGGTCAAGCTGTACGTCGGGCACGCGTCCTATCGCTCGGGCAACGAGAACGAGTCGAGTGCGTGGCACGGAACGTCCGAGATACGCCGTCAGCTCGAGCTCAACGGCGCGACCGCGAACGTAAGCGGCTCGATACACTTCCGCTACAAGTTCTTCGTCGACTATGCGCCGCTCGGCACCTTCATCGCAAGCTGGAACGCCGCCGACGAGCTGCCCGACGGCTATCCTCTGCTCGGTGAGATCGAGTGGGACGGCGGCATTTCGGTCGGACGCCCCGCAAACGACCTGACTACCGGCTTCTCCTCATACTATGTGCTCGGCCGTTGCGATCCGTCGGCAACGCTCTATCTCAACGGCGAAGTTGTGGAAAACGTGACGACCAGCGGCTATTTCGGTGTGATGTGCGCACTTTCGAGCGGCGAAAATCTGCTGCGATTCACTCAGGGCGACCGCGAGTGCGTGCGCGTCATAAACCGAGGTTCATCTCCCACAGACCCCACGCCGCTTGACAGCGCGGCTATCGTTGCGGACAGCGCCTATCCGTCGGAGGCGGACATCTATGTCGCGCCGGGCGAGAAGATAACCTTCCGCTGCACCGCGCCTATCGGGGCAAGCCTCAGCGTCACCATCGCGGGCAGCACCTACAAGCTCACCCCATCCGCCGACAAATCTCCGCGTGACGACGGTGAGATATACGGCACCAACTACTCCTACACATACACCGTGTCCAAGGACTACGCCGCCGGCAGGATACACAGCGTTGGCACGCCGGTCTACACAATGACTTACGGCGGCAAGACCTCCAGCGTCACCGCCAAGGGAATGCTCAAGTGCATCGGCGAGGACGCGCCGTTCTACGCGAAGGTCAGCGCCGACGCGGCGTTCATCTATCCGAATTCGACCACCTCCGGCGGCTCCAAGGGCGAGCTGCCCACCGGCGCGGTCGACTACATAACTGCCATAACCACCAACGGACGGTGGGTGCGGCTGCGCAGCGGATGGTGGGTCGAGCGCGACTATGTCGACCGCGTCCACGGCACCGAGGCACTGACGAGCGGTCTCAGCTCCGCGTCCTACGAGTTCGGCGACGGCTGGGACTATCTGCGCTTCGGCGTCAAAAACGCGGCGATGCCTACGGTCAGCTACACCGATGAGAGCATCACCGTGCGTATCGGGTACAGCGACACCGCGCCCGCGCTGGTGCTGCCCGGCGGTTCGCTGTTCACCTCCTGCGCACAGTTCTGCGAGGACGGCGCGGCGTACTACCGTCTGACTCTGCGCGACGCGAGCCTGCTCGACGGATACATATTCGAGTACGACGAGAACGCGGGCGTGCTCAGCCTTGCGCTCAAGCGGCGTCCGATCCTTGCCGACGGCGACAGGCCGCTCGACGGACTTACCATCCTGCTCGACCCCGGTCACGGCGGCGACGAGCTTGGCGCGCTCGGGCCGCTCGGCACGGCGCTCAGCGAGCGTCAGATAGCGCTCTGCATCGCCGAGAAGGTGGGCTATGAGCTTGAGCAGCTCGGCGCGAACGTGGTCTTTACCCGCACCGACGATTCGACGGTAGAGCTTACCGACCGCCTGGTCACCGCTCGCGCGCTCCGCCCCGACCTGCTGCTGTCGATACACCTGAACGCGATGGAGGTCAACGTCGACTCGACCAACATCCGCGGCGTGTCCACATGGTTCAGAGAGGACATTTCCGGCGAATACTCGGCGACGCTTGCGCACTATGTCGCCGACGCTCTCGGACTGTACGACCGCGGCGCGAACCAGTCAAATCTCTACATCTGCCGCGGCACATTCTGTCCGTCCACCATTCTCGAGTGCGGCTTCATCTGCTGTCCGGATGAGTATGAGTGGCTGACAAACGACCTGAAGCAGGCGCAGTTCGCCCGCGCCGTCGCGGCCGGTGTGTGCGAGTATTTCAAGTGAGCGAATTAAAAAACGAACCGGACGGCTAGCTGCCGTCCGGTTTTTTATTTGCGGAAATCTATGTCGTAGCGTGTGCCGTGCGAGAACAGGGTTCCCGAGCTCAGCCGCACGCGCAGGATGCAGGTGTTTGGGTCGGAGAAGTCAGTGTGGCCGTTGTCTATCCACTCGGCAAACGCGGCCTTCAGCTCGGCGAGCAGTTCGGCATTTTCGGGTGCGCCTGCCGAGCCGACACTCTCGCCCTCGCCGACCGCGGTAAACCAGTCCCCGCATATTGCGACCGCCGGATCGACGGCTATCTGCCGCACCTTGTTCGACAGCGCGTGGGTGATGATGTAGAACGCCCCGCCCGAATAGTGGGCGTTTACCGAGCGGACGACCGGTCTGCCGCCGTCGACGGTGGCAAGCGCTATGACCGAATCTCCGCCGAAGCGCTCGGCCATGAGTTTTTCGGTGACTTCGTTAAGTTTCTCCATGCCGTATTCCCCCAAATTACCTGCCCGGGCGATGATTGCCCGACCGACGGCGCTTCGAGCCGCGATAGTTCGACACGCGCATCCGTCTGCGGCGGCGCTTCACGTTCAGCGCGATGACAAAGATGATGTACAGCAGGATGACGCTTCCGATGCCGACGAGTATCCAGATGACCCACTTCTGCGAGAAGAAGTCGCCGACGTTCTTCTGCATCTCAAGCGTCTTGTCCAGCTTTGCCTCGCCGAGCGCCACAAGCTCGACCGTGCCGTAGCTCCTGCCTCTCCAGGTGACGCTGGCGCTTCCGAGCTTCTGACCGCGCTCGACCGGAGCCTGCACGCCGTCCGGCGAGTCGAGCGTCACGTCGAGCACGACCTCCTCCGCTTTGAAATCGTTGGGCAGCAGGGCGTCTATCGCGTGGTCGGACACGAGCGTGACATAGTCGACATCGCTTGACAGCGACACCGGAAGCTCGCTTACCGGCGTGTTCTTCTGAAGCAGGGTCTGATGCTTGTAGTTTGCGAACGCCCACTCGTACAGCGCCTTCGAGTCGTCAAACGAGCCGATGCGTCCGGTGTCCTCGTTGCGCTCGCTGCCCATCACGACGAGCAGATAGTAGATGTCGTTTTTCTCGGCGGACGAGATGAGGCAGTAGCCCGCAGCGGAGGTGTGCCCGGTCTTGATGCCCTTGGCGTAGTAGTATATGTAGTCGGGATTTTTCAGCGCGGATATGAGATAGTTCGTGCTGAGAAACACCTTGGCGTCGTTTTTGTTGGTGGCGGGTATCTCGACCCGCGCGGTGTTGCATATCTCGAGAAACTCGGGGTGGGTGAGCGCCTCGAGCGTTATGGTGTACATATCGCGCGCGGTCGAGTGGTGACCGTCCTCGGTCAGTCCGTGCGTGTTGACAAAATTCGTGTTGGTGCAGCCAAGCTCCTTCGCGCGCTCGTTCATCCGCGCGACGAATTTGTCGATGCTGCCGTAGAGATGCTCGGCGAGCACGTTGCACGCGTCGTTTGCGGACGCGATAAGCACGCATTTGAGCAGATTTTCCACCGACATCTCCTCGCCGACCTTCAGATCGGCTATCGAGCTTTCGGGGTGCAGACCGTCCAGCGCCGACTGGCTGACGGTGGCGATGTCGTCCATGTTCGCCTCCTCCAGCACGATGAGCGCGGTCATGACCTTTGTCAGCGACGCGGGGGTCGCCTGCTCGTCCGGATTTTTCTCGTAGATTATCTCACCGCTCGCCGGTTCGCCCATGTATACGCGCTGGGCGACGACCTCCGGCGCAGGCTCATAGGCGAGCGCTGCGGGCGCGGCGGCGGAAAATATCAGCAATGTCGCAAGGAAAAGCGCAAGGAAATTTTTCTTTTGCATTGTCGAAGCTCCCAAAACAGTGTATAATAGACTTGTCTGTGCCGTCCTCAAATTAAGTATAGCATACATTGCGGAGAAAAGACAGCACCGAAAAGCTAAAATTTCGATAAATTTTTCAAAGGGGGGCGCGTATGGAGAAGAAACATGAGCTTATCGCGATAGCCGCGGCGTGCGCGCTCTTTGTGATAGCCTGCGCGGCGGTGTTCATCGCAAGCCTTGCGCCGCGCTCCGGCTATGAGATACTTTCCGAGCGTCCGGCGACGGTGGCGGAAAGCGAGCCGCCTTCGCCCGACGAGCTTGTGGACATAAACGGCGCGACGGTGGAGGAACTGGTGACCCTGCCCGGAATAGGCCGCAGCCTCGCGGAACGGATAGTCGAGTACCGCGAGCGGAACGGCGGCTTCGGTTCGCCAGCGGACATCATGCAGGTCAAGGGCATCGGCGAAGGGATATACTCAAACATTGCGGACTACATAACGGCAAAGGAGGCGGACGAATGAGGATACTGGTGGTAGACGATGAGGAGAAGCTGGTCAAGGGTCTGAAGTTCAACCTTGAAAACGACGGATACGATGTCAGCTGCGCGTACGACGGCGCGTCGGCGGTGGAGATAGTGCGCGCCGGCGGCGTCGATCTGGTGCTGCTCGACCTGATGATGCCGATAATGGACGGACTGGAGGCGTGCCGCCGCATCCGCGAGATATCGAACGTGCCGATAATCATGCTGACGGCAAAGGGCGAGGACAACGACAAGATACTCGGCTTTGAGTACGGCGCGGACGACTATGTCGTAAAGCCGTTCAACATCGCCGAGGTGCGGGTGCGCATCCGCGCGATACTTCGCCGCGCCGCGACTCAGCAGCAGGCTTCGACCGACGAGGGGATGGCTCCGCGCGTTGCGCATGGACGGATAGAGCTTGACCCGAATACACGAAACGCGTTTGTGGAGGGCAGCGAAGTGCCGCTGACCGTCAAGGAATATGACCTCATCGAGCTGATGATGAAGAACCCGGGACGGGTGTACAGCCGCGAGAATCTGCTAAACGTCGTGTGGGGCTACGAGTACCCCGGCGACATCCGCACGGTGGACGTACATATCCGCCGGCTTCGCATGAAGCTGGAGGTGGATCCGGCAAATCCGGAGCATATCCTGCGCAAGTGGGGGGTGGGCTACTATTTCAAGCCCTGACGTGACCCGCCGCCTTCGGGAGATGATAAGCTATCGACCGGGGCCGGTGAGGGAGTACAAGCCGAGATTGGGCGTGCAGCTCAAGATGGCGCTGACCTACATCGCGGTCATGCTCGCCGTTCTTGTGCTGCTGAACATATATCCGGTGTCGGTAAGCGAGGACTTCATGTTTCAGTCGAAACAGGACTCGCTTTCGGCGCGCGCCGAATTGTACGCGACAACGCTTGCCGGACTGGACGAGCTGACCCCGGACGGCGTGGAGCACGTTATCGGACTGCTCGGCGCGTCCGAGACGAGAGTGCTTGTGGTGAACGACTCGCTCGTCGCGCTGTACGACAGCTCCCGCGACGCGAGCGTCAGGGGAATGACCCTGCTGCTGAACGAGGCTCGCGCCGCTGTCGCGGGCAACGACTACTTCCGCGCGAGGGTGGACGAGGGCGCGATACTGAGCGTCGCGTCGTCGCCGATAGTTATCGGGGGAGTGCCCGCCGGCGCGGTGTGTGTGTACGACACCGACAGCACGCGAGCGGAGCTGCTCGACGACATAAGCTCAAATCTGCGCGGACTGTCGGTGATAATCATGGCGATGGCGATAGTCGTGTCGCTGCTGCTGTCGAGGGTGTTCGCGCGGCGCATATCCACGCTGCTCGGGTCGATGCGGCGGGTGCGCGACGGCGACTATGCTCACCGCGCGGAGGTTCGCGGCAACGACGAATATTCCGACCTTGCCGAGGAGCTGAACGCGCTGAGCGAGCGGTTCGAGGCGGTGGAGGAGATGCGCAGGAGATTCGTCTCCGACGCTTCGCACGAGCTAAAGACCCCGCTCGCGTCGATAAAGCTGCTGGCGGACAGCATGGTGCAGAGCGACAACATGCCGCCGGACACCATGCGTGAATTTGCGCTGGACATCGCCGAGGAGACCGACCGTTTGAGCCGAATTGCGCAGAGTATGCTCAACATCACGCGGCTCGATTCGGGTATCACGTCGGCGCCCGAGCCGGTAGATTTCGAGGCGGTGGTGCGCCGCGCCGCGCGGATGCTCGAGCCGCTCGCGCAGCAGAACGACATACGGCTGAAGCTCGACCTGGAGAGCGGCTGCTACATCCTCGCCAGCGACGACTATGCCTATCAGATAGTGTTCAATCTAGTCGAGAACGCGATAAAATACAACCGTCCGCACGGCGAGGTGCACGTCTTTCTGTTCCGCAAGGACGACGAGATAAGGATGATAGTCTCGGACACCGGGATCGGTATACCGTCGGCGGACATTGACCGCATATTCGACCGCTTCTACCGCGTGGATAAGGCGAGGAGCCGTGCCGCGGGCGGAAGCGGACTTGGGCTTGCGATAGTCTCGAACGCCGTGCGGCAGTATGGCGGAAGCATAACGGCGGAGAGCGAGGCGGGCGAGGGCACTCGCATAACCGTCGTCTTTCCCGCCGCGAGAGAGGGGGCGGACGGATGAGAAGAGCCACAGCCCTTTTTCTGGTGATGACCCTGCTGCTCGCGCTCGGAGGGTGTGTCGGAAGCTCGAACGAGAAGGTGACCGTCTACCTTCTGCGGCCGCTGGACGCGTCAGAGCCGGTCGGCAGCGTCGAGACGGAGGTAAGGCCGTACGAGACCCCGGCAAAGGCGGCGATGCGCGCGCTTGTCAAACCGCCGCAGAGCGCCGACGATCTGCGTTCGCCGTACATCGACGGCGTGGAGGTGCTGTCGGTGGACGAGGCGGAGGGCATCGTCACCGTGCAGCTCGGCGAAAAGTATCTCGAGATGGAGGGCGTCGCGCTCGCGGAGGCGGAGAGCTGCACCGCGCTGACCCTCTGCTCGATAGACGGCGTGAGCGGCGTGCGGCTGCTGGTGAACGGCAGACCGCATCCGAAGAGCGGCAGAGATGTGCTCGGCGCGGATGCCGTCGTGTACGAGGAGATAGACGGCAAGTCGCTCGAGCGCGAGATAACTCTCTACTTCTGTTCGTCGGAGAGCGAGCGGCTGTACACCGAAAAGCGCGGCGTGACCATGCGCGAGGGCGAGCCTATCGAGCGATATGTCATAGACGAGCTGATAAAGGGTTCGTCGCAGAACGGCTATCGCGAGCTGCTGCCCGACGGACTGGAGCTGCTCGACGCGGTGAGCGACGGCGGGATATGCTCGCTCAACTTCTCGCCCGAGTTCCGCAAGCTGACCGAGGGCAGGGTGGACGATGAGCTAAGCGCGCTCGTGTCGATAGCAAACTCGATAATCGCGAGCTCGACGGCGGACGCGGTGCGTTTTCTCGTCGACGGCGAGCCGCTCTATTCGGGCGGTCCGCTGTACGAGTGCAAGGGCGTGGACGATCCGTACAGCTACGCGGTGTTTGAGGTGTGGCTGCCATCAAACGACGGCGCGCACGTCGAACCGGCAAAGGTCGTGCTTCCGACCGACAGCATGCGCGGCTCGGACAGGATACTCATCGACTGCCTGATAAACGGCGTGGACGGCTTGGGCTTCTTCGCGCCGCTGCCGAAGGGCACGAAGATACTGCGCGCAAGCCCGTCGCAGAGCAATTATTATATTGACTTTTCCGCCGAGTTGGTGGAAAATATATCCGAAGGATATTCGCTCGACATGGCGCTGAAGAGCCTTGCACATACGCTCTGCCACAACGGATACGCCCTTCACAGCCTGGAGATAGCGGTGGAGGGGGAGCACTACGTCACCATCTCGGCATCGACCGAGGACATACACCCGGACTTCCGGTAACAGGAAAGGATTTGACGGCTATGGACTACAAATTCGACACGCTCGCGGTACACGCGGGATATGAGCCGGACTCGACAGGTGCGCAGACCGCGCCGATCTACATGACCTCGGCGTACGCGTTTGGCACGACTGAGCGCGCCCGCGCGATGTTTGCGCTGGAGGAGGGCGGCAACATCTACACCCGCCTTCAGAACCCGACGAACACCGTGCTCGAGGAGCGCGCGGCGGCTCTCGACGGCGGCATCGGCGCGCTTGCGGCGGCATCCGGGCACTCGGCGATGACGATGCTGTTCCTCAACCTCGCGCAGTGCGGCGACGAGATAGTCAGCGCCAGCGCGATATACGGTGGCGCGGTGAACCTGATGAAAAAGACCTTCGGTCAGATGGGTATCAAATTCCACCACGTCGACGCGCACGACCCGCAGAACATCAAGAACGCGATAAACGACAAGACCCGCGCGGTGTTCGTCGAGACGATGGGCAATCCGCTCGGCGACATCGTGGACATCGAGGCGATAGCCGCCGTTGCGCACGAGGCGGGCGTTCCGCTCATCTGCGACAACACCGTCGCGACCCCCGCGCTGCTCCGCCCGATAGAGCACGGCGCGGACATCGTTGTCTACTCGTCCACCAAGTATCTGTCCGGCACCGGCACGGTCATGGGCGGCATAGTGGTGGACAGCGGCAGGTTTGAGTGGAAGGGCAACCCGCGCTTCCCGCAGTACAACACGCCGGACGAGAGCTACCACGGCGTGGTGTACGCCGACGCGTTCGGCAAGGCGGCGTTCATCACCAAGCTGCGCACCCACATCCTGCGCGACATCGGCGCCTGCCCGTCGCCGTTCAATTCGTGGGTGACGATGCTCGGCATGGAGACGCTGTCGCTCCGTATGCAGCGCCACAGCGAGAACGGACTGAAGGTCGCGAAGTTCCTCGAAAGCCACCCGATGGTCACGTCGGTCAGCTACCCCGGTCTCGAAAGCTCGAAATACTATCCGCTCGCGAAAAAGTACCTGCCGAAGGGTCAAAGCTCGATGTTCTGCTTTGACATAGACGGCAGCCGTGAGCGCGCCGCCAAGTTCTGCGACAGCCTGAAGCTGCTCCAGATAATCACCAATCTGGGCGACAGCCGCACCATCGTCAGCTGCCCCGCAGCTACCACGCACTCGCAGGTGCCGGACGACGAGCTTGCGAAGATAGGCATAAAGCCGGGCACGATACGCATCTCGGTCGGACTTGAGGACCCGGACGACGTGATTGCCGACCTTAAGCAGGCGTTCGACGCGGCACAGTCGGTGAAGTAAGAAAAGATAAGGAAGGGACGCGCGGGTTTGCGCGTCTCTTTTTGCATATTTTTCCACGTTAAAAGTCGCTGTTTCGGTGAAAAATATCCGCAGCAAACCGAAATAAGGCAGGTTAGGACTATGGCGACAAAACGTATCGGAGCGCGCACGCTGCGCTTTGAAAACCGACCGTCGGTGGCGGGATATGCCGCTATCGTGGGCAAAAAAGAGGGCGAGGGTCCGCTCGCAAAGGGATTTGACAAGATATACGACGACTCACACCTCGGCGAGGCGTCGTTTGAGAAGGCGGAGAGCCGTATGCAGCAGGAGGCGTTCGAGCGTGCGGCGGCAAAATCGGGCTACGCCACAAGCGAGATAGACGTTATATACGCGGGCGATCTGCTAAATCAGTGCATCGCCACCAGCTTCGGACTGCGGTCGAGCGGCGTGCCGCTGGTGGGGCTGTACGGCGCGTGCTCGACCTTTGCGGAGGGCATGATGCTCGCGTCGATGGCGGTGGACGGCGGCTACGCGTCGCGCGCGGCGGCGATAGCCTCCAGCCACTTCGCGACCTCCGAGCGTCAGTACCGCACGCCGATGGAGTACGGCTCACAGCGCGCGCCCACGGCACAGTGGACGGTCACCGGCGCGGGCGCGTGCGTGATAAGCGAACTCGGCGGCGATATTCGAGTGACGCACGCCACACCGGGCCGCATCGTAGACCTCGGCGTCGTGGACCAGAACAACATGGGCGCGGCGATGGCGCCGTCGGCGCACGACACGCTCACCGCGCTGTTCACCGACACCGACACGTCCCCCGCAGACTATGACCTTATTGTCACCGGAGACCTTGGGGCGGTAGGACTTGAGCTGCTGATGGAGCTGTTCAAAAAGGACGGCGTGAACTTCGCCGAGAACCTGGGCGACTGCGGACTGCTCATCTTCGACCGCCGGTCGCAGGACGTGCACGCCGGAGGCTCCGGCTGCGGATGCTCGGCAAGCGTGATGTGCGGTCATATCTTCGACAAGCTGCGCTCGGGAAGCCTTGGGCGAGTGGTGTTTGCGGGCACAGGGGCAATGCTCAGCCCCACATCGACCATGCAGGGCGAGAGCGTGCCTGGCGTATGCCACGCGGTCGTGCTCGAATCGGACGCAAAGAGGTGACGAAATGGATATGTTTTTGGACTATTTGAAGGCGTTTGCGGTCGGCGGAGCGATATGCGCGGTCGGCCAGATATTGATAGACAAGACCAAGCTGACCCCCGCGCGCATCCTGACCGGCTATATCGTGGTCGGATTCATCCTGGCGGCGGTCGGACTGTACGAGCCTGTCGTGGAGTTCGCGGGCGCGGGCGCGACAACGCCGCTGAGCGGATTTGGCTATGTGGTGGCAAAGGGCGTGCAGAAGGCGGTCAGCGAGCAGGGATGGCTCGGCGTGATGACCGGCGGACTGACGGCGGCTGCGGGCGGCATCGGCGCTGCGGTGCTGTTTGC
This sequence comes from uncultured Oscillospiraceae bacterium, assembly GCA_964493515.1. Lineage (GTDB taxonomy): Bacteria > Bacillota > Clostridia > Oscillospirales > JAAYOS01 > CANRIN01. The sequence goes on along the minus strand of CAZBNJ010000008.1, from coordinate 41,967 downwards.
GTTCATCGCGAGCCTGATAGTGAAGCCAAGGGATAAGTAGCAAAAAAGAGGGCATATGCCCTCTTTTTTGTGCTCAAGTAAATATCAGCTACAAATATAGAAAATTATGGTGCAACAACTTATCGCCTATTTCGGTTTTCCAGTCAATCACATATTTTCGTCATGCCTTCGGGAATATATGGTTCTGTTTCTGTAGGATAAGAATAAGGCTGTGTTGAAAACTCAAAAATAGTGGTTTCGCCGGTTGCTCCGTCATATGCCACGATCGCGTTCGGAGATGCATTTTTCAATTCGTAGATAAAATCTGCGTCCCAAGAGCTGTTGTATGAGAAATTCGGGTCAACGCGGGATGTGTCAACATCGTATATTTCTTCCAAAGCAGCTGGCGCGGTGAGGACAAGTGAAAACATCAACAATGGCAGAAGAAGCAAGATAAAAAATTTTTTCATAATCATTTCTCTTTCCCTAAAACGTACCCGTCCTGTTGTACTCAAACATCTTGAGCAGCAGACGCGCGGTGGCGAGACTGTCCGCAAGCGCGCGGTGCGCGTCGCCGTCGAACAGGTCCATTATCTCGCCGAGCGTGCCCAGCTTGTGGTTCGGGAAGTCGGGGAACAGCCGCCGCGAGTTTGCCACAGTATCCAGCACGCGCGGACGGTAGCTTATACCCGCGCGCTTGCAGTAGCCGAGCAGTATGCCCACGTCGAACGACGCGTTGTGCGCGACCACGATGTCGTTTCCTATGTACGAGAGAAAGCCCTCCAAAAATTCCTCAAACGGCGGCTTGTCGCAGATCATCGCGTCGGTTATGCCGGTGAGGTTTACGATAAATCCGCTTAGCGGCTCGCTTGCGCGGCAGAGCGACGCGAGATTTGTGCCAAGCTCGCCGTATTCGACCTTCACCGCCGCGAATTCAATGACCTCGACCTCGTTGTTCCACTTGCCGTTCGTCTCGAAGTCGATGACGGTGAAGCGTTCGTTTTCCGGCTCGCAGATGTCCTCCACGCGCAGCTTTACGAGGTCGGAGTAGGCAGGATATTTCGTCATATCTTGTCGCCGAGTATCCACGCGATGGCGTCCTCAGCCGCCTGCGCAGCGTCGCCGAGCGGATCGGTTGCGTAGCGGTAGTCGAAGCTCTTACAGAAGCGGGAGACCTTGTCGCGCGCAGGGTCGAGACCCTTGCGGGCGACCTCGGCAACGGCGTTTGCGAAGGACGGCGCGTTCTTCACTCCAAGCTCGTCCTCGCTGACGCGGAGCAGCAGCGTCGCGTGGCGCAGGCAGAAGAACTCCTGCTTTGCGAACTTCTCGCGGAACGCCGCGTCGGTCTGCCACAGATAGGCGACGTTTCGCGCAAGCGCGGTCAGCGTCTGTGCCGCACGCTCGCAGATAAAGCAGCCGTCGTTTGCGCGCTCGACCACCTTGACGGCGTGGGTGTAGTTTTTCTTCGCGCTGGCGCCAGCGGTCTTGAACTTGGTGTCCAGCTCGTTGAGATAGCTCTCGAGCATCAGCGCGAGGCTCAGACGATTGCCCATCGCGAGCATCTTTTCAAAGTGATCGCGGCAGAAGCCGGTGAGATTTGTCTGTATGCGGACGTCCGGCTCCATCATCGCGGCGCCCATCGTATACTCCAGGCTGTGCTGCTCAAAGCGCTTGTGCAGGCGGCAGAGCGGGCAGCCGTCGTATTTGTCGAACTCCTCGTTTATCGGTATCGTGTAATTTTTTTCCGCCATGTTGCAGCCACTCCTTTTGTGTGATAGAATACATTCATATTATAGAGCATTTCTTCGGGAAATACAAGAGAGGGATGTGGGTAATGACCGAACACACGGTTCGCGACGGGAAAATAGTCATCCCCGCGGAGGATTTCGAGCCGTCGCTGATATTCGACTGCGGACAGTGCTTTCGCTTTATGCCGGACGCGGACGGCGCGTGGAGCGGGGTGGCGTTCGGCAGGCCGCTGTCCGCGAAGAGAGTCGGCGACGAGGCGATACTCGAGTGCGACGAGCGGGATTTTGCGGAGAGATTTCACGACTATCTCGACCTCGACCGCGACTACGCGTCGGCGAGAAAGCGCATATCAAACGACGACTTCACGCGTGAGGCGGCGAGCTTCGGCGCGGGGATACGGATACTTAATCAGGACTTCTGGGAGGCGCTCTGCTCGTTCATCCTCTCCCAGTGCAACAACATCGCGCGGATACGTTCGATAATCGAGCGGCTGTGCGGACTTTTCGGCGAGGATGTGGGCGACGGGCGGTACAGCTTTCCGTCGGCGGAGAAGCTCGCGACGCTCACGCCGGACGACCTCGCTCCGCTGCGGGCGGGCTATCGTGCGCCGTATGTGATATCCGCCGCCCGCGACGTTGCGGAGGGACGCGTCACCGCCGCCGAGCTGCTTCCGATGACCACCGACGGCGCGATAAAACGGCTGTGCGAGATGCAGGGGATAGGCAGAAAGGTCGCGAGCTGCGTGCTGCTCTTCGGCGCGGGCAAGCGGGATGCGTTTCCGATAGACGTGTGGATGAAGCGCGCGCTTGCCGAGCACTATCCCGCCGGATTTGACCCGACGGCGGCGTTCGGGGAGGACGCGGGACTTGCGCAGCAGTACATATTCCACTACGTCAGGCATCTGGCGGACAAGGTTTGAGGACAAAAAGGACGCGCGCCGCGTGTCCTTTTTTGTGTCCGAAAACCCTGTGTCGCAGCGACTCAACCGCCCACTCAACCATACGTTGAGCGATATTCAACGGATGCTTTATTGATTTGGGCGGCGCCGGATGGTAGGCTAAATCCAGAAAGTGGCGGGCGGGCCGATAGAGATCGCACCGACACGACGAAGGGAGAGCCTATATGAACGGGACAAAGGAGAAAAAACAGAAGCTGACAAAGGAGCAGAAGGCGATGCGCCGCGAGTTCACCGCGCAGTTCTGGCGGAAGAACAAGCTGATGTTCGCGCTTGCGGTATTCGGCAATATCGTTATGGTAGCAGACAGCCTTATAACTGCCGAGGTGCTGGCGAGGGTGACAAACGCCGCGACCGAGCGTTCGTGGGATATGCTCGTGAGTGGACTGAAGCTGCTCGCGGTCGGCATGACGATCGGACTGTTCCAGAACTTTCTGCGCCGATTCGCGGTAAACCGATTTGTGGAGCGCGCGGTGCGGCAGTACAAGGAGTACGCGTTCTCGGTAATGATGAAGAAGAACATCGGCAGCTTCGTGCGCGAGGAGCAGGGAACATACATCTCGGCGCTGACAAACGACGCGACGCAGATAGACGAGAACTATCTGCGCAACGTCATGTCGGTGGTGTTCTACGTCATAATGTTCTTCGCGGCGGTCACCATGCTGTTCGTGTACAGCTGGCAGCTTGCGCTGATATCGCTCGCGTTGTCCGCTCTGCCGATGATAGCGTCGCTTGCGATGGGCGGGAATATGGTCAAAGCGGAGACGCGCGTAAGCGACAAAAACGCCGGCTTTGTCGGGCTTGTGAAGGATCTTCTCAGTGGATTTACGGTGATAAAGAGCTTCCGCGCGGAGAAGGAGTCCGCCGAAAACTTCAACGCGAACTCCGGCGAGCTGGAGCATGAGCGCCGCCGCCGCAAGGAGACCGAATGGCTGATAAGCATCGTGTGCGGACAGCTCGGCGGAGTGGTGCAGATAGGCGCGTTCGTGATGGGCGGCGTATTTGTGATACTCGGCGAGATAAGCGTGGGAGCGATAGTGGCGGTGATACAGCTGCTGAACTGGGTCATAAGCCCGATAAACAACGTGCCGCAGATGCTGGCAAAGATGCGCGCGTCTATGGGGCTTGTCGACAAGCTTGCCGCCGCGTGCTATGAAAACGGGGAGCAGGGCGGCACGCACCGTCTGGAAAACATCGGAGAGGGCATACGCTTTGAGAACGTGAGCTTTGGCTACGAGCCGGAAAAGCCGGTGCTGAAGGACGTGAGCGCGAGCTTCGAGACCGGTAAGAGCTACGCGATAGTCGGCGCGAGCGGATCGGGCAAGTCGACGATGCTGAACCTGATGCTCGGATACCGCGACGACTATTCGGGCAGCATACACATCGACGGCGAGGAGCTTCGCGACGTTGCGCTGGACAGCCTGTACGACATGGTCTCGACGATACAGCAGAACGTGTTCATCTTCAACGACACGATAGAGAACAACGTGACGATGTTCAAGGAGTTTCCGCATGAGCGAGTGGCGCTTGCCGAGAAGAACGCGCGGCTGGACACGCTCATCGCGGAGAAGGGCAGCGAGTACCCCTGCGGAGAGGGAGGCTCGGGACTGTCCGGCGGCGAGCGGCAGCGCATCTCGATAGCCCGCAGTCTGGTGCGCGGAACGCCGGTGCTGCTGATGGACGAGGCGACCGCCGCGCTGGACGCGGAGACCGCCCACGGCGTTGAGGACGCGATACTGTCGATAGACGGACTGACGCGCATAATCGTGACACATCGCCTGGAAAAACCGCTGCTCGAACGCTACGACGAGATAGTGGTCATGGCGGGAGGCCGCGTGGTGGAGCAGGGCAGCTTTGAGGAACTGATGGAGAACAGGGGACATTTCGCGGCGCTGTACAGCATAGCCCAGGGCTGAGCGCGTTCGACCGAACCGTGAGGAGGGAGCATACAAAAAGGACGCAGCTTGCGCTGTGTCCTTTTTATAAGCAAACCTGTAAGCCGGGTTCTGTCAAAGGGGCTTGCGCCCCCGTGGCGGTCATCTGTCTTGGACGGCGGTCGCCCGCCGCCTCCAGCCATCCTTCCGGGGTAGCCGGGCAAGCTCAAGCCCCCGTGTCGATGTTGCTCCGAATAGAGTTTACAGCGCCCCGAAGTTACCGTCGGGGCGGGTGAGCTCTTACCTCACCTTTCCACCCTTACCGCAAAATGCGGCGGTATATCTCTGTTGCACTTGTCCTAAGGTCGCCCTCGGCGGATGTTATCCGCTATCCTGCCCTGTGGAGCCCGGACTTTCCTCACGGCAAAGCCGCGCGACCGTCCGGTTTGCTTGATTTGCATTATACTACAAAAAAAGACGCACGGCAAGGGTTGAATTTGCCGCGCTTTAGGTATACAATGGAAAAGACTTAGTTTGAGATGGGGTGAAACGTTGGATTTCAACCAATTTCTTGAGCGGCATCGCGGCAAAAAGACCGCCGTGTGCGGTGTCGGAGTGTCCAATCTGCCGCTGATACGACTGCTGCGCGGCGCGGGCATGGAGGTCGAGGCGCGGGACAAAAAAGACCTGTCGGCGCTCGGCGACGCGGGCGTGGAGCTTGAAAAACTGGGCGTGGAGCTGATTAGCGGCGACGGCTATCTCGACGACATCGACGTCGACTTTATCTACCGCTCGCCGGGCATCCGTCCGGATGTGGATGGCTTCGTCCGGGCGACAGAGCGCGGCGCGGTGCTGACAAGCGAGATGGAGGCGTTTTTCGAGGTCTGCCCCGCGCGGATAATCGCAATAACCGGTTCGGAGGGCAAGACCACCACCTCTACGATAATCGCGAAGATGTTAGAGGCACAGGGCGGTCGCGTGTTTCTCGGCGGAAACATCGGCACGCCGCTGCTCGACCGCGCGCCCGAGATGTGTTCGGACGACTATGTGGTTGTTGAGCTGTCCAGCTTCCAGCTTATGACGATGGAGCGCAGCGCGCCGGTCGCGGTGGTGACCAACGTCACGCCGAACCATCTCGACATACACAAGGGGATGGACGAATACATCGCGGCAAAGGCGAACGTGTTCGTGCACCAGAGCGCCCGTGGCTGTGTGGTGCTGAACGCCGACAACGACGTGACCTGCTCGTTTGAGAGCGCCGCAAAGGGCGAGGTTCGGTGGTTCTCGCTTGAGAAAAAGGTGGAAAACGGCGCGTATTTCGACGGCGAATGGCTGGTCGCGGTCGAAGGCGGCACGGAGCGCAGGATAGTCCGCGCGGACGAGATAAAGGTCCCGGGGATGCACAACGTTGCAAACTATCTCACGGCGATATGCGCGGTTCGGGGTATCGTCGGCGACGAAGCGGTGCGAAGGGTCGCGCGCGAATTCGGCGGCGTGGAGCATCGGATAGAGTTTGTGCGCGAGGTGGACGGCATTCGGTACTACAACGACTCGATAGCCTCCTCGCCGACCCGCACGATAGCGGGACTGAAGTCGTTTTCGCAGAAGGTGGTGCTCATCGCCGGCGGCTATGACAAGCACATCCCGTTTGAGCCGCTTGCTGTCGAGCTTCCCGCGCACGTCAAGACGCTGGTGCTCTGCGGCGCGACCGCAGACAAGATAGAAGCCGCGGCGCGAGCGGTGGAGGGGTGTCCTCCGATAGTGCGGGCGGACGGATTCGAGCAGGCGGTGCTTGCGGCGCGTGACGCTGCGTCGGATGGAGACGTCGTGTTGATGAGTCCGGCGTGCGCGAGCTTTGATCTGTTCAAAAACTTTGCCGAACGCGGCGAAAAGTTTAAGAATATCGTTGAAAAGTTCTGAAAACATCTAAGATGGGAGGAAGAAGGATGGACGTAGTTAAGACACTCGAAGAGCTCACGACCATGTACGGCCCGAGCGGATTCGAGGAGAAGGTCGCGTCGCGCGTCGCCGAGCTTATGAAGCCGCTCTGCGACGAGGTAAAGACCGACCCGCTCATGAACGTGCGCGGTATAAAGCACGCGAGCGTTCCGAACGCGCCGAAGCTGCTCGTGTCGGCGCACACCGACGAGATAGGCTTTATGGTGACCCGCATTGAGGACGGATTTCTCTACTTCCGCACGATAGGCGGCATCGACCCGAGGGTGCTGCCCGCGCGCGAGGTGACGGTGATGACCGAGCCTCCGCTGCACGGAGTCATCACCAGCGTTCCGCCGCATCTTCAGACGCCGGACGAGAACAAGACGCCGTTTGAGCGCGAGAAGCTGTGCATCGACGTGGGACTTTCGCAGGAGCGCGCCGAGAAGCTGATACCCATCGGCACGCCCATCGGATATTACGATCACCCGCAGCTGATGCAGGGCAAGTATTTCTCGTCCAAGACGCTGGACGACCGCGCGTGCGTGGTGATGCTCCTGCGCGTGCTCGAGCTGCTGAAGGGCAAGGATATCCCGGTGGAGCTGGTCGTCTGCGCGTCGTCGCAGGAGGAGATAGGCTCGAAGGGAGCGGAGGTCGCGGCATACGACGAGGCACCCGAGTGGGCGATCGCGGTGGACGTGACCCACGCCAAGACGCCGGACAGCGGCAGCGCGGTGAGCATCGAATTCGGCAAGGGAGTGCCGGTCGCGACAGGCCCGAACGCGACGCGCAAGCTGTCCAAGCGGCTGTGCGCGATATGCGAGAAGATAGGCGTCGGCTCGCAGCTTGAGGTGATAGCAGGACACTCGGGCACCGACGCGTGGGAGATGCAGGTGGTCGGCGACGGCTCGGCAAGCGGAGTTCTCTCGCTGCCGCTGCGCTATATGCACACCGCGACCGAGATGATATGCCTTGAGGACTTGGAGGCGGGCGCAAAGCTCATCGCCGCGTTTGCCGAAGACCCGTATGGGGAAGGAGGAAACAAGTGATGCTTGAGCTTTTGAAGAAACTCTGCACCCTCGACGGCCCATCCAGCTTTGAGGACGAGGTCCGCGACTTCATCCGCGAGCGGGTGGAAAAGGCGGGATGCGAGGCGTTTGAGGACGCGATGGGCAACCTCATCGTCCACAAGCCCGGCCGCGCGACAAAGCAGAAGGTGCTGTTCTCGGCGCACATGGACGAGGTCGGTTTCATCATCACCGACATAACGAGCGACGGATACCTCAAGTTTGCCTGCGTGGGCGGCATCGACACCCGCGTGATAATCGGCAAGCGCTGCACCGTCGGACCGAGCCGCATCCCCGGAATCGTCGGCATCAAGGCGGTGCACCTCACCTCGCCGGAGGAGCGCAAGAGCGTGCCGAAGGTGAAGGATATGTATATCGACATCGGATGTGACTCAAAGGAGCAGGCGGAGAAGTTGGTCGAAAAGGGCGAGTACGCCGTGTTTGACAGCGCGCCGGTCGAGTTTGGCGACGGTATGCTCAAGGCGCGCGCCATCGACGACCGCATCGGCTGCGCGGTGATGATACGGCTCATCGAGGAGACTGACATCGACAGCTGGTACACCTTCGTTGTGCAGGAGGAGGTCGGCACGCGAGGAAGCGGTCCGGCAGCCTACCGCGTCGCGCCGGATGTCGCGATAATCCTGGAGGGCACGACGGCGGGCGACATCCCCGAGGCGACGAAGGACAAGAAGGTCTGCGGTCCGAAGAAGGGCGCGGTGCTTCCGTTTATGGACAACAGCGCGGTCTATTCGCCCGAACTGTTCCGCGAGCTGTGCGCGATAGGGGACAGGCACGGCATAAACTACCAGGTCAAGGAGTACGTCTCCGGCGGCACCGACGCGGGCAAGATTCAGCGCAGCCGTGCGGGAGTGAAGGTCGCGGCAATCAGCGCGGCGGTGCGGTACATCCACTCGCCGAGCTGCGTCGCGTCGATAGACGATTTCGAGGACATATACCGGCTTGCCGCCGAATATCTGAAAGGTCAGGTGAAGTAAAATGTCGAATTTCTGCGTATTTGAGACGATGAAGAAGCTTAACTCGGTCGTTAGCCCCACCGGTCGCGAGGACGCGATTGCGGAGATACTGACCGAGCTTGCGAAGCCTTACTGCGATGAGGTCTATCGCGACACGATGGGCAGCGTCATCTGCCACAGGAAGGGCGCGGGCAAGAAGGTCATGTTCTCGGCGCACATGGACTCGATAGGCGTGATAATCACCCACATCGACGACAAGGGCTTCCTGCGCTGCTCGAACCTCGGCGGACTCAACGCCAAGACGCTTATCAACACGCCGGTGCGCTTTGCCAACGGCACCCGCGGACTTATCTGCTGCCCCGGCGACAAGAAGCCGGAGGAGCTTGCTCGCATGAGCGACGTGTACATCGACATCGGCGCGACCAGCCGCGAGCAGGCGATGGAGAAGGTGCAGATAGCCGATGTGGCGGTGTACGACACGAACACCTTCGACGCGTTCGGCATGATAGTGTCGCCCTACCTCGACGACCGCGTCGCCTGCATCGTGCTGCTCAAGGCGATGGAGCTGCTGAAGGACAAGAAGAGCGACAACGACCTCTACTTCGTGTTCTCGGTTCAGGAGGAGGTCGGACTGCGCGGCGCGACGACCGCGGCGTTCGGCGTCGAGCCGTATGTCGGCATCGCGGTGGACGTGACCCGCACCGGCGACATACTGAACGCCAAGCCGAAGATGGAATGCGCGTGCGGCGACGGTGCGGCGATAAAGGTCATAGACAGCTCGCTCGTCTGCTCTCCGAAGGTCGTGGACGCGCTCAAGACCTGCGCCAAGGAGGGCGGCATCAAGAGCCAGATAGAGGTGCTGGAGGCGGGCGGTACCGACGCCGGAGCCATGCAGCGCGCAAAGTCGGGAGCCTATGCCGGCGGCATAAGCATCCCCACCCGCTACATCCACTCGCCGCAGGAGATGTGCTCGGTGGAGGACGTGGAGAACTGCGCAAAGCTGTGCGCCGCGTTCGCCGCGAAAAAAATCGAGTTCTGATTTTGCCGCAAAACCGAATGACGGACAGAGGGACGACGAGTTTTCGCCGTCCCTTTCGTTTTGCCGGAAATCGCGCCGACAGCCGACCTCGCCCGCGCCGCATATCATGTGGTGCAGGGGAGGGATTGAGATATGGCAGACTGTCTTTTTACAAGCAGGGGTCAGACGCGGGCGCAGCTGATGGTATCGGCGCTGAGCCATGCGGGAGTGCGCGCGTCGATGCGAAAGCTGCCGCTTAAACTTGCAAACGAGGGCTGCGCCTATGGCGTCGCGGTGAGCGAGAACGATCGCGACCGCGCGCTGAAGACGCTGCGGCTCGAGGGACTGCCGCCCCGGCGGGTGTACTGTGAGCAGGGCTATGACTGGACGGAGGTGTGGCGGTGATATATCTCGACAGCGCCGCCACAACGCTTCAAAAGCCGCCGGAGGTCGCCCGAGCCGTGATGCGCGCAATGCGGGAGAGCGCGAACGCCGGTCGCGGCGAGGGCTCGGGGTATGCCGACGGCGTGCTCATCGAGTGCCGAAAGGAAGCCGCGGCGCTGTTCGGGGCAAGACCCGAGCAGGTCGTGTTCTGCTTTAACGCGACACACGCGCTGAACATCGCTATAAACACGCTCGCCCGAGGCGCGCGGCGGTGCGTGATATCGGGGTACGAGCACAACGCCGTGCGCCGACCGCTTTTGAGCCTTCGCGGCGCAGGACTGGAGACGGCGGTCGTGCGGTCGCCGCTGTTCGAGCCGGAGTTCTTTCTGTACGAGCTTGAACGCGAGCTTGAGCGCGGCGCGGACTTTGCGGTGATAACGCACGTCTCCAACGTGTTCGGATTCGTGCTGCCGATCGAGCGCGCGGACGAGATATGCGCGGAGCACGGCGTGCCGCTGATAATCGACGCGAGCCAGTCGGCTGGGTGCATATCGCTCGACCTGTCGAAGCTGAAGGCGACGCGCTTTGTGGGGATGCCGGGGCACAAGGGGCTGTACGGCCCGCAGGGCACCGGACTGCTGATATGCCTCGGCGACGCCGAACCGTTCCTCTACGGCGGCACCGGACAGGATTCGCGCAGCGAGGATATGCCCGACTATCTGCCCGAGCGGCTGGAGGCGGGCACGCAGAACACGCACGGCATCGCGGGGCTTATCGAGGGGATACGGTTCGTGCGGAGCCGCACGCCGGAGGGGATACTCGCCCACGAGCAGGCGATGGTGCGGCGGATACTGCGCGGACTTGAGACCTGCCCGCGGGTAAAGACCTACGCCGCGCCGCATCTGTTCTGTCAGAGCGGCGTGCTTTCGATGGAGGTACGCGGCAAGGCGAGCGAGGACGTGGCGGAAGCTCTTGCGGCGCAGGGGATAGTTACCCGCGCGGGACTGCACTGCGCACCGCTTGCGCACGAGACGGCGGGCACGTCCGAGCGGGGTACGCTGCGGGTAAGCCCGTCGGCGTTTTCGACCGTGCGCGACGCGGACATCTTCTGCGAACGGCTGATTTGGACAGCGAGAAACTGACCTGCGACCCGTCGACCGGATAAGTCGGCGGGTCAAACTGCAAAAAGAGCGAAAATTTACAAAAAATTTCTTTTTTACCTCTTCCTATACCGGGAAAACTGTGCTAAAATAGCCGTAGCGGGGTGACCGAGACGCCGCAAATCCCAAACGATAATGGGTAGAAGAATGAATATTATCCAAGAAGCGTTTGAAAACGTAAAGAATTATCTCCAGCTTATCAGCGTCGCCGACATAATCGACGTGCTGATAATGACCTTCATCATCTATAAGGTGCTTGTACTTATACGCAAAACGCAGGCGGCGCGGGTGCTCAAAGGCATTGCGCTGCTTATTGTCGCGCTTGCGATCGCCTCGCTTGCCGGACTGAACGTGATAAACTTCCTGCTGTCCAACACCCTGCAGCTTGGACTTATCGCGATACTTGTGCTGTTCCAGCCCGAGCTTCGGCGTATGCTCGAGACGGTGGGCGGAAGCGGCAGCATTTCAAAGATAATCGGCAAGGGCGACGAGGACGCGGGCGACACGGAAAACGTGATAGCCCAGGTGGTCAGCGCCACCTCCACGCTGTCGCAGGAGAAGATAGGTATGCTTGTGGTGTTTGAGCGCAGCATACAGCTTGATGAGGTCATAAAGTCGGGTACGATAATCGACTCGGCGGTAACGAGCATGCTCGTCCGCAACATATTTTTCCCGAAGGCGGCTCTGCACGACGGCGCGACTATCATCCGCGACGGACGTATGCTCGCGGCGGGATGTGTGCTGCCGCTGACGACCAACCACAACCTCAGCCCCGACCTCGGCACCCGCCATCGCGCGGGCGTCGGTGTCAGCGAGGTCAGCGACGCGGTGGTGGTGATAGTAAGCGAGGAGACCGGCTCGGTGTCGGTCGCCATTGGAGGTATGCTCAAGCGCCATCTGAACAGCGACACGCTCACGGCGCTGCTGCGAAACGAGCTGATGCCGTCGGAGGACGACGATGAGCAGAACGGCGTCAAGAAGGTCATAAAGCGCATTAAGGGGAAGAAAAATGAAGGGGAAAACTAGAGCACTCTACATCTTGATAGCGTTTGTGGCGTCGGTGCTCCTGTGGGTATACGTCGTCGGTGTCGAGCGGCCGCAGAAGGAGGACGTCATCTCCGGCGTGCCGGTCGTCTTTGTCGGCGAGGACGCGATGCTTGAGGACTATGACCTTGTGATAACGTCGGACAAGCGCCCGACCGTGTCGCTCACCGTCATGGGCAGCATCCACGACGTGGCGGCGCTGAACACGAACAAGGAATCGATAGTTGTTCAGGCGAGCCTGAGCAATATAAAGTCGACCGGACTGAAGCAGCTGAACTACACAGTGACGCTGCCGAACGACAACGTGACGCTGCTCGACCAGTCGCCGTACTATCTCAGCGTCAAGGTGGAAAAGGTGTCGATGATGCCGGTCGAGGTGAAGATAAACAACAAGGGCTCGGTGGCGGAGGAGTTTATCGCCAAGACTCCGGTGATGGAGCCCGCGTCGCTTCAGATAAGCGGCCCGGAGGACACCGTTTCGCGCATCGACCACGCGGAGGTCGTGTGGACGCGCGAGAACATGGATCAGACGCTGACGCTCGACCTGGGGTACGTCCTGTACGACGCGGAGGGCGCGGCGATACCGATGGACGGACTGACCGCGAACTACGACGTGGTGAGCGTCACCATACCGATACAAAAGACCAAGAGCCTGCCGCTGACGGTCGGATTTATCGACGGCGGAGGCGCGACCGGCGCGAACGCGACCTATGCGGCCGACCCGCCGTATGTCGAGATAGCGGGCGAGCCGAGCATCGTGGACGGCCTGAACTCGCTGGAGGTGGCAAAGGTGAACCTCGGCGAAGTGGTCGGCGCGTGGAGCCGAAACTATGAGATACAGCTGCCGAACGGCGTCGAGTCGATAAGCGGCGAGAGCGAATGTGAAGTGTCGGTCGAGCTGACCGGACTGAAGGTCGTGCAGATAAGCTGCGACAGCATAACCGCGATACACGCGCCGGATGGCTATGACGCCGAGGTGATAACCCGCGAGCGTCAGGTCACGCTGCGCGGGCCGGCGTATGACGTCGAACAGATCAAGGCGTCGAACGTGCGCATAGTTGCGGATCTCGAGGGACAGGACGTTGTCGAACGCGGCAGATATACCGTTGCGGCGACCGTGTATGTGGACGGATTTACAACGGTGAGCGAGCTCTACCCGATAACCATCGTGGTGGAGGTCGTGCCGGAGGAGTAAAGCGAGCAGTATGCGAACTTATGCGGAAGTGAAGTCGGTCGACGCGAACGGGCGGTGCACCGTGTGGGTGCGTCGAAGCTCGGCGTGCTCCGGAAGCTGCGCGAGCTGCGGCGGCTGTGCCGGCGGCGCGGTGACCGCGAGTGCGGAGAACCTGTGCGGCGCGCGTCCGGGCGAGCTTGTCGAGGTCGAGGGGGACACAAAGACCCTGCTCGGCGGCGCGGCGGTGCTGTATCTCATACCCGCGGTGCTGGGCATAGCGCTGATGCTGGTCGGATACGCGCTCGGCGGCGAGGTCGGCGCGGGCATCGGGCTTGCGGCGGGACTTGCGGCGGGTATCGGCGCGGCGGCGATAGTGTCCCGCAGGCGAAAGGCTCGGCATATGCTGCGCGTGGTGAGGGTGGTCGAAAATCTCGAATAGCTCGAATAAGATGAACAAAACGTAAAATTTCGATAAATAGCTCCCGAACGCTTGCGTTTGGGAGCTGTTTTGTGCTACAATGTAATGTACGGGTTTCTGCCCGTTATTTGCTGTACAGAAAATCCGGTTTTGGAGGCAGAATGTTCGGTTATGTGCGTCCGCTGAAGGGAGAACTGAAGGTCAGCGAGTTTGACAGGTTTCAGGCGGCATACTGCGGCCTGTGCCACGAGCTTGCGCACCGATACGGCTTCGGAGCGCGGTTCCTGCTGAACTACGACCTCGCGTTCTTTGCCGCAGCCGCAGATGGTCTGGAGGGCGGAGCGAGCGCGGTGCATCGACGCTGCGTCGCAAGTCCGTTCCGCAAGAAGTGCACGCTCTGCGCGGGCGGCGGGATGTCGCTTGCCGCGGATCTGACGATCATCCTCGGCTACTGGAAGCTGGACGACGCGGTGCGCGACGACGGATTTTTCAAAGGGCTTAGCTCGCGATTCCTTCGACTGCTGCTGAAGCCCTATTACCGCAAGGCGCGGCGACTTCGGCCGGAGCTGTGCGAGAGGGTGAAGTCGTCGATGGAGACGCTGTCGGCGCTTGAGCGCGAGAGATGTTCGTCGCTCGACCGCTGTGCCGACGCGTTTGCGGGGATACTCGACGCCGCGGGCGGTGAGCTTTCGGACGAACACGCGGCGCGGATGTTCTACCACATCGGTCGGTGGATATACGTCGTGGACGCGTGCGACGACATCGACGAGGACCTTGCGGACGGTCGGTTCAATCCGATAGCCGAGCGCTACGGGCTGAACGGCGGACTGGACGACGCGACAAGACAGGCTGTCCGCTCGACGCTCGGTCACTCGCTGGACGCGGCGTGGCTTGAGGCGAAGGAGCTGGACTTTGGGGTACAGTCGGCGCTGGTGGAAAACACCCTGCGGCTCGGTCTGTACATGGTAATGGAAGAGGTTTTGGCGGGGAGATGGAAGTCCCGCAATAAGGATAAGAAGGAGCTTTGAGATGAACGATCCCTACAAGACACTGGGAGTTGAGCCGTCCGCGTCCGACGAGGAGGTAAAGCGCGCGTATCGCGACCTTGCGCGCAAGTATCACCCCGATCGCTTCCCCGACGATTCCGCAAAGGAACTCGCCGAGGAGAAGATGAAGGACATAAACGAGGCGTACGACCAGATACAGAAGATGCGCCAGGGCGGCGCGTCCGGCGGATACAGCGGCGGTTCGGGCTACGGCGGTTCGGGATATTCGGGCGGCGGTGTGTACGGCCGCATACGGCAGTACATCCAGATGGGCAACCTCGTGCAGGCGGAGCAGATGCTGAACTCGGTGCCGGACAAGAACGCCGAGTGGTACTTCCTGTACGGCGCGCTCTGCCAGCGCAAGGGATGGTTCGACGAGGCTCAGCGCAACTTTCAGACCGCCTGCAACATGGATCCGTCGAACATGGAGTACCGTCAGGCGCTGACGATGATGCAGAACGGCGGCGGTATGTATCGCGGCGGAAACATGGGAAACGGCGGGCTTACCGGCTGCGGATGCTGCGGCGATCTGCTCTGTGCCGACTGCTGCTGCGAGTGCATGGGCGGCGACCTGATACCCTGCTGCTGACGAAGGAGGACGCATGGCGACAAATCAAAAGACTGCCATACGCGCGCTGACGCTCGGCGCAATGCTCACGGCGCTCGGGGTCGTGTGTCTCTATCTCTCGTCGATGCTGCCGACGATGCGTCTGTCGCTTGTCGCGCTCGCGGGACTGCTTCCCTGTGTGATGGTGCTCACAAGCGGCATGGGAAGCGGATTTGCGGCATACGGCGCGACAACGGCGCTGGCGTTTCTCATCGTGCCGAACAAGAGCGCGGCGCTGCTGTATCTGGTTCTGTTCGGGCACTATCCGATGTTCAAAAGCCTTGCCGAGCGGACGGGAAACCGCGTGCTCGAGTGGCTGATAAAGCTCGCGGTGTTCAACCTGTCGCTGACGGTGATAGTGCTGTTCGCGCGGACGCTGTTCAGCGAGCTGTTCGGCGCGGAGTGGGCGATCTGGCTGATATATCTCGGCGGAAACGCCGTTTTTGTGCTCTATGACTTTGCTTTTTCGGGACTTATCCTGGTTTTTAACTCCAAATTCGGCAAGATGCTGCGAAAGGGGCGATAGATATGGTTCGGAGCATGACCGGCTACGGTCGGGCGACCGGGACGGCTGCCGACTGCGACATCACGGTGGAGCTTCGCTCGGTCAACCACAGATACTTCGACTGCAACGTGCGTCTGCCTCGGATGTACCTCTACCTTGAGGACGCGATAAAGACGCGGATCGGCGAGGCGGTGTCGCGCGGCAAGGTGGATGTGTTCGTGACCATCGAGAAGAAGGAGGGCGCCGCGCCGAAGGTGTCGCTGAACAAGGCGACCGCTGAGGCGTATCTCGACGCCATCAGCGAGCTTGGCGACATGAAGCAGCTGAACAGATTCGGCACCGAGTTCAAGGTGCGGTTGGATCTGGTCGAGCTTGCGCGGCTTGAGGGCGTGCTCACCGTCGAGTCGAACGACGCGAGCGAGGACGAGATGAAGGCGGCGGTGCTCGGCGCGCTGGACGGCGCGATAGCGAGCTATCTCGATATGTCGCGCAGCGAGGGCAAGCGCCTTGAGACCGATATTCTCGACCGCGCGTCGGTGATAGAGGAGACGGTCGGACGGGTGGAGCGCCGCAGCGCCGAGTGCGTGTCCACATACGGCGAACGGCTGCTCGCGAAACTGAAGGAGACGCTGGACAAGTTCGGTGTGGAGGCGGACGAGGGTCGAGTGGTGACCGAGGCCGCGATATACGCGGACAAGGTCGCGGTGGACGAGGAGACGGTGCGGCTTCGCAGCCACATTGCCGAGCTTCGCAAGATGCTAAAAGTAGGCGGCGCGTGCGGACGTAAGCTCGACTTTCTCATTCAGGAGTTCAACCGCGAGGCGAACACCATCGGCTCGAAGGCAAACGACCTTGAGATAGCCAAGGAGGTCGTCGGGCTGAAGAGCGAGATCGAGAAGATACGCGAACAGGTGCAGAACATCGAGTAAGTTAAAACCGAAGGGGGACAAAGGTTTGAAGCTGATAAACATTGGATTTGGCAACATGGTGTCGGCGGCGAGGCTCATCGCCATCGTGAGTCCGGATTCGGCGCCGATAAAGCGCATAATCTCGGAGGCCCGCGACCGCGGAAGCCTGGTTGACGCGACATACGGACGCCGCAACCGCGCGGTGCTTGTGACCGACTCGGACCACATCATCCTGTCGGCGATACAGCCGGAGACGATAGCGCACCGACTTGACGCGTCGGACGATACCGACGACGAGGAGGAAGAGGATGAGTAGACGCGGCACGCTGTTTGTCGTCTCCGCGCCGAGCGGCACCGGCAAGGACACAGTGGTGCGCGAGCTGCTCGCAAAGCATCCCGAGCTTGGGTTCTCGGTGTCCGCGACCACGCGCAAGCCGCGCCCGGGCGAGCAGGAGGGCGTAGACTACTTCTTCGTCTCAAGCGAACGGTTTTCGGAGATGATAGAGAAGAACGAGTTTCTGGAGTACGCCGAGTACACCAGCGCGTCCTACGGAACGCCCGCGGGACCGGTGGACGAGGCGCTGGACGCTGGCAGGGACATGATACTGGTCATCGAGATGACCGGCGCGCGATGGGTGCAGGTCAAGCGTCCGGACGCGGTGCTGATATTCCTTGTACCGCCCAGCTTTGAGGAGCTTGAGCGGCGGCTTCGCGGCAGGGGCACCGAGACCGAGGAGCAGATCGAGGCGCGTATGCAGAAGGCACGCACCGAGGTCGCTCAGATGGGCGGCTACGACTACATCGTCATAAACGACAATCTGTCCCGTGCGGTGGCGGACGTGGAGGCCATCGTTCGGGCTGAACGGCTAAAGGCAAGCAAGTCACTTGAATCAGTCAAAGGAGGACTAAAATAATGCTTTATCCCACTATCAACGAACTTCTGAACTATGTCGACAACCGCTATATGCTGGTCAACGTGACCGCGCAGCGTGCCCGCGAGATCGCGGAGCGTGCCGACGTGAACGGCGAGCGTCTCGAGGAGAAGCCGGTCAAGATGGCGATAACCGAGATATCCGAGGGTCATGTGCGCGGCACGCTCTACGCCGGACTTGAAAGCTCGGCGAGGGAGTAAACAGTGGCGGCGATCGTCGCGAAAGTTGCGGTAAACGGCGCGGTCTACGCCGCCGACCACACCTACTCGTATCTCGTGCCCGATGAGCTTTCCGAGCAGCTGTGCGTCGGCATGCGGGTGCTCGTGCCCTACGGCAACCGAAACCGCCGGACCGAGGCGATGGTACTCGCGCTCGGTGAGGACGACTCGAATAAGCGGCTGAAGCCGGTGCTGCGCGCGCTGGAGACCGAGCCGGTGTTCACGCCCGAGCTTGTGAAGCTGGCGCTTGCGCTGCGCGAGCAGTGCTTCTGCACGTTCTACGACGCGGCAAAGGCGATGCTTCCGAGCGGCATATGGTACGCCGTGGAGGACGAGTACAAACTTCGCGAGGGGCTGACAAAGCAGGACGCGCTCGAGCTCACAGCCTCCGCGGAGGAGCGCACGGCGGTGGAGCTTGCCGCGGGCGGCGTCGGTGTCGCGGAGGGCGAGCGGTCGGCGGGAGGAAAGACCTTTGACGCGCTCATCGCAAGGGGCGTGGTCGTGCGGGACACCGCCGCGAACCGCATAGTCGGAGACAAGAAAGTTCGGATATTCTCACTCGGACAGAGCAGGGAGGATACCGAACGGTATATCGAGAAAAACCGCATGAAAAGCCCGGTTCGCTGTGAGATACTGAACTTTGTGCTCGAGTCGGGCGAGGCTGCGCTGGGCGAGATAACCTACTTTACCGGCTGCAAAACGGCGCAGGTGACCGCGATGAAGAAGTCGGGGCTGCTCGTCGAGGAGCAGAGGGACACCTATCGCCGACCGAACCTTGAGCCGATCGTGCCGAGCGCGCCGGCTACGCTCAACGATGAGCAGTCGGCGGCGCTGGAGCGGCTGTGGAAGCTCGCGTCGAGCGGAAAGGCGGCCGCGTCGCTTCTCTACGGCGTGACCGGCTCGGGCAAGACGCAGGTGTACATGGAGCTTGCGGCGCGGGTGCTGGACAGCGGTCGCGGGGCGATGATACTCGCGCCGGAGATAGCGCTGACACCGCAGCTTATGCGGCAGTTCCGCAGCCGATTCGGCGACAGGGTCGCGATACTGCACTCGGCGCTGACCGTAGGCGAGCGTGCGGACGAGTGGAAGCGGATACGTGCGGGCGAGGCGGATGTCGTGCTCGGCACGCGCTCGGCGGTGTTCGCGCCGATGAAAGACCCGGGTCTCATCGTCATCGACGAGGAGCAGGAGCGCAGCTACAAGTCGGAGTCGACGCCGCGATACCTCGCGCGGGACATCGCGAGACGGAGGGCATACGACGCGGGCGCGCTGCTGCTGCTCGGTTCCGCCACCCCGTCGGTGGAGAGCTTCCACGCGGCGACGGAGGGCAGATACGAGCTTGTGCGGCTTCGGGAGCGATACGCCGAGCGCCCGCTTCCGAAGGTCGAGATAGTGGACATGCGTGAGGAGCTGCGGCGCGCGAATCCGGGCAGGATAAGCATGGCGCTGAAGGACGCACTTTTGGGAGAGATGTCGCGCGGCAAACAGTCGATACTGTTTCTCAACCGACGCGGCGCGGCGCGAAAGGTGGTGTGCGTGGAGTGCGGCTACACCCCCGAGTGCCCGAACTGCTCGTCGGCTTACACCTATCACTCGGCGAACGGACGGCTGATGTGCCACTATTGCGGCTCAAGCGAGAGGCTTCCCGACCGATGCCCGAACTGCGGCGGAGATCTCAAACAGGTCGGAGTCGGTACGCAGCGGGTGGAGACCGAGCTTGCCGAGCTGCTGCCCGACGCGCGTGTGCTCCGAATGGACTCGGACACCACGGCGGCGCGGCACTCGCACGAGGAGATACTGCAAAAGTTTCGGTCGGGCGGCGCGGACATACTGCTCGGCACGCAGATGATAGCAAAGGGACTGGACTTTCCGAACGTGACGCTGGTCGGAGTTTTGGGCGCGGACGACGCGCTGTACGCCGACGATTTCCGCGCAAACGAGCGGACCTTCTCGATAATCACGCAGGTGGTGGGACGAGCGGGACGCGGCGGTGACGAGGGCCGCGCGCTGATACAGACCTACACGCCGGACAGTCCGATAATTTTGGCAGCCGCGCGGCAGGACTATGAGGGCTTCTACCGCGAGGAGATAAAGCTCCGCGAGCGGATGGGCTATCCGCCGTTTCGCGAGATGGTGTCGGTGGAGGTCAGCGCGGCTGACGGTGACGCGGCGCTCGACGGTGTGATGCGCGTCCGCGAACTGCTGAGAGGACTGATAAGCGTGCACTCGCCGGACACGCTGGTGCTCGGCCCGACGCAGGCGTCGGTGTTCCGCGTGAGCGGACGAAGCAGATATCGGCTGACGCTGATGGGACGTGCGGACGCGAAGCTGCGGCGTGTTATCGCATACGCGCTGAAGGAGTTTCGGGCAGGCGAAAAGAGAGGGTGTTCGATATTCGCAGATATAGGACCAAACGACATATAGCGGAAAAGGAGCATAAGAAGATGGCACTTAGAAAGATCGTGGAGGACGGCGACCCGATACTGCGCAAGGTATCCCGTCCGGTGGAGAAGTTTGACGAGCGGCTGTGGACGCTGCTCGACGACATGAAGGAGACGCTTGCCGACGCGGAAGGACTGGGACTTGCCGGCCCGCAGGTGGGCGTGCTTCGCCGCGTGGTCATCGTGCTCGACGCGAACGACGAGATGATAGAGCTTGTCAATCCGGAGATAGTCTCGCGCGAGGGCGAGCACGAGATGCCGGAGGGATGCCTGAGCTTTCCGGGCAAGTGGGGCGTGGTGCTCCGCCCGGAGAAGGCGACAGTCCGCGCGCAGGACAGAAACGGCAAGACATTCGAGGTCAGCGGCGTCGGCATAACCGCGCAGTGCTTCTGCCACGAGATAGACCATCTGGACGGCGTGTGCTTTGTGGACAAGGCGCTCCGGTTCATCTCGCCGGAGGAAGTGCAGAGCATGCGCGCGGGGGAGACGAGATAATGCGGGTGCTGTTCATGGGCACGCCGGACATCGCGGCGGAGTGCCTGAAGGCGTTGGTGGACGCGGGCATAGACGTGGTGGGAGTGTTCACCCAGCCGGACAGACCGAAGGGTCGCGGCATGAAGCTCACGCCATCGCCGGTAAAGGTGTACGCGACCGAGCGGGGAATACCCGTATACCAGCCGACCAAGCTGAAAAAGTGCGGCGACCTTCTCGCCGAGATAGACCCCGAGCTTATCGCGGTCGCGGCATATGGACGGCTGCTGCCGAAGCTCGTGCTCGACTATCCGAAGTACGGCTCGATAAACATGCACGCGTCGCTGCTGCCGAGATGGCGCGGTTCCGCACCGATACAGCGCTGCATCGCCGCCGGGGACACGCTCGGAGGCGTGACAACGATGTACATGGCGGAGGAGCTGGACGCCGGCGACATGATACTTCGCGCAGAGACGCCGATAACCGACGAGGACACCGGAGGCAGCCTTCACGACCGCTACGCCGAGCTGGGCGGACGACTCCTTGTTGAGACGATACGGCAGATAGAGGCGGGGACCGCTCCGCGCACGCCGCAGCCGAGTGAGGGGATAACGCTCGCGCCGCCGATAACCAAGGAGGAGTGCGCGGTCGACTGGACAAAGGGTGCGCGTGAGATATTCGACCTCATCCGCGCGATGAATCCGTTCCCGACCGCCTACACAAAATATGACGGCGCGCCGATGAAGCTGTACGCCTCGAAGGTCGGCGGCGGTTCGGGCGAGTCGGGCTGTGTCATCTCGACCGACGGCGGGCTTGAGGTGGCGTGCGGCGACGGCTCGATAGTTATAACCGAGCTTGCGGCGGCGGGCGGAAAGCGGATGGCTGCCGACGCGTGGCTGCGCGGTCATAAGGTTGAGATAGGAACAAAATTGGGCTAAAAGGAGAGATTTATGCCTTTTTTGTATATCGACGAGTATTATATCCTGTTTGTGCTGCCTGCGGTGATCTTTGCGTTTATCTGCCAGGCACGAGTGAACTCGGTCTTTAAGAAGTATTCGCAGGTGGGCACGAGCCGTGGACTGGACGGCGCCCGCGCGGCATACGAGGTGCTGCGGTACAGCGACGTTCGCGGCGTGCAGATCGAGCGGGTGAGCGGAAGCCTGACCGACCACTTCGACCCGAGGACGAACGTCGTGCGTCTGTCGGACAGCGTGTACTCGGCAAAGACGATAGCCGCGGTGGGCGTTGCGGCGCACGAGAGCGGTCACGCGGCGCAGTACGCCGAGGGGTACTTTCCGATGAAGCTGCGCGCGGCGATAATCCCGGTGACAAACATCGGCTCGCGGCTCGCGATACCGCTGGTGCTGCTCGGACTGCTGCTGTCCTTCCCGCCGCTGTGGTCGGTGGGGATAATCTGCTTTGGACTGTCTACGTTCTTCCAGCTCGTCACGCTGCCGGTCGAGTTCAACGCGTCGAGACGCGCGCTTGCGACCCTGCGCGACTCGAATATGCTGGACGAGGACGAGCTTAGGGGCGCGAAGAAGGTGCTGTCGGCAGCGGCGATGACCTATGTCGCGGCGCTGGCGGTGAGCCTCATGCAGCTTCTGCGGCTGATGGCGATAGTCGCGCGCAGCCAGAGAAGGCGATGACGATGGCAAAGAGTGCACGCGCGGTGGCGCTTGACGAGCTTGTCCGTTGGGAGACGGCGGGCGAGTGGGACAACCGTCGGTTCTCGTCGGCGATAGCGGGCGCGGGATTGGACAGACGGGACGCCGCGCTCGCGACCTTTCTTGCGGGCGGGGTGCTGCAAAACCGAATACTCCTCGATAAGTGGCTCGCGGGCTTCTCAAAAATACCGCTCGCGAAGCTCGAACGGCGGGTGCTGATGGCACTGCGCCTGGGCGCGTTCCAGCTGTTCTTTGCCGACTCGATACCGAAGCACGCGGCGGTCGGAGAGACGGTCGCGCTGATGAGCGGCAGGGACAGGCGGTCGGCGGGATTCGTCAACGCCGTACTGCGCGCGGTGTCCAAGGTGGACGACCCATTCGCGTTTGAGGCGGAGGACGAGACGGAGCGGCTGTCGATACGTTACTCGCATCCCGAGTGGATAGTGCGCGAGCTTGTGGGGCGCAAAGGCTTGGACGGCGCGGAGGCCGAGCTTGCGGCGAACAACTCGTCGCCGCCCACGACCCTTCGGGTGAATACGCGACAAACCGACCGCGCGTCGCTGATGGCCGAGCTGTCGGCGAGCGGAGCGGAGGTGTCGGAGGGAGAGACCGACTGCGCGATAACGATGGTCGGCGGCGGCGACGTAGCCGAGCTTGCGAGCTACCGTGAGGGGAAGTTCTGGGTGCAGGACGTGTCATCACAGCTCGCGGTAGCGGCGGCGGACATATCCGACGGCGTGAGGGTGCTCGACCTCTGCGCGGCGCCTGGAGGGAAGAGCTTCGGCGCGGCGTGCTGCGGCGGTCGCGTGACATCGAACGATCTGACCGAGCGCAAGACGGCACTGATACGCGAAGGCGCCGAACGGCTGGGCTTTGACATAGAGGTGAGCACGCGCGACGGACGTGAGCCGCGCGACGAGTGGCTGGGCGCGTTTGACCGCGTGATATGCGACGCCCCCTGCTCGGGACTCGGGATAATCCGAAAGAAGCCGGACATACGGTACAAGAGCGAGCGCGACGTCGAGAAGCTGCCCGAGCTTCAGCTCGAACTGCTCGAATCGGCGGCGAGGTGCGTGAAAAACGGCGGAAAACTGCTGTACAGCACCTGTACATGGAGAAAATCGGAGAACGAAGATGTTGTGGAAGCTTTTGTCGCCAAACATCCCGAATTTTTACTGGAGGACTTCGTTTTACCGAACGATATCGGCAAAAGTGAAAACGGGATGACGACGCTTTGGAGCGGAAAAAGCGACCATGACGGATTTTTTATTTGCTTATTGGTGAAAAGTGATGTATGATATAAGGAGCATGGAGCGCTCGGAGATTGCCGAGCTGATGGAGCGGCTGGGCGAGCCGAAGTTCCGCGCCGAGCAGGTGTGGCGCTGGACGGCGGCGGCTGTCGGCGGGTTCGACGAGATGACGAATCTGCCCAAAAGCCTTCGCGAGAAGCTCGCCGACTGCTGTGAGCTGCATCGGCCTGAAATGCTTGCCGAACAGAAGTCGTCCGACGGCACGATAAAGTACCTGTGGGGACTTGCGGACGGCAGCGCGGTGGAGAGCGTGGTCATGCGGTACCACCACGGCAACACCGTGTGCATCTCGACGCAGGTCGGATGCCGCATGGGATGCGCGTTCTGTGCGTCGACAAGGGGCGGAAAGCTGCGCGACCTCACGCCCGGCGAGATGCTGGACGAGGTGCAGTGGTCGTCCAAGGCGAGCGGGCTTGATATCTCGAACATCGTGCTGATGGGCATAGGCGAGCCGCTGGACAACTTCGACAATGTTATGAAGTTCCTGCGGATGGTCGGAGCACCGGAGGGCGCGGGCATCGGGATGCGGCACATATCGCTGTCCACCTGCGGACCGGAGGGCGGCATCGAACGCCTCGCGGAGCAGGACCTGGGGCTTACGCTGTCGGTGTCGCTGCACGCGCCGGACGACGAGACGCGCTCGAGGCTGATGCCGATAAACCGCACAAGCGGCGGGGTGGAAAAGCTCATCGAGCGGTGCAACGCCTATCGAAAGGCGACCGGACGGCGGGTGAGCTACGAGTATCTGTTGGCGAGCGGCATAACCGATACCGACGAGAAGGCGGAGCTGCTCGCGAAGCTGCTGCATGGCAGCGACGGTCATGTGAATCTCATCCCGCTGAACCATGTGGACGGTTCGCCGCTTGAGCCGAGCGACCCCGAGCGGGTGCAGCGGTTTCGGTCGATACTCGAGAGCCGCGGCGTGAACGTGACGGTGCGGCGCAGGATGGGCGCGGACATAGACGCGGCTTGCGGACAGCTCAGGAGCAAGCGTCAGAACGGATAGTTTAAGCTGAATTTTGCGAAAGGAGGTGCTTATGGTGAGAGCATGGGGAAAGACCGACATCGGACGTGTCCGCAGCGAGAATCAGGACACATACTTCGTCGAGCTTGAGCCGGACGGCTTTACCGCCTGCGTCGTGTGCGACGGAATGGGCGGAGCCGCGGCGGGAGCGGTCGCCTCGCGCATCGCCGCAAGCGCCTTCATCGAGGAGATAAGACAGAGAGCACCCGGCGAGCACCGCGACGCGGAGTTCCTAAAGGAGCTGTCGCGCGAGGCCGTGCTGGCGGCAAATCGCGAGGTCTGCCGCGCGGGCGAGGAGAATGAGGACTACAACGGCATGGGTACGACGCTGGTGGCGGCTGTCGGCTCGTCCAGCGACTTTGTGATAACCAACATCGGCGACAGCCGCGCATATCTGATAAGCGAGGCGGAGGGCTGCGTGCGGCTGACGCGCGACCACTCGCTCGTCGAGGATATGATGATGCAGGGAGACCTGACGCGCGAGCAGGCAAAGACCCATCCGTCCAAGAACCTGATAACGAGAGCGATCGGCGCGGACGACGCCGCCGACTGCGATGTATATTACCGAAAGATGAGCCCGGGCGAGTACATTTTGCTCTGCTCGGACGGACTTACGAACATGGTCGAGGAGCAGGAGATACTGTACGAGGTGCTTCACGGAGGGGACAAGGAGCTTGCGTGCGAGCGGCTGATAGCCCTCGCGAATGAGCACGGCGGACGGGACAACATCACCGCCGTATTGCTCGAGATTTAGCCCGGAGGTTTCATTTTATGGATGCAAAAGACAGCTACATCGGCATAATGCTTGATAATCGGTATGAGATCCTCGAGAAGGTGGGCGAGGGTGGTATGGCGCTTGTCTACAAGGCGCGGGACCATCGTCTGAACCGCCTTGTCGCGGTCAAGATACTGCGCCCGGAATTTGCCAAGGACGAGGAATTCCGCAAGCGCTTCCACGCCGAGAGCCAGGCGGTCGCGATGCTCAGCCACCCGAACATCGTGGCGGTGTACGACGTCAACCGCTCGCAGGGCGTTGAGTATCTGGTCATGGAGCTTATCGACGGCATTACGCTGAAGCAGTACATGAGCCGCAAGGGCAAGCTGAACTGGCGGGAGGCGCTGCACTTTACGACGCAGATCGTGCGGGCGCTGGAGCACGCGCACAGCCGCGGGATAGTTCACCGCGACATAAAGCCGCACAACATCATGGTGCTGCGCGACGGCAGCGTCAAGGTCGCCGACTTTGGCATAGCGCGTGTGTCGTCGGCGCAGAATACGCTCACGCAGGAGGCGCTCGGCTCGGTGCACTATATCTCGCCCGAGCAGGCCAAGGGAGGCGCCTGCGACGCGCGCAGCGACATATACTCGGTCGGTGTGGTGCTGTACGAGATGCTGACCGGCAGGCTTCCGTTTGAGGGGGACAGCCCGGTCGCGGTGGCGATACAGCACATAAACTCGATGCCGCTGTCGCCGCGCGAGATAGACGATCAGATACCCGAGGGCATGGAAGAGATAACGATGCACGCGATGGAGCCGGACATATCGCGTCGCTATCAGTCGGCGGAGGAGATGCACCGCGACCTGGAGGAGTTCCGCAAGAACCCCGGAATGTCGTTCGGTTATCTCGCAGGAGCCATCACCGCTGAGGTGGACGAGCCTACCCGCCGTGTTCCGCTGCCGGGAAGCGAGCCGGTCGAGAACAAGCGCCCGATAGAGCGCAAACCGAAACCAAAGCCGGTAAAGAAGCAGAAGGAGGAGCGCGTGAGCGATAGGGGACGCACGAGAAGCAAGTTTGGAATTGCGGCGATGATAGGCGCGGTGCTGTTGGTGCTCGCGTTTGTCGGCGCGATGCTCTACTTCCTGTGGCAGGTCATAAATCCGCTTATCAATCCGGAGAACAACAAGATAGATGTGCCGAGCTTCCTCGGTGAGAACTACGACGACGTGTTTGCGGAATACGACCTGTCCAACGGCGGTGACTTCACGATAGTCCAGTCGGCGACGGTCGAGTTCAGCGACGAGGCGGCGGGAACGATAGTCAAGCAGAGTCCGTCGGGTGGCCGCAGCGTCGATCACGGCGCAACGATAACGCTCACGGTGAGCAAGGGTCCGCGCACGATAACCCTCGACGACCTGAGCGGCATGGAGGAGCGCACCGCCGAACTTGAGCTGCGCAAGGCTGGGCTTACGGTGGGCGACCACAAGGTCGAGGCGAGCGATACGGTGCTTCAGGGAGATGTCATCCGCACCGAGCCGGCGGCGGGGAGCGTTCTCGGCGCGGGCGAGACGGTCGTGCTGGTGGTCAGCACCGGGCCGGATATTGAACAGGCGGTGATGCCAAACCTCGCCGGACGCACCGAGCAGGACGCGATTAAGGCGCTGGAGGCGATGGGACTGGTCTACGCCGGAACTCGCACCCAGGAGAGCGACAAGCCCGCCGGAGAGGTGGTAAACCAGAGCGTGGTCGAGGGTATGAACGTGGACAAGGGCACGTCGGTGTATATCTATGTGTCCAACGGCGCGTTCTATGTCGAGCCGTCGAGCGAGCCGAGCGAAGAGCCGTCGGCCGAGCCGAGCGCCGAGCCTTCACATGCGCCTTCGCATGAGCCTTCCGCCGAGCCGTCGAGCATACCGGTGGTGAATCCCTCGAGCGAGCCGAGCCATGCGCCGTCGACCGAGCCGAGTGCCGCGCCCTCGCCGTCGACCGGTTCGTCGAGCCGTCACATCGACATCAGTCTGCCGACCAACCGCGCCGAGGTGAAGGTCACGATACGCGTGGACGGTCAGGTGGTGTACAACCAGACGGTCGAGACCGCGAAGATACTGATAAGCCCGACGATAAGCGGCAGCGGAACGCAGCTTGTCGAGGTCTACTTCGACGATGTACTCTACTCGAGCGAATCTATAACTTTTAACCGTTAATGAGCGAAAAAGGCAGGATATTTAAGGGAATAGGCGGACTTTATTTTGTAAAAACCGAGCGTGGCGCTGTCGTCGAGTGCCGCGCTCGCGGTCGTTTTCGCAAGGACGGCATAACACCGACCATCGGCGACATGGTGGAGATAGAGACGCACGAGCAGGGGGTGGCGTATCTCACCGAGATACTGCCGCGCAGCTCGAGCTTTGAACGGCCGCCGGTCGCGAATCTGGACACGCTTGTGATCGTGGCGAGCGCTGCGCCGCCGGTCACCCCGCTGCTGCTCGTCGACCGCATGACGGTGGTCGCGCGGCGAAAGAATGTCGAGCCGATGGTGGCGATAAACAAGTGCGACCTGACCGACGGCGGTGAGATAGCAGAGACCTATCGACGCGCGGGAATGAAGGCGTTTGCGCTGTCGGCGGAGACGGGAGAGGGAGTGGACACGCTTGCAAGCGCGCTTGCGGGTCGATTTTCCGCGCTCGCCGGCGTCAGCGGAGTGGGCAAGAGCAGCCTGCTCAACCGATTGCTTCCGACCGCGCGCGCCGAGACGGGTGCGATAAACGAGCGCATCGGCCGCGGACGGCACACCACCCGCCATGTAGAGATATTCGAGGCGTGCGGCGGGCTTATCGCGGACACGCCCGGGTTTTCGTCGTTTGACGACGGCGAGGAGGTGCGCATACCGCCGGAGGAGCTGGAGGACTGCTTCCCCGAGTTCGCGCGGTTCGTCCCCGACTGCCGATTCTACGGCTGCGCGCACGGCGTGGACAAGGGCTGCGCGGTCCGCGAGGCGGTCGAACGGGGCGAGATACCGCGCTCGCGCTACGACAGTTTCCTGAAGATCTACGCCGAGGCAAAGGCGTTCGATCCATACAAAAACAAGAGGTGATACACATGAAAAACTACATAGAAACGCATCTTGAGAAGAAAATCATTCAAAAACGGAGGAAAATAGTTTGGAGATCAAGCACAAGAGAATAGTCCTGAGGGACGAGATCGAGGCGGATATCGCCGACGAGATACGCTGGAACACGACCGAGACGCACTGGCACGACTTTGACGCGCCGTGGGACAAGGACGAGGACCTGCGGTCGTTTGACGTGGAGAAGTGTCGTGCGGATACGCTTGCGCGGATAGCTTCGTCAAAGCCGGAAAGCGAGACGCGAAAGAGCTTTGAGATATGCCTCGCGGACGGCAGACACATCGGCAGCACCGGCAGCTACTACATCGACGGCGACTGCAACTTTGACGACGAGCGCAAGTTTTCGCCGCCGCGGCACACCGTCGGCATTGACATCTGCGAGCCGGACTGCTGGGGACAGGGACTTGGCGGCGAGGTGTACGAGGCGCTTTGTGCCTACTATTTTGGGCGGGGTGATGACGAGCTGTACACGCAGACCTGGTCGGGAAACGAGCGGCTGCTGCGCATGGCGGCGCGGATAGGGTTTGAGGAGTTCCACCGCGACGTGGGTATGCGGCAGGTGCGCGGCGGCGTGTATGACCGCGTGACCATGCGGCTTGACAGGGACCGGTTTCTGGCGAAATACGGCGGATAGCAAGCGAACGAAGCGGCGGGAGCCGACGATATAATGGCATAAAGAACAGGCGGTCTCGGAAAAATCCAAGACCGCCTGTTTTGTTGTATGAGCTTACAGCCGTTTGAAGAGCTGCGCGGTCCAAAACTCCATTCCAAGCTCGTCGAGGTAGAAGTGAAGGACGCGTTTCCAATCCTTTGTGGCGGTGCTGAGTGTGATGCACTGTGCGCCGTCCGACTTTGCGGCATCCTCCGCGACGAATACGCGGTTTTTTGCGATGTACTCGCGCCCACTTTTGACGTAGCCGTAGGTGATATTTTCCGACTCCCACGCGGCGGACAGCTCGGTCAGAGTATCGAGCACGGCGCCTTCCGGCTTGACCTCATAGATGTTCATTCGTATTGCTCCCTGTAAGAAGAAGGAGGGTCACCCCTCCTTCTTCGCTGTTGTGTCTGTTATCCGACCTGTTCGTCGTCGAGGTCGCGTCCCGCGAACTGGCTCTGCCACAGATCGGCGTAGAATCCGCCTTCGGCGAGCAGGCTCTCGTGCGTGCCCTGCTCGGCTATCGTGCCGTGGTTCATGACCAGTATCAGGTCCGCGCCGCGTATCGTGGACAGTCGGTGCGCGATGACGAAGCTTGTGCGGTTCTTCATCAGCTCGTTCATCGCCGACTGTATCAGCACCTCGGTACGCGTGTCGACCGAGCTTGTCGCCTCGTCCAGTATCAGTATCTCCGGATCGGCGAGGAACGCGCGCGCTATCGTAAGAAGCTGGCGCTGTCCCTGTGAGATGTTCGAGGCTTCCTCGTTTATCTCGGTGTTGTAGCCGTCGGGCAGCGTGCGGATGAAGTGGTCGGAGCGCGCCGCCTTGGATGCTGCGACAATCTGCTCCTCGGAGGCGTCCGGACGGCCGTAGGCAATGTTGTCGCGTATCGAGCCGTTGAACAGCCAGGTGTCCTGAAGCACCATGCCGAACATCGAGCGCAGACCGCTGCGGGTCATGTCGCGGATGTCCACGCCGTCGACGGTTATCCTGCCGTCGTTTACGTCGTAGAAGCGCATGAGCAGGTTGACAAGTGTGGTCTTGCCCGCGCCGGTAGGTCCGACGATAGCGATGGTCTCGCCCTTCTTGACGTCGATGGACAGATCCTGCATGAGTATCTTGTCCGGGTCATAGCCAAACTTGACGTGCTCGAACCTGACCGCGCCCTCGGGGCTTTCGAGGTCGTGCTCACCGCTCGCCTCGGCAGGCTCCTCCGGCTCGTCGAGTATCTCGAAGATACGCTCGGCGGAGGCGATGGTCGACTGCAGCGTGTTCATCATGTTCGAGGTCTGCTGTATCGGCTGGTTGAACTGGCGGACATACTGCATGAACGCCGAGACGTCGCCGAGAAGCATCGAACCGCTCGCGACGAACGTTCCGCCGACGACGCAGACGAGCACATATCCGAAGTTTCCGAGCAGTCGGTTGAGCGGCATTATCAGACCGGAGATGGTCTGCGCGCGCACCGAATAGGTGTAGTAGCGCTCGTTTATCTCGGTGAACTCCTCGATGCTCTCCTCCTCGTGGCCGTACGCCTTGACGATCTTCTGTCCGGTGTACATCTCCTCAACGTGTCCGTTTATGTCGCCGAGTGCCGCCTGCTGTCCGACAAAGTAGCGCTGCGACTTGGGCGCGATGACATAGATGACGATGATATACAGCGGGGTGATGCACATTGTGATGAGAGTGAGCACCCAGCTTATCGAAAGCATCATCGCAAGCACGCCGACGAGCGTGATAAACGAGCTTATGACCTGCGTTATCGACTGCTGCAGCGTGTTCGACACATTGTCCACGTCGTTTGTCACGCGGCTGAGTATCTCGCCGTGGGTGCGCGAGTCGTAGTACTTGAGCGGCAGTTTCGCGAGCTTCTCATCGACATCCTTGCGCAGATTGAACACGAGCTTCTGCGTGACGCCTGCGGTCGTCCACTGCTGGATAAACGAGAACGCCGCGCTGAGAACGTATATCGTGCCGAGCAGAAGTACCCATTTGAGCAGCTCGCCGGTGTTCAGCACGCCGGTCTTGAACGCGCTGTCGATGACGTTTATGACCTGTCCCTGCACCTTAGGCGAGAAGACGTGCGCGATGGACGAAAGTATGCAGAGGAACGCGACAAAGATTATCGACCACTTGAAGCGGGAGATGTACTTTATCGTGCGCACGAGCGAGCCCTTGAAGTCCTTTGCCTTCTCTACCGGGCCGCGTCCCGGGGGACCTCCGCGGCGAGGACCGCCACCGGGGCCTCCACGGCGAGGACCGCCGGGTCCGCCCTGTCCGGGCTTGCGGGAGTATTTGCTGGAGGCCATAATCGCCGCCATCTCCTGCTGCTTTTTCAACTGCTTGAGCTGCCGTTTGGTAAGCGGCTTGCCGTTCGTGCCGTTCATGGGCGGCATCCCGGGTGCGCCATTTGGGGGCATGCCCTGCGGCGCGCTGTTCGGCATATTCTTCATATCCTTGGGAGGTGTGTTGTTGGTATTCATGCTATATCCTCCTCCTTTAGCTGACTTGCGACGATCTCCTTGTAGACTTCACAGCTCTGCATCAGCTCGTCGTGCGTGCCGCATCCGACCATGTTTCCTTCGTCAAGGACGATGATGCGGTCGGCGGTCATGACGGTGGAGACGCGCTGCGCGACGATGAGTATCGTCGATTCCTGGGTTATCGGCTTCATCGCGGCGCGAAGCTCTGCGTCGGTCTTGAAGTCGAGCGCGGAGAAGCTGTCGTCGAAAATGTATATCTCGGGACGGCGGACGAGAGCGCGCGCTATCGAGATGCGCTGCTTCTGACCGCCGGAGACGTTGGTCGCGTCCTGAGCGAGCATCGAGTCAAAGCCCTCCGGCATCGCCTCGATGAAGTCGAGTGCCTGGGCAATGCGCGCTGCCTCGCGGACTTCCTCGTCGTCGGCGTCGTTCTTGCCGTAGCGGATGTTCTCGGCTATCGAGCCGGTGAACAGCAGCGACTTCTGCGGAACGTAACCGATGCGGTGGCGAAGTCCGGTCTGCTCCATCTCGCGGACATCCACGCCGTCCACCTTCACGCTGCCGCTCTCAATGTCGTAGAAGCGGGGGATGAGGTTTATCAGCGTCGATTTGCCCGAGCCGGTAGAGCCGATTATCGCGACCGTTTCACCGGGGTTCGCCTCGAAGGATATGTCGTTGAGCACCGGATTCTCCGCGCCGGGATAGCGGAAGGTGACGTGCTCGAAGCTGACCTTGCCGTGAACGCCGTTTTCCGGGGCCTTGGGCGAAACGGGGTCGCTTATGCTCTGCTCCTGGTCGAGGACTTCGCCGATACGCTTGATGGACACCGCGGCGCGCGGTATCATGGTCAGCATCATCGAAGCCATCATTATCGAGAAGAGTATCTGTGTCAGATACTGTATAAACGCCATCAGGTCGCCGGCGCTCATGCCGCCCATCTGAGCCTTGCCCGCGCCCAGCCAGAGCACCGTTATCATCGCGGCGTTCATGACAAGCGAGGTGGCGGGCATCATTATCGCCATGCGGCGGGTGGCCTTCAGCGACGTGCCGGTGAGGTCGGCGTTCGCGTCGTTAAAGCGTTTCTGCTCGCGCTCGACGTTGTTGAACGCGCGGATGACGCGGGTGCCGGTCAGCTTTTCGCGAAGCACGCGGTTGAGCTTGTCGAGCTTTGTCTGCATGACCTTGAACAGCGGGGTCGTCCACTTGATGTTTATCGTGACGACCAGTGCCAGCAGCGGTATGCACACGATGATTATCCAGCTGAGCGACGGCGCCTTGCTTATCGCCATTATCGTGCCGCCGATGAGCTGAAGCGGAACATTGACCATCATGCGCAGTCCGAAGGTGAGCAGCATCTGCACCTGACCGACGTCGTTTGTCGTGCGGGTTATCAGCGACGACGTGCCGTACTTGTCTATCTCATGCAGCGAATAGCCGTTTATCTTCTTGAAGGTCTCGGTACGCAGATCGCGTCCAAAGCCCATCGAGGTGCGCGCCGAGACGTAGTTTGCTATGAAGTCGGTCGCGGCGCAGAGCAGACTGACAAGTATCATTATCAGTCCTATGCGGATAATTGTTTCGGTGCTGCCCGTGCCGATTCCCTTGTTGACGATGTCGCTCATCAGGCTTGGCAGGAACAGCTCCAGCAGCGCCGATGCGAACAGCATGACAAGCGTCAAAAAGATGAACAGGCGATAGGGCTTCAGTCTCTTCATTATAAGACCCAAAGTGTATCACTCCTAATCGCGGTATGTTTTTTCCTTTTCAAAAAAGAACTCGGACGTTTTTGAGAGCAGCGCCTGGAGCTGTTCCGCTCCGTCGGCGCCGATGCGCTCGATCAGCTCGCGTATGTTCTGATCCAGCGCCTTGCGATGTGCCTCCAGCTCCTCGAAGCCCTTGTCGGTAAGAACGACAAACACCTCGCGACGGTCGTCTGTGGACTGCTCGCGACGGACAAACCCCTGCTCCTCGAGCTTGTTTAAGTGCTGAGTGGCGGTGGGTGAGCTTACGCGCATGATCTTGGACAGATCGCGCACTCGGAGCGGACTGCCATGGTGCCGGCTGCGCTCGATCCCCATGAGTATGCCGGTCTCACTGCGTGTGAGTCCGGGCGCGGGCAAAATGTGCCATGGAGTGTGCATAAAGCGGAAGAACGCCGACAGGAGTCGTTGCTCAAGCGGGGCGTTTTCGTCTATGACGGGCGGCTCGCCGGGTGGGTTTCGCATCGTCTCTCCTCCTTTCAAAATGATAGGTTGAAAACCAAATTGTTAGCTTACCTAATGATTATACATAGGCAGCCTACCTTTGTCAAGGGGTTTGGCAAAAAATTTTTGCGTCGCCGCGACATATGTGGTAGAATGTGCTTTGGGGGACGCTTTTTACTTGCGACCGGAGAACGGAGGACTGAATGGACAGAGACAAAAATACACCTGAGCGCGCCGTGCTTGTCGGACTGGACTGCCCGATACTCGGCGAGGACAGCTCGGACTACGAATCGATGGAGGAGCTTGCCGAGCTGCTTGAGACAGCGGGCGGAGAGTGCACGGCGAGCATATTGCAGAGCAGGAACGCGCCCGATCCCGCGCTGTTTATCGGCGGGGGAAAGACCGCGGAGGTGGAGCTGACTGCGACCAACACCGGCGCGGAGCTTATCATCTTTGACAACGAGCTGTCGCCCAGCCAGCTGCGGAATTTGTCCAAGGCGACCGGCAAGACGGTGCTTGACCGACCGGCGCTGATACTGGACATCTTTGCCGACCGCGCGCACACGAGCGAGGGACGGCTTCAGGTGGAGCTTGCGCAGTATCGCTATATGCTGTCCAAGCTCAGCGGGCTTGGAAGCGCGATGAGCAGGCTCGGCGGCGGCATCGGCACGCGCGGCCCGGGCGAATCGAAGCTGGAGAGCGACCGCCGTCACATCCGTCGCCGCATAGAGCACCTGGAGGAGGAGTTCGAGCGGGTGCGCCGCGTGCGGACGACACAGCGGTCGCGCAGGATGAAAAGCGGAATACCGACCGTTGCGATAGTGGGCTACACCAACGCGGGCAAGAGCACGCTGCTCGGCGCGCTCTGCGGCGACGGCATCGTCGGACGGGACAGGCTGTTCGACACGCTCGACCCGACCGCGCGGCTGTACAAGGCAAACGACGGCTTTACGGCGATATTCAGCGACACGGTCGGGTTTATCCGCAAGCTGCCGCACGCGCTGATAGAGGCGTTCAAGGCGACGCTTGAGGAGCTGAAGTACGCCGACGCGATACTGCACGTCATCGACTACTCGTCCGACGAGTGGGAGCGTCACGCGGAGGTGACCGAGAAGCTGATAGCCGAGCTTGGCGTCTCCGAGACGCCGCGCATCCGTGTGTTCAACAAGATGGACAGGTGCAGTGAGCCGGCGCCGCTGCGTGAAAACGATGTCGCGATAAGCGCGTCGATGGGCATAGGGCTGGGTGAGCTGACAGCGTCGCTGCGGAAGGTGCTTGAACGACCGCGCCGCGCCGTGGAGCTGCGGTTCGCATACTCGCAGATAGGGCTTATCGAGATGGTGCGCGGCGACGGACTTGTCTGCGGCGTGGACTATCAGCCGGACGCGGTGGTGGTGCGCGCCGAGTGCGACGAGCGGCTCATCGAACGATTGCGTGCGGAGAGGGTGGAGATAGATGGCTGACGAATACTATGTGCCCTTTCTCGACCGCGCCGAGGACGAGTTTGTGGAGAAAAAGTCGCGGTTCATCGGCAGAGCGTACCGCGTTGAGACCGAGGAGGAGGCACAGTCGATACTGGACGAGCTCCGCAAGAAGTACTGGGACGCGAGCCACAACGTGTACGCCTACTCGCTGCTCGGCGGAACGACCCGCTGCTCGGACGACGGAGAGCCTTCGGGCACGGCGGGACGTCCGACGCTGGAGGTCATCACCCGCGAGGGGATAACCAACGTGCTGGTGGTCGTGACGCGGTACTTCGGCGGCACGCTGCTTGGCGCGGGCGGACTTATTCGCGCCTACACGCACTCGGCAAAGATTGCGCTGGATGCCGCGGGCGTCGCCGCGATGCGCCGTGTCGTGAACTACTCGATACGCGCCGACTACACCTTTTTCGAGCGGATAAAGCTTGAGGTAGAGGCGGCGGGTGGCGAGGTAACGAACGTCGAATACGCCGACGCGGTGACGATCGAGCTGTGGGTACCGGACGGCGGCGAGGAGGCGTTCGAGCGGCGGATGACCGAGCTGACGGCGGGCAGAATACAGCCAAAGCCCTGCGGCGAGGCGCGGCGCGCGGTGAGGATAAGATAAAAGAACGACGCGGTAGGTTTACTACCGCGTCGGTTTCATTTTGCCTTCTTTTTTTGGTAGAACTCGCGCAGCAGGGCTGCATAGTCGCTCAGCCGCTCGATGGTCGGAGCGGGGAAGGAGAACACCTTGCCGTTGCACTTGTCGATGCGCTCGCCGTCGAGCGTGTACGACTTTCGGAAGCGGCAGGTATCCGGCTTTGGCGAGCAGCTGCAGTCGCCGTCACCGTGTTCAAAGGCTCGTTTGATGTGCGGCGGTGCTGTTTCGATGTGCGCGAGGTGCTTGTCGATGACGTTCAGGAACAGCCGCAGGGTTATGCCGTCGTCGTTGATATAGATGCGCGCGGCGACGCTCTTGCTTTTGACGCCGACCTTGGAATAGATTATCATGTATCGACCCCAGCAGCTGCCGTCTCCGATGCCTCCGCCGCAGTCATAGCCGAGCGCTTGCATCTCGCCGTCGAACGCGAGGATGAACGCCTTGTCGTCGTCGGAGAGAAAGTCGAACCGAGGCTCGACGAGCAGCCTGTCCATGCTCTTGCGCTCGGCAACGGCGGCGTATGACTCGATAAGCTCGCCGAGCTTTCTGCCCTCCTGAGCGTGGATCCAGGGCAAAAATTCGCTGCCCGGAAGATCCATGCCGGTGGCTTCGCGGAAAAACGCGTGGTAATGGCCGAGCGGGATCGACTTGCCGATGACGAGGACCGAATCGGCGGTGAGCGGTAGTTTTGCCATGCTGTATTCCTCCTCGGATGTGTTTGTGAACGCATTATATCACGCCGCGGAGAGGGGCGCAACCGAAACTCGAAAAATTTGCGGGAAAAAGAGTATTTTGGGGAGGGCATGGCGTAAAAGAATACAGACGAATGATCAGAGGTGATATTTACGACCCTTCGGGAGCACTATGAGGAGCTGGAGCGCGCGACGCTTTCCGACTATGCGACGCTTGCATCGCGGTCGCGCGGGCGGGATCGGGAGGAGGAGCCATGCCCGATACGCACCTGCTTTCAGCGGGACATCGACCGAATAATCCACTGCAAGTCGTTTCGGCGGCTGAAGCAGAAGACCCAGGTATTCCTGCGCCCCGAAGGCGACCACTATCGCACGCGGCTGACGCATACGCTTGAGGTGACGCGCATCGCAAGGACGATAGTCCGAGGGCTTCGACTGAACGAGGATCTTGTCGAGGCGCAGGCGCTCGCGCACGACCTCGGTCACACGCCGTTCGGCCACGCGGGAGAGTACGCGCTCGACGAGGTGGTGCCCGGCGGGTTCAAGCACAACGAGCAGTCGGCGCGGGTGGTGCGCCTGCTCGAACGCAGCGGCGCGGGACTAAATCTGTCCGCCGAGGTGGTGGACGGCGCACTCTGCCACAGCGGGGACACGCCGTCGTACACGCCGGAGGGCCGGGTGCTGCACTACGCCGACCGCATCGCGTACATAAATCACGACATCGACGACGCGATACGCGCGGGGATACTCTGCGAGCAGGACATACCCAAGGCGCTGCGCGACGTGCTCGGCGAGCACTATTCCGAGCGGATAAACACGATGGTGCTCGACCTCATTCTCACAAGCGAGAACGAGGAGATAAAGATGAGCGACGAGGTGGGTGAGGCGATGCTCGAGCTGCGCGAGTTCATGTTCGAGCACGTCTATCGCAACCCGATAGCCAAGGGCGAGGAGGGCAAGGCGAAGGAGATGCTGAAGATGCTCTATTACCACTATGCCGAGCATCCCGATTCCCTGCCCGACGATCAGCAGTATCTTGTCGAACGGTTTGGAGCCGAGCGCGCCGCCGCCGACTACATATCCGGCATGACCGACAACTACGCGGTCGAGAGGTTCAACGAGCTGTTTGTGCCGGGCGGATGGACAAAGCACAGCTAAAATGGCTTGAAAAGCGGCAAAATCTGCCGTTTATGTATATTTTTACGCCGCATAGGGGAATATGTTATCGCCCCGGCGGTCGAGAGGAGGTAAGAGCCTTGCCGATACCGCAGTCATTTCTCGACGAACTGGTCGAGCGCTGCGACATTGCGGACGTGGTCGGAGACTATGTCGAACTGAAGAAGAAGGGCGTCAATATGTTCGGGCTCTGTCCGTTCCACTCGGAAAAGACACCGAGCTTTTCGGTCAACCGCGACCGCCAGATATTCCACTGCTTCGGCTGCGGAGTGGGCGGCGGCGTGATAACCTTTATAATGAAGGTGGAGAATCTCGACTTTGTGGACGCGGTCAAGGTGCTCGCGGCGAGGGTAGGCATGACCGTGCCGGAGGACGGCGACCCGAGCGCCTCCGCTCTGCGAAAGAAGATACTTGAGATAAACAAGGCTGCTGCGAGGCGGTTCCACGAAAACCTGATGGGCCCGGACGGCGCGCCGGGACGTGAATATTTCGAGCGAAGGGGACTGTCGCTGCGCACGATAAAGCGATTTGGGCTCGGATGGGCGCCGGACAGGTGGGACGACCTGATACAGAATCTGGAGGGATACGACAAGCAGGATCTGTACGACGCGGGACTTGTGGTCAAAAACCAGCGCGGCGGCTTCTACGATCGGTTCCGCGGACGGGTCATCTTCCCGATAATCGACGTGCGAGGCGAGGTCGTGGCGTTTGGCGGACGGGTGCTGGACGACTCGCTGCCGAAGTATATAAACTCCCCCGAATCGGTGGCGTATACCAAGGGACGCAACGTGTTCGCGCTGAATCTCGCAAAGAAGTCGCAGCGAAGCGAAATAATCCTCGCGGAAGGATATATGGACGTGATAACGCTGCATCAGGCGGGGTTCGACAGCGCGGTGGCGGCACAGGGCACGGCGCTGACCGAGCAGCAGGTGCGGCTGATATCGCGGTACAAGAAGGATGTGGTCGTCGCGCTGGACATGGACGGCGCGGGCAGAAGCGCGGTGGACAAGGCGATAAAGCTGTTCGGCGACGTCGGCGTGAAGGTGCGGATGGTGGACATGGCAGGCGCGAAGGACCCGGACGAGTTTATCAAGAAGTTCGGAGCGGACGCGCTGAGCGTGAGACTGGAGCGCTCGGAGGGACACATGGAGTACCGCCTGGGCGTGCTTCGGACGCAGTACGACCTGCAAACGCCGGAGGGCAGGCTTGACTTTGTGAAGGCGGCGGCGCCGGTGCTCGCGGAGATCGAAAGTCCCGCCGAGCGCGAGGTGTACACGGCGCGTGCGGCGGAGATGAGCGGCATAAGCAGCGAGGCGGTCGCGCAGGAGGTGACGCTCGCGCGCAACCGCAAGGCGAAGAAGGAGCGGTCGGGCGAGCGGCGTAAGGCGCTGAATCCGCTTGCCGAGGCGGTGCCAAAGAGCCGCGAGCTTAGCTACACGAACCCGAGGTCGGCGCTTGCGGAGGAGGGCGTGCTGCGGTGCGTCTACTCGGACGGCGAGCTGCTGCGCAAGGCGTTCGAGCGGATAAAGCCGGAGCAGTTCAGCTCACCCGCTCTTGCGAAGGCGTACGGTGCGCTGGCAGACGCGCTTGCCGACGGCAGACCGCCCGGTGCGGCAGTGCTTGAGGGATGTCTCGACGCGGCGGAAAGCTCGCTTGTCGGAGCGGTGCTGATGAAGCCAGAACCCGGAGGCGACACCGCGCTTGAAGGATACATCGCGGTCATAGAGGAAGAGCACGGCAAGCTGTCCGCGCCGAACGACCTGATGTCGGTATGGCAGCGGAGGAAACAAAAAGATACGGAGGATAAAGAGCATGAGTAACGGCGAGGAGATCATGACCCAGGAAGAGAAGAAGCTGAGGATAAAGGAGCTTATCGAGCGCGGCCGCAAGAGCGGAAAGCTCGAATCGTCCGAGATAAAGGCGGTCATTGACGAGCTTGGCCTTGACGAGGACAACGTCGAAAAGCTCTACGACACGCTGGAGAGCATCCCGGTCGAGGTAGTGGTCGAGGGGGAGGACATCGAGATAGAGGCGCTTGAGCCTATCGACGACGACCTCGACGTTCCGCCGGAGGAGCTTGAGGCGATGGAGGAGATACCCGAGGACGAGCTGGTCGACCCGCAGTCGCTCGCCGAGGGCATCAAGACCGACGACCCGGTGCGTATGTACCTCAAGGAGATAGGCTCGGTTGACCTGCTGTCCAGCGCGGACGAGGAGATAGAGCTTGCAAAGCAGATAGGCGAGGGCACAAAGGCAAAGGAGCTGCTCGAGGCACTCGAAGCCGCGCGCGCGGGCGGCGAGGAGCTCAGCGGTGAGCTTGCGGAGATAACCGCCGAGAAGGAAGCCGAGCTGAAGGCGGCTGTCAAGGTGGGCGACAGGGCAAAGAAGAAGCTGACCGAGGCGAATCTGCGTCTGGTGGTCAGCATCGCGAAGCGCTATGTCGGACGCGGAATGCTCTTCCTCGACCTGATACAGGAGGGCAATCTGGGACTTATCAAGGCGGTCGAGAAGTTCGACTATACCAAGGGCTACAAGTTCTCGACCTACGCGACCTGGTGGATACGCCAGGCGATAACCCGCGCCATTGCGGACCAGGCGCGCACGATACGCATACCCGTTCACATGGTGGAGACGATAAACAAGGTCATCCGCGTCAGCCGTCAGCTGCTTCAGGAGCTGGGTCACGACCCGCAGCCGGAGGACATTGCCGAGCAGATGGGCATGCCGGTGGACAAGGTGCGCGAGATAATGAAGATAGCGCAGGAGCCGGTGTCGCTCGAAACACCTATCGGCGAGGAGGAGGACAGCCATCTCGGCGACTTCATTCCCGACGAGGACGCAAGCGAGCCCGCGGAGGCTGCGAGCTTTGCGCTGCTCAAAGAGCAGCTCGTTGAGGTGCTTGCGACGCTGTCGCCGCGCGAGGAGAAGGTGCTCCGTCTGCGCTTCGGCATAGAGGACGGCCGCACCCGCACGCTCGAGGAGGTCGGCAAGGAGTTCAACGTCACCCGCGAGCGCATCCGTCAGATAGAGGCAAAGGCGCTGCGCAAGCTGCGTCATCCCAGCCGCTCCAAGAAGCTGAAGGACTTCCTCAACTGAGGTTGCAAAGCGGCGGTATTTGTGCTAAAATAAAGTGTTAGATATCGCGCGAAACAGCGCGTACATAATCAAAAATTTGCGTCCCGAGCGGACGCGTGGAAGGTGTGAATCCAATGTCCGGACATTCCAAGTGGCATAACATTCAGGCAAAGAAGAGCAAGACCGACGCGCAGAAGGCGAAGATATTCACCA
This sequence comes from uncultured Oscillospiraceae bacterium, assembly GCA_964493515.1. Classification (GTDB taxonomy): domain Bacteria; phylum Bacillota; class Clostridia; order Oscillospirales; family JAAYOS01; genus CANRIN01. Next base: position 643 of record CAZBNJ010000008.1, on the reverse strand, counting down.
AGATGTCGCGCGAGATAATCCTCGCGGTGCGCGACGGCGGCCCGAATCCCGACTCGAACGCCAAGCTCGCCAACCTGATAGCGAAGGCGAAGGCGAACAACGTACCTAACGACAACCTCAAGCGTGTTATCGAGCGCGCAAGCGGCTCGGCGGACGGCGCGAACTATGAGTCGATAACCTACGAAGGACACGGTCCGAGCGGCGTGGCGGTGATAGTTGAGGCGATGACCGACAACCGAAACCGCACGGCGAGCGAGGTTCGCCACGCGTTCGACAAGTTCGGCGGATCGCTCGGCGTGACCGGATGCGTGAGCTGGTCGTTCGACCAGAAGGGCGTGCTTGTCATCGAGCGCGGAGACCTGGACGAGGACAAGGTGATGATGGACGCCATCGAGAGCGGCGCGGACGAGTTTGAGGCGACCGACGAGACGTTCGAGATAACCACCGCGCCGGACGACTTCAACTCGGTGCTGTCGGCGCTCGAGAAGCTGGGGTACAGCTTCCTTGAGGCGGAGGTCGAAATGGTGCCGCAGACATACGTCACCCTCGGCGAAGAGGACAAGGTCAAGATGCAGAAGATGCTCGACCTGCTCGAGGACAGCGACGACGTGCAGGAAGTCTGGCACAACTGGGACGAGGAAGA
>CAZBNJ010000007.1:22823-60227 GCA_964493515.1 uncultured Oscillospiraceae bacterium | reverse complement strand
CGTTGCGCCGGAGCACGCGGATGAGCTGTGCGCCGCGCTGAAAAACTGGGGCGCGGTCGTGATAGGCGAGTGTGTCGCGAACGGTGGCACCATCGAGATAGCCGAATGAGCGCGGTGAACATCGCGGTGCTCGCAAGCGGCGGCGGCACGAACCTCCAGGCGCTCATCGACGCTCGCGACGCGGGAAAGCTGCGAAACGGCGAGCTGTCGATAGTTATTGCATCAAAATCGGACGCGTACGCGCTCGAACGCGCGAAAAAGGCGGGCATCGAGACTGCGGTGATACCGTGGCAGGGCGCAAAGGCGCGCGAGGAGTTCACCCACGCGATAGTGGAAGAGCTGCGTAAGCGCGACGTGGGGCTGGTGATACTCGCGGGATTTCTGTACATCCTGTCGCCCGAGTTCAGCGAGAACTTCGCGGGGCGGGTGATGAATGTGCATCCTGCGCTGATACCCGCTTTCAGCGGCGAGGGCTGCTACGGACTGCACGTCCACGAGCAGGCACTCGCACGCGGTGTGAAGCTGACCGGCGCGTCGGTACACTTTGTGACCGAGGAGTGCGACGGCGGGCCGATCATCCTGCAAAAGGCGGTCGCGGTGGAGGAGGACGACACCCCCGAGACGCTTCAGCTACGCGTGATGCAGCAGGCGGAGTGGCAGATACTTCCGGAAGCCGCGTCGCTGTTCTGCGAGGGAAGGCTCACGATAGAGGGCGGCAGAGTGCGGATATTGCCGGAAAAGTAAGCAATTTGAAAGGAAACGACAGATGAAAGTTTTGGTTATCGGCGGCGGCGGACGCGAACACGCGATAGTTCGCGCGCTGAAAAAAAGCCCGAAAGTGACCGAGCTGCTCTGCGCGCCGGGCAACGGCGGCATTGCGGCGGACGCGAAGTGCTTTCCGGACGTTAAGGCGACCGACCTCGACGGCGTGCTCGCCATCTGTAGGAGCGAAAAGCCGGACTATGTGATGGTCGCGTCGGACGATCCGCTCGCGCTGGGCATGGTGGATATGCTCGAACAGAACGGATTCAAGGCGTTTGGCCCTCGCGCGAACGCGGCTGAGATTGAGTCGTCAAAGGCGTTCGCGAAGGAGTTCATGCGCCGCCACTCGATACCGACGGCGGAGTACGAGACGTTCTCAAACTACGCCGACGCGGAGAAGTACATCCGCGAAAAGGGTGCACCGATAGTGATAAAGGCGGACGGACTGGCGCTCGGCAAGGGCGCTATCGTTGCGATGACGCTTGACGAGGCTCTCTCCGCCGCGCGGGATATGCTCGAGGGAGGAGCGTTCGGCGGCGCGGGACGCACGGTGGTGGTCGAGGAGTTCATGACCGGACGGGAGGTCACCGCGCTCGCGTTCTGCGACGGCAGGACGGTGGTCCCGATGCCTGCGGCGCGTGACCACAAGCGGATATTTGACGGCGATCGCGGCCCGAACACCGGCGGTATGGGCGTCATTTCGCCCGTGCCCGACTACACCGACGAGATAGCTCGGACCTGTATGGAGACGATTTTTCAGCCGACGATAGACGGGCTGCGCGAGGAGGGTCGCGAGTTCCGAGGGGTCATCTACTTTGAGATGATGCTCACGCCGAACGGACCGAAGGTCATTGAGTACAACGCGCGGTTCGGCGATCCCGAGTGCGAGACGGTGCTTCCGCTGATGAAAAGCGACCTGCTCGACGCGCTCTGTGCCTGCCGCGACGGCAAACTCGACGAGGCGGACATCGAGTGGAGCGGCGACGCGAGCTGCTGCGTGATACTCGCGAGCGGCGGATACCCGACAAAGTACGAAAAGGGATTCGAGATAAGCGGCATCGACGGCTGCGGCGCGACGGTCTATCACGCGGGCACGCAGATAAAGGACGGAAAGCTCGTTACCGCCGGAGGCCGGGTGCTCGCGGTCGTGGCGCAGGGAGCGACGCTGGACAAGGCGCGCGCGGACGCGAACGCGGCGGCGGAAAAAATACACTTTGAGGGCGCGTATATGCGTCACGACATAGGGGAGGTGCGCTGATGAACGTGGATGTTTCTTCTACCGCGTCGATGCTGGTGCCCACCGCGTCGATGGTGGGAATGTGGGTGTATATCGGCGCGATATTGGTCGCGATAGTCGCCGTTTTCTGGATATTCGGTCACCGCGTGGAGATGAATATTTCGACGATGGTGCTCGGACTTGTGACCTACTTTGTGTTCGACGCGGTGCTGCTGAATATGTTCTTCGACAATCTGGTCGTGGGCACGTTTTCGGCGGGACTGTACGACACGGTCACCTCCAACCCGACGGCGTTCGTGTTCTACTACGCCTTTACTCGCGGGATATTCTATCTGCTCGGAATGTATGTGTGCAGTCGGATGTCGATGCGCATGGACACCTGTGGAGGCGGCTGCGCGATGGGCATTGGCTGGATAGCCGGATTCGGCATAATGAACCAGTCGCAGGGTGCGTGGACGCTGTTCCAGACATGGCGCAGCGCACTTACGATAAACAAGAACGGCGGCTCGCTCGGCTACCTCGAGCTGATGCGCAGCGAGGGCGTGGCCGCGGAGGACATAGAGGAGGCGTCGCTCGCGGTCGACAAGCTGGTCAAGACCGACATAAGCTACTATCTCGTGAGCACGCTGGAGACGCTGCTGCTGCTCGGCACGATATTCGCGCTGGCGGTGATAATCCATCTCGCGGTGACCCGCCGCGCGCCGAAAACCTATCTGATAGTCGGCGTCGTGCTGTTCGTCGTGGTGATGCTGCCCACCGCGCTGTATCTGTCCGCGATACTCACCTCGCGCGTCGTATACGATGTGCTGATGGCGGTCGCGTGCGGCGGATGTATCGCGCTTGCGGCGATACTCGGCAAGAAGTACATGAACCGACCGATGGAGTGGTAAGCTCACAAAACAACACGAAAAAAGGTCGAACCGCTTGGGTTCGACCTTTTTGTCGCGATTTTTACTTTGAAATCGTTACCTGCGCGGAACCGTCGATTACCTCCACACGGTCGTACGGCTTTGTCGGGTAGACGAGCTGCGTCATCACGCGGGTGCCGCCGTCGCAGTACAGCTCGGATACCGAGTGGTCGAAAATGAAATCGAGTTCCCAACTGCCTTCAAAGAAGCGCGGATTGGATATCTTCGAGTACCAGTCGTCGGCGAAGTCGGCGTTGAAGTCGCGCGTTCCGGCGTGTGAGCGGTCGACGAACACCTCGTTTTTGTCGTTTACGCCGAAGTCGAACCACTCGTCGCCGTTGGTGATACGGACGGTCGCCGCGCCCTCGCCGCGCACGGTCAGCTTGAACAGCTCACCGTCGATGTTGTCCGAAGGCGCGAAGTCGGGCAGCACCGGCTTTTGCGCAAGGCGAAGTCCGCCGAGCGAAGTGTGAACAAGCGACATCTTGCGCGCAAGAGTCATCTGGCAGCGGAAGTCTCCGGCGGGAAGAGTGTTTGCGTAGACCCAGTTTGCAGCCCATCCGATGAGGATGCGCTCGGGAGCGTTGTGGAAGGTCACGCCGGCGTAGTTGTCAAAGCCGTCGTCGATGAACTCCACGCGGCTGAACGGCATATCGCAGACAAATTTGTCGCCGTCGAAGTCGCCGATGAAATACTGCGTGCGCGCGCCGTGATTTGCTTTGTTGCCGCCCATGCTGACGACAAGTATCCACTTGCGCTTGCCGTCTATCTCGAGCGGGAAAATATCGGGGCACTCCCACACGCCTTCGGACAGGTTGCCTTCCGGGCCAAATTCGCCGGTCTTAGTCCAGCTTTTCAGGTCGTTCGACGCGAAAAACATCGCGCGGTCGCCTGCGGCAAGAATGACGCTCCAACCGCCGCGTATCGGGTTTTCAAACACCTTGGGGTCGCGGAAATTGCGCAGCTCGGTGTTCGGAATGACAGGATTTTCCTCAAATTTCGTGAAATTCACGCCGTCGGTCGACCACGCCAGCGACTGCTGCTCGTGCTCGCCGTGATGGGTGAACATCGCGACTATCGGCGGGTTTTCGGCGCTGCCGAAGCCGGAGCTGTTGTTTGCATCGTACACCGCCGAGCCGGAGAAGATAAGTCCAAGCTCGTCCGGCGCGAGAGCTATCGGCAGATGCTCCCAGTGTACAAGATCGCGGCTTTTCGCGTGATACCAGTGCATCGGTCCCCAGTGCGTCTCGGGGAAGTACTGTGCGAACAGATGATATACGCCGTCCTCGCAGACGAGGCCGTTCGGGTCGTTTATCCAGCCGGCCTTGGGGGTGAAATGTATCTGCGGACGAAAATCGCGCGTTCCGTTTGTGCTCATATTTGACGCTCCTTTCGGGGTTTGTTAAATTATAGCACTTGTTGAGCGGGCTTGCAATATCAAGTATGTGCAAACTCCGACGACATGATAGATTACAATACAAAAAATTGCTTGAAAGGCAGAAATTGTACCGCATATGAGCCGCGTTCGTGCAGACAATATGCTCGAAAGGTTCGCGAAGGTCGTACGGTTCGCAGCTGCGAGTCGGGCGACTTGAAAAGAAGTTTTGCGCGAACCCTTAAAAGATGAAAGGGGAGAAATGAAAATGGCAAGCACTAAGAACCAGATAATGGTCGCCCAGGCTCGCGAGGCGATGGATCGTTTCAAGATGGAGGCTGCGCAGGAAGTCGGCGTCCAGCTCAAGCAGGGCTACAACGGCGATCTGACCTCGCGTCAGGCCGGTTCGGTCGGCGGACAGATGGTCAAGAAGATGATCGAGGCCTACGAGAACGGCCTGAAGTAAATTCAGAACCGAAAAGACAGAGGACGGGCGCATTCTTACGTTCGTCCTTTATCTATGCGCAAAAGGTAATAAATGGGCTTGACCAAAGTTGACAGTTGTAGTATAATATGTATTAATTCAGGCGTTGAACAGACGCTAAATAAAAGGAGGACGTAGAATGAGAACATTGAAGAGAGTTCTTGCCTGTCTGCTGTCGCTTGCGATAGTTGCGGGAGCGGGTATGGCGGGCGCCGTTGACCCCAGTTGGTGGCGCGGACCGTCGGGAGAAGAGATCGCTCTCGTCGACATGCAGATCGGCGAAAAGCTCGAGCGCGGCATGTATACCGTGACCCGCGAGGAGTATGACGTCTGGCACGTTGAGGACTGCACCGCGGAAAATCCCGCCGGTCTCCAGCTTGACGCCGAGGGCAATTTCGTGGGCTACAACAACGTGTCGGATATGTATGTGGTTCTCGGCAGCGAGAAGGCCATGCTCGTTGACCTGTCTAACCCGCATCCGGACAACTGGGAGGACATTCAGGGAATATTTGACGAGCTTGCCGGCTATCTTGAGCAGATCATATGGGTCACTCACTGGCACGGCGACCACACCGGTCAGTTTGGCGCGTTCAGCGGCAGCGACGCCCCGATATACATAACCAAGGAGGACGTTCCGTCGCTCAGCGAGGAGATGCAGGCTCGCGTGACCGCGTTCGACGCGTCGAAGGACACCATCGACCTCGGCGGCCGCACCTTCAAGTGTGTGCTCGTTCCGGGACACACCGACGGCTCGAATATGCTCTACGAAGTGGAGAACAAGATAGGCTTCAGCGGCGACGCGGTGGGCAGCGGCAGCGGAATCTGGCTGTTCGGCACCTTCCTTCAGTATGAGAAGGGCCTCAAGTCGCTTATCGACGTCATCGACAACGAGCTTGGCGGCGAGGTCAAGCTGTACACCGGACACGCTTTCCAGGCCGTGGATTTCACGACCGGCGAGGCTGTCGAGTGCAACGCTCAGTATGTCAAGGATATGCTCACCCTGGTGGAGAACGTCAAGACCGCCGGCGAGTATGAGATGGCGCAGTATACCGCAAGCGCGCTGCTGAACACCGTGGTGAGCTACGGCACCGCCAAGATAGACGTGGCGCGCAGCCAGCTCGCCAAGTGGGCGCTTAAGAGCGGCAAGGGTCTCGGCTGCTTTGAGGACGTGACCGATCCCGCGCTCGACAAGAATGTCACCAAGCTGGTGGCAGAGGGCATAACCACCGGCACGAGCTACACCACCTTCGAGCCGGATAAGACGCTTGACCGCGCCGAGTTCATCACCATGCTCGGACGCACGGTGGGCGCTACCGTCGACCAGGGCGCTGACACCGGCTTTGCCGATGTCGTAAACGACGGCTGGTCGCAGGGATACATCGCCTGGGGCGTTGAGAACGGACTTATCCAGGGCTATGGCGACGGCACCTTCGGTCAGTATGACACGCTGACCCGTGAGCAGGTCAACCTGATAATCGGGCGCTTCAACGAGCAGTTCGGCGCGGCGATATTCGGCGGCATCACTCCGTTTGCCGAGGCCGAGGGCGATGCCACCCGCGCGGAGATAGCGAATCTGCTCGCTTCGGCGCTTGGCACTCGCGACTTCATGGCTCAGCTGCTCCTGCCCAAGACTCAGGCGAAGAATCTCGATCCGGACAACTACAAGGCGTGGGGCGCTTTCCCGGAGGACGACGACTATGTCCAGGGCATCGGCGGCTCGTCCACTTCCACCGACGAGGTGATCGCTCTGTTCGACGAGTACACCTATGAGAACAAGGACGAGAATGCGGACGAGCTTGCAAAGTCGATAAAGTATTTCGTCTATGACCCGGTAAAGCACGGCGCAGACCCGAACGGCACCTATCCGGTGCAGGTCTGGTTCCACGGCTCGGGCAACGCGGTGGACAACGACTTCTCGATATCTGCGGTCGGAAACGCCGGCGCGCTGCTCTTCGCCGGTGAGGACTATCAGCAGAAGATGGGCACGCCCGTCTATATCATAGCCCCGCTCGCAAATGAGAGCAAGGTGAACGGACAGACGCTCGGCAACTGGATGACCCGCACCGAGGACGGCAGCACCAGCGTCTACTCCAAGGTTCTGGGCGACCTCATCTCCGACTTTATGGAGGAGCACGCTGCAAACGTCGGCACTCTGCACATCAACGGCACGTCGGCAGGCGGCTACATGGCGTGGCGCTACACCATGGACTACACCGACACCGTCAGCTCCACCTTCCTCATGGCTCCGGCGTTTGACCTGAACGCGGAGAACGTGGACGAGTGCCTGGAGCAGGTCAAGGATATCCCGATACTCCACATCCACGGCATCCATGACGAGCTGGTCAGCTATACAAGGGTAGTCGCTCCGATCGAGGAGAAGCTGAACGAGGCGGAGAACTATCAGCTCGTTCCGTTCGAGTGGGTCCGCAATCGTGACGGCGCGGTATTCTCCCTGTCGGTCGGCATGGAGATGGGTCAGCACTGCATATGCAACCAGGTCGCCGAGGACCTGATGTTCGCTGACGGCACTCCGATGAACGAGAACATCCCGAACGGCGTCACCGGTTGGTACAAGACCGTTTTTGAGGCTGAGTAATTCATAAATGCCGATAGAGAAAGGAAGCCCCTGCGGCTTCCTTTCTTTTGTTTCGGCAGGGCAACTTGCATTCGTACCTCGAATATGATAAAATCAAACGATAGAGATTGCCGAACGCCGAAAACGGCGGTGAAGGCATGAGGGGGAGTAGAGATATGATATGTCCGAATTGCCACAAGGAGCTTCCGAATGACGCGAGGTTCTGCGATGCCTGCGGAACACCGCTGGTCGCGGAGGTCGCGCAGCCTGAACCGATACCCGAACAGCCGCCGATGTATGAGCCGCAGCCCGAATCGGTGATACCGACGCAACCCGAATTGGTGGTTCCGCCGATGCCAGAGCCGCAGTCTGAGCAGCAGCCGATATACGAGCAGCCGCAGCAGTGGGAGAATATACCCTCCGCGCAGCCGCAGCAGAAGTCGAAGAAGAAATTCTTCGTCATAGGCGGAATCGCGGCGGGCGTGGCGGCGATTGCCGTCGCTGTCGTGCTGCTGATAATGAACATGGGCGGCGGCAGTCGTGCCGACTTCGCGCTGTACCTCAAGGACGGCGAGATATGCTACACCGATTTCAGCGAGAACGGCAGGATGGAGCTTACCGACCGTCTGTTCAGCGGCGGCAAACCGAGCGCCGAGGAGATGTCCTACTTCGGCACTACGCTCAGCTATCGCGTGGCGTTCAGCGCGGACGGCAAGCGGGTGTTTTACTGCGACCGAGGCGACACCGGAAGCGGATTTACGCTGTACTTCCGTGACCTCAGCCGCCCGAAGATAGAGCCGATAAAGCTGGATTCGGACGTGCAGTGGAGCTTTGCAATAAACAGCGCGGGCACCGAGGTGTTCTACACCAAGTCGGACGGGTCGCTGTACCGCCACGACCTCATGCAGAGGGAGAAGATAGCGAGCGATACATACGACAGCTTCGGTGTCGCGGACGACTGCAAAAAGATATTCTACTGCGCGAACTATTCGTATGACAGCGGCACGTTCGACATATATGTCTGGCACGCGAACGGGGAGAAGGTAAAGCTCGCGAGCGACGTGTCGGAGATGGCGGCGTCAAAGGCGGATATGTCGGTGCTGTACTACCTGCGCGACGACGCGCTCTACCGTCAGGTCGATGGTGCGGAGGAACGCGAGAAGCTGGTCGGCGACATATACAATCTCATACGCTGCTACCCGGACGGCCAGGCGTACTATACCCGCATGAACGCGCACGACCACACGCTCGCCGAATTCGTCATTGACGACATGGCGGCAAGCGACGCCATGATGGTCTATCCCGAATATCCGACATACCCTGAATATCCCGAATATCCGAACTGGTGGGAGTACGATGACGAGGAGCTGTACTACGAGGCGGTCGATCAGTGGAACATCGACTACGACAGCTATGTTGCGACCTGTAATCTGTTGGAGGAGGGGTACTACACCGCGCTCAATGAGTATGAAATGAAGCGGGAACGCGACTATCTGCGTGAAGCTCTTGCCGAGCAGACGATAACGCTCTACGACTTCACGCTGTACTACTTCGACGGCACGACCGAGACAAAGGTGTGCGACAGCTACGACAGCTACTGGGATGCGGCATCGGATGCGCCGGTACTGATCTTCTGCACCACCGAGACCGCAGATACGGCGACCTTCATGCTGTCCGATATAAGCTGGACGGACGAGGTATGGGACGCGCTTATGTATCCCGAAGGCAGCAGGGAGTATATGATAGCTGCCGGCGTGAATGTGACTGATATAAACGAGGGGTACAGCTTTACCATAGCGCAGGATGGCAGCTGCGTCTGCTACTTCACTTCGATAGGCGACACCGACACCTATGACCTGTGGAGAGTGCCGATAGACGGTGGCAGCGTGGGTGCGGCGGAGAAGCAGGACAGCGATGTGGCGGTTATCGGAAACTGCTTCATTGGCGATACGTTTGTCTACTACAAGGATGTGGGCGACTACTACAACAACTACGGATACAGCGGCGATCTGTATGTCAACGGCGTGGCGGTGGACAGCGACGTGCGGCTGTGGTCGGTGAATGTCGGCAATGACGGCGCGCTTTACTACTACACCGACTACAACTCCGAGCGGCATTTCGGCACACTGAAGCGCTATGCCGACGGCGAAAAGACGAAGATATCCGACGACGTCCGCGAGTATACGGTAAGCGAGAACGGCGATGTGCTCTATCTCTTCGACTTCAGCCAGAACAGCTATGTCGGAACGCTCTGCCGATTCAGCGACGGAAAGGTCGCGAAGATAGACGACGATGTCTCGGCTATCATTCCGATATTGAACAACGTGGATAAGTACTACGAAAAAGGTTAAGGAGGATCTGTCTATGGAAGTCAAGAACTGGACATACGAGGAGATACCCGAGTTTGACCAAAAGGTCGAGGGCGCGGAGATAATTCCCACGACCGGCGATGAGCTGGGCGTCAGCTACGGCCACGACGTAGAGTACGCGAACATCGACGGAACGCCGCTGCACTTGCAGATACTCACGCCGGTGAGCCGCAAAGACCACTACAATCCGTTCGGCGAGCAGGAGAACATGAAGCTGCCCTGTTTTGTGTTCGTGCAGGGCTCGGCGTGGTTCCCGCAGTATGTCTACGGCAACGTGTGCAACCTCTCGAAGCTCGCGCTCAAGGGCTATGTCTGCGCGATAGTGCAGTACCGCCACTCGGGGATAGCGGCGTTTCCGGCGCAGATAAAGGACGCGCGCAACGCCGTTCGCTTCCTGCGCAAGAACGCGAAGAAGTTCGGCATCGACCCCGACCGCGTGATAATGGCGGGCGACTCGTCCGGCGGACACACCGCAGTCTGGGCGGGAATGCTGCACGACGATGACAGCGCGGACAATCTGTTCCCCGGCGTGTCCGGCGAGGTAAACGGCGTTGTCAACTACTACGGCTCGACATCGGTTATGGCGCCCGACTCAAACCCGATACAGACCCTCCACTGCCTGCCGGACAGCCCGGAGGGCAGGGTCATGGGCGGGAAAAACCTGCTCGAGAACCCCGAGCTTGCCCGCGCGCTGTCGGCGGAGTGCAACATCGACGAGAACACGGTCATGCCGCCGATGCTGATATTCCACGGCACGAAGGACCGCACGGTCAACTGTACCTGCAGCGTGGTGCTGTACGAGACGATGAAGCGGACCGGGCACGACGTGACCTTCTACCTGTTGAAGGGTGCGGATCACGGCGGCGCCGAGTTCTGGACCGACAGAGTTATCGGCATCGTCGATGAATTCTGCAAGAAGTGCTTCTGAAAATTCAAGAAAAGGACTGCCGTCGGCTGACGACAGTCCTTTTTCTATGTCGAAAGTTATTTTGCTATCTCGCGCAGAGCGGCGATGAGCGCGTCCACGTCCGCCTCGGTGCTCGTGCGCGAGAAGGAGACGCGAACCGCCGACTTGATGAGCTTTGGGTCGACGCGCATCGCCGCGAGGACGTGGCTCTCGTGACCCTTGGCGCACGCCGAGCCGCCGGATACGAACACGCCGCGGCTTTCGAGCAGACGTATCGCGACCTCTGACGGATATTTCGCGAGCGCGAGCGTGACGATGGCCTCGCCGGACGCTATGACGCTAACGCCGTCGATGTCCGCGATGCCGGCGAGGGTGCGCTCGCGCAGTGTATCGAGCTTTGCGGCGGTGTCATCCAGCGCGGCGTATGCCTCGTCGCACGCGACACCAAAGCCGGCTATCGCGGGGGTAGGTTCGGTGCCCGAGCGCAGAGTCCGCTCCTGACCTCCGCCGTAGATGAGCGGCGCGAGCCGAAGTCCCGAGCGAACGTACAGCGCGCCAACGCCCTTCGGGCCGTGGAGCTTGTGCGCGGTCACGCTTGTCAGATCCGCGCCGAGCTTCTTTGGTGAGAACCGCAGCTTTCCGAACGCCTGAACCGCGTCGACGTGCACGAGCGCGTTCGGTGCTTTGCGGCGCAGGATGCGGGCAGCGTCCTCCACCGGAAGCCGCGCGCCGGTCTCGTTGCACACGAGCATCATCGACAGCATCGCGGTGTCCGGACGGACCGACCGCTCCAGCTCGTCGAGCGATATGCCGCCGTCTGAGTCCGGCTTTAGATATGTGACCTCAAAGCCGCTTTGCTCCAGCTTTTTTGCGCACTCAAGCACCGACGGATGCTCGAGCAGGGTGGTTATCAGATGCTTTCCGTATCGCCGCTGCGACTCCATGCCGCGAAACAGCGCCATGTTGTTCGACTCGGTGCCGCCGGAGGTGAACAGCAGCTCGGACGGCTCGCAGCCCATCAGCCGTGCGACCGACTCGCGGGCGCGCCGCAGCATCTGCTCGGCGTCTATGCCGACGCTGTGCACCGACGACGGATTGCCGAAATTCTCGGTCATCGCGTCGAGTACGGCTGCTGCCGCAGCGGGGGAGACCCGCGTTGTGGCGGCGTTGTCGAGATAGTGAATGTCCATAGTCCCTCCGTTATGCGACGATATCGCGGGTGACGTTTCGTATCCATTTCCCGCTGCGGAAACGTATCATGCCGAGCGCGAACTTGATAAGCTCCTCCGACATGATGAGAAGATATACCCAGAGTATGTCAAGCCCAAAGACCAGTCCCGCAATGGCTCCGGCGGGTATGGCGTAGAACCACATCGCGCTTATGTCGATGACAAGACCGAAGTTCACGTCGCCGCCGCCGCGCAGCACTCCGACCACCAGCGTGGAGCTGAACGATCGGAACAGGCAGAATATGCCCTGGAGCGTGAGGATTATCGTGCAGGCATGCTGTGCGCCTTCGGTGAGATCAAACGCGGGGTAGACGAACGGACGCAGGACGGTGAACAGCACGATAAGAAGTAGCAGCCCGCTTACAAGCCCGGACAGCATCGCGATGGTGATAAAGGTGCGGGACAGCGAGAACACGTTCTCCTTGCTGTCGCCCGCGCCGACCGACTTTCCGACGAGCACCGCCGTGGCGTTCGCGACCGCCATCATCGCGACGGTGGCTATCTGCTCGATGCTGCGCGCGACCGAGTAGGCGGGGACGACATCGCCGCTTGTCGCCATGTGACCGAATATCACGGTGTACATCGAAAAGCCCAGTCCCCACATCGTCTCGTTGAGCATGACCGGCGAGGCGTAGCGCAGGAAGTCCTTCATTATCGTCACGCCCGGACGGAATATGCGGGAGGGCATCAGCTTCAGCACCTGGCTTTCACGGCGCTGCGTCGCGACCATGTACACGACAACGACGATAAGCTCGATGATGCGCGCCACAAGCGTGCCAAGCGCCGCGCCCTCTACGCCCATCGGCGCGAAACCGAGCTTTCCGAAGATGAAGATATAGTTAAAGACGACGTTCGAGCTCATGCCGATTATCACGACCGCCGTGCCGAGCTTCGGACTTTCGCAGCTTCGGCGCGCGCCGATATATATTGAAGTAAACGAGTTTATGACGTATGAATAGGCGACGATGCGGCCGTAGCGCACCGCGACGTCCATCTGAGCCGCGTTGTTGGTGATAAGTCCCATCACCGAGCGTGGGAAGAGGAAAACTACCGTTGCGAAGATGAAACTCGCGCCGACAGCGAACATCCATGTGATGCCGAGCACGCGGTTTATCGTCGGTATATCCCGCTTGCCCCAATACTGACTCATCAGCACCGCGCCGCCGCTCTGAAGTCCGAACACGAAGAGCATGGCGACGAAGAACGGTGTGTTCGCGATGCTCAGACCGCCCAGCTCATCCTGTCCGAGCGTGCCGACCATAAAGGTGTCAACAAGTCCGAGCGACGAGCTGATGAGATTTTGAAGCATGACAGGTATGGCCATTGCGAAGAAGGAGCGGTAGAATTCGCGAGGCCTGCGAAGCGATTTGAACATATATATCTCCTTGAATGGTTGGGTTCAGTGGCGGTTCAGGTGGTTTTTGAACACCTTTGTCGAGTGCAGCGTCTCCTTGATGATGTAGTGCTCGGTATATACCTGGCGACCCTGCTTGTACACGCCCTCCTGATCCATCTCCTGCTCGAGCACCGCGCTCAGCTCGTCCGGGTCATCCGAGCGGGAGAGGAGCACATAGTTCATGTGCAGCCGCGGGAAGACGAGGCAGAGTATCGCATAGAGCAGGAAGAGCGGGAAGATCACCGAAAAGACGATGAGCATGACAAGGTCGTTGCCCTCCGCCTCCACCGGAATGTCGCGAAAGTCGAGCAGATATGCGGACAGGGTCTCGCCCTCATAGCCGATAGCGCCGAGGTCCCACAGGACATAGACGGGCATTGAGCTGAACACGCCGCAGGGAACGAGGTCGCCGTCGCGTATCTCCGAGCCGTAGGTCATAAGCGTCGCGTATTTTACGCCGCCGACGGTCACGAGCGCGAGCCGCTGGCTTATGTCGCCCTGTCGCTCGAACGCGGCATCGTCGCCACGGAAGAAGCGGAGCGTGCTTGCCGATTCGGACAGATAGTAGCCGACGTCGGTCATCTCGACCTTCTCGACCGGCACGAGGAAGCGATAGTAGTCGCCCTGACGGTAGACCTGTTCGATAAGCAGCGATTCGGGTATCGTCGCACCCGAGCCGTCGTAGTCGAAGTGATCGCCGCTTGCCGGAACGGTGACCGAACCGCTGTCCGCCGCAAGCACGGCGGTATCCAGCGCAACGCCGTCGGTGGCGGCGTTTTTGACGTAGAGCATCGCGGTACGCGCGTAAAGAACGTATACGGCGAAGAAGATGATTGCCCAGAAGAGCAGCACGCAGGAGTTGAATCGCGTGCGCTTTTTGAGATAGCCGGGAGCGGGCTGTTTGAAGATGTTCATCGGTTCCTCCTTTGGTTTTCGGTCACTGTGCTGCATCCTCGCCGCGATACTGGAGCGCCTCGGCGACGTGGGTGATAAGTACCTTTTCTGAGTCGGCAAGGTCGGCGATAGTGCGCGCGAGCCGCAGTATGCGGTCGTACGAACGACCGGTAAGTCCCTTGCTGAACGCCATGCGAATGAGCGAGGCGCCGCCCTCGTCTGGCTTGCATATCTCGCCGACCAGCGGAGCGGGTATCTGCGCGTTGCACTCCACGCCGTATTCGCGCATACGCTCGCGGGCGATCTGACGCGCGCGCTCGACGCGGGAGCGGATGTCCGCCGACTTCTCGCCCTCGCCGCGGCTCGCAAGCTCGTCATAACCGAGCGACGGCACGGTGAGCCGCATATCTATGCGGTCGAGTATCGGGCCGGACAGCCGCGAGCGGTACTGCGCTATCTGCGCGTCGGTGCAGGTGCACTCGCGGATGGGATGTCCCAGCCAGCCGCAGCGGCAGGGATTCATCGCGCAGACCAGCATGAACCGCGCGGGATATGTGACCGTTCCGCTTGCGCGGGTGAGGGTTATCACTCCGTCCTCCAGCGGCTGACGCAGCGTTTCGAGCGCCGCGCGGTTGAACTCGGGAAATTCGTCCATGAACAGCACGCCGTTGTGTGCGAGCGAAAACTCGCCGGGCTGCGGAAGCGCGCCGTTGCGTCCGCCGCCGCCGGTCAGTCCCGCGACCGAGACGGTGTGGTGCGGCGAGCGGAAGGGTCGTGAGCTGAGCACCGGGTTGCGGCTGGACAGCAGTCCCGCGACCGAGTGTATCTTGGTGGATTCAAACAGCTCCTCGCGGCTCATGGCGGGCAGTATCGACGGCAGTCGGCGCGCCAGCATACTCTTTCCCGAGCCGGGAGGGCCTTCGAGCAGGATGTTGTGACCGCCGGCAGCCGCGACCTCCAGCGCCCGCTTTGCCGCCGACTGTCCCTTTACGTCCGAAAAGTCGAGATCGTCCGCGCTTGCCTCGTCGGGCATGCCCGCCACCGACGGAGCGATGCTCTTTACGCCGCGCAGATGGTCGATTATCTCCTCGACGCACCGCGCGCCGTAGACCTCGACACCGTCGGCGTGCGCCGCCTCCGACGCGTTTTCCAGCGGGAGGAACAGCGACTTGAATCCTGCCTCCTTGACGGCGAGAGCCATCGGCAGCGCGCCGGTCATCGGACGAAGCTCACCGCCAAGAGAAAGCTCGCCGACGAACACCGCGTCGCGCGGTATCCGAAAGCCGTCCTCCGCCGACGCGAGCAGTCCGAGAAAGATGGGCAGGTCGTAGACCGCGCCCTCTTTTCTGGTGTCGGCGGGCGCGAGATTTACCGTTATCCTGCCCGACGGGAAGCCGAAGCCGCAGCTTTTCATCGCGGCACGAACGCGCTCGCGGCTCTCGCGAACGGCGGCGTCCGGCAGTCCCACGACGTCGAAGCCTGGCAGTCCGTTTGAGATGAATGTCTCGATGGTGACCGGATATGCCTCTATGCCCGATATTCCAAGCGACTGAATTACCGTTATC
The DNA here is from genome assembly GCA_964493515.1 of uncultured Oscillospiraceae bacterium. Lineage (GTDB taxonomy): Bacteria > Bacillota > Clostridia > Oscillospirales > JAAYOS01 > CANRIN01. The sequence continues at coordinate 44,526 of CAZBNJ010000007.1, read as the reverse complement.
AAGTTAGCCGCACCTCCCGAAAACCCGCGCGGATGGGTATATTTTATATGTATACGATATTATAGCTTATTTCGCCATGATTTGCAATAGCCGCTGTTTTGAACGCGCGAGTATAAGCGGATGCCGGAACGGGAAAAATATGAATTTTCAAAAATTCCTGCTTTTTGGTGTTTACAGATAAAAAATTTAGTGGTAAAATGATTAGCGGACAAATAGAGCCGCATGTCGGCTCTTTGATGAATGTGAGGAGGAAGATTAATGGCTATCACACGCAAGAAGAAGACGATGGACGGCAACACCGCCGCCGCCCACGTTGCGTACGCCTTTACCGACGTTGCGGGCATCTACCCGATAACTCCGTCGTCGGTCATGGCGGAGAACGTGGACAAGTGGGCTGCCGCCGGTCAGAAGAACATCTTCGGCCAGGAAGTCAAGGTCGTGGAGATGCAGTCGGAGGCGGGCGCAGCCGGCGTTGTTCACGGATCGCTTGCCGCGGGCGCGCTGACCACCACCTTTACCGCTTCGCAGGGACTTCTGCTGATGATCCCGAACATGTACAAGATCGCGGGCGAGCTGCTCCCCGGCGTTATCCACGTCTCGGCGCGCGCTGTCGCAAGCCACGCTCTTAACATATTCGGCGACCACTCGGACGTCATGGCGTGCCGCTCGACCGGCTTTGCCATGCTCGCCGAGTCCAATCCGCAGGAGGTCATGGACCTCGCGGCTGTCGCGCATCTCGCCGCGATCAAGGGCCGCGTACCGTTCCTGAACTTCTTTGACGGCTTCCGCACCAGCCACGAGCAGCAGAAGATCGACATATGGGACTACAAGGATCTCGCCGAGATGGTCGACATGAAGGCCATTGAGGAGTTCCGCTCCCGCGCGCTCAACCCGGAGCATCCGGTGCTGCGCGGTTCGGCTCAGAACGGCGACATCTTCTTCCAGGCTCGCGAGGCGTGCAACCCGTACTACGACGCGCTTCCCGAGGTTGTTGAGGAGTATATGGGCAAGGTCAACGCCAAGCTCGGCACCGACTACCAGCTGTTCAACTACTACGGCGACCCGAACGCCGAGCACGTCATCGTCGCGATGGGTTCGGTCTGCGACACCGCGGAGGAGACCATCGATTATCTGATGAAGAAGGGCGAGAAGGTCGGCCTCATCAAGGTCCGCCTGTACCGTCCGTTTGTCGGCGCGAAGTTCGTCGCCGCCATCCCGAAGACCTGCAAGACCATCTCGGTGCTCGACCGCACCAAGGAGCCGGGCGCTCAGGGTGAGCCGCTCTACCTCGACGTCGTCACCGCGCTGCGAGAGCAGGGATGCCAGAACGTCAACGTCTTTGGCGGACGCTACGGCCTTGGTTCCAAGGACACGCCGCCTTCCACGATAATCGCCGTCTACCGCAACGCGCAGTCGGCAAAGCCGAAGGTCGAGTTCACCATCGGCATCGAGGACGACGTGACCAACCTGTCGCTGCCGATAAACGAGAACCCGATAACCACGCCGGAGGGCATCGTCTCCTGCAAGTTCTGGGGCCTCGGCTCGGACGGCACGGTCGGCGCGAACAAGAACGCGATAAAGATAATCGGCGACCACACCGACAAGTACGCGCAGGCTTACTTCTTCTATGACTCGAAGAAGTCGGGCGGCATCACCGTCAGCCACCTGCGTTTCGGCGATGTGCCGATAAAGTCGACCTACTACATCTCGCAGGCTGATTTTGTCGCCTGCCACAACCAGTCCTACATCGGCAAGTATGACATGGTCGAGGATGTCCGCCCGGGCGGCACCTTCCTGCTCAACTGCCAGTGGGGACAGGACGACATCGGCGCGAACCTGCCCGCAAAGGACAAGCGCTACATAGCCGAGAACGGCATAAAGCTGTATGTCGTCGACGGCGTGAAGATAGCGCGCGAGATCGGACTCGGCGGACGCATCAACATGATACTCATGAGCGCGTTCTTCACCCTGTCCAAGATCCTGCCGCTCGAGGACGCGATAAAGTACATGAAGGAAGCCGTCGTCGCGAGCTACGGCCGCAAGGGCGAGGACGTCGTCAACATGAACTATGCCGCCATCGACGCCGGCAAGGACGCCATCGTTGAGATAAAGGTCCCCGCCGAGTGGAAGAACGCGACCGACGACAAGGCGCCCGAGCTTGCCACCGGCGATCGCAAGGAGCTTGTCGACTTCGTCAACAATGTCATGAATCCGGTCAACGCGCAGCGCGGCGACAAGCTGCCGGTCTCGGCGTTCAAGGGCGCGGAGGACGGACACTTCCCGCAGGGCAGCGCGGCATATGAGAAGCGCGGCATCGCGGTCGACGTCCCGCAGTGGATACCGGAGAACTGCATAGAGTGCAACCAGTGCGCGTTCGTCTGCCCGCACGCCGTCATCCGCCCGTTCGTTCTGAACGAGAGCGAGGTCGCGGCTGCTCCGTCGGCGCTCCAGCAGAAGAAGATGATGGGCAAGGGTCTCGAGAGCCTGACCTTCTCGCTCATCCCGTCGGTCTACGACTGCACCGGCTGCGGCGCGTGCGTCAATGCCTGCCCGGCAAAGACCAAGGCGCTCAAGATGGTTCCGTTCGAGAGCCAGACCGAGATGCAGGAGGTTTACGACTACGCTTACCACAAGGTCAGCGTCAAGCCGGAGGTCACCGAGACCTTCAAGCAGGAGACGGTCAAGGGTTCGCAGTTCAAGCAGCCGCTGCTCGAGTTCTCGGGCGCGTGCGCGGGCTGCGTCGAGCCGGCTTACGCAAAGCTGGTCACCCAGCTGTTCGGCGACCGCATGATGATAGCGAACGCCACCGGCTGCTCGTCGATTTGGGGCGGCAGCGCGCCGGCGACTCCGTACACCGTCAACAAGGACGGCCACGGCCCGGCTTGGTCGAACTCGCTGTTCGAGGACAACGCCGAGTACGGCTACGGAATGTTCCTCGCCACCCAGGCTCGCCGCGAGAAGCTCGCGAAGAACGTCGCGAAGCTGCTTGAGAGCGACAACGCGGCTGCCAAGGCTGCCGCGCAGGAGTGGCTGGACAACATGGAGGATGCCGAGGGCTCGAAGGCGGCTTCCGCAAAGCTCATCGCCGCGTGCGAGGCTTGCGGCTGCGACGTCGCAAAGGAGATACTCGCAGAGAAGGACGTCCTCGTCAAGAAGTCCATCTGGATATTCGGCGGCGACGGCTGGGCATACGACATCGGCTTCGGTGGCCTTGACCACGTCATCGCCTCCGGTCAGGACGTGAACATCTTCGTGTTCGACACCGAGGTCTACTCCAACACCGGCGGTCAGGCATCGAAGGCTTCGCAGATCGGCCAGGTCGCGCAGTTCGCGGCTTCGGGCAAGGTCCAGGCGAAGAAGAGCCTCAGCGAGATAGCGATGAGCTACGGCAACGTCTATGTCGCGCAGGTCTCGATGGGCGCCAACGCCGCGCAGACTGTCAAGGCGGTCGCCGAGGCGGAGAGCTATCACGGCCCGTCGCTGATAATCGGCTACGCTCCGTGCATCAACCACGGTCTCAAGGGCGGCATGGGTCGCGCGATGGAGGAGTCGAAGAACGCCGTCGAGGCGGGCTACTGGCACTGCTTCCGCTATGACCCGCGCAAGATCGGCACCGAGGAGGGCGCCTTCACGCTGGACAGCAAGGCTCCGACCGGCAGCTACAAGGACTTCATCAAGGGCGAGGTCCGCTACTCGAGCCTCGAGCGCTCCTTCCCGGAGCGTGCGGCCGATCTGTTCGACAAGGCGGAGCAGTCCGCCGCGGATCGTTACGCGAAGCTCGTCAAGCTCCAGGAGCTGTACAAGAAGTAAGCATCGAACTACGGACGGCGTGTGGGGAGACCTCGCACGCCGTCTTTTTATAAACTTTTGACCAAAACGCTATTGTATTCTTGCGGTTTGAGTTGTATAATAGACGTACAAGGCGTTATGCCGACAAATTAGGAGGTACACTGTTATGAAGATTTTTGGTAAGATCGTGCTGTTCGGTGCTGGCACAGCGCTTGGATACTATCTGGCGAACAATAAGATTGACGTCGAGCTGAACGTTGAGCAGTTTGTCGACAAGGTAAAGTCGAAGGTAAGCGACGCGATGGGCAAGACCTGCACCTGCGACGACGAGAGCTGCGAGTGCGGCGAGGGCGATTGCTGCTGCGGCGAGGAGGAGCAGGAGATCGGCTCCGAGGACTTCGCGGGCTAAAGGGAGCGCAGGATGAAGAAGATGATGCTGAATCCGGCGAGGAACAGCCACACCGGACTGAAGATATTCGCGGCTTTTTGCGGCGGACTTGCGCTCGGACTGCTCATGTCGCCGATAAAGAACGGAATAGGCTGCAACAGCGGCAACATCACCAACCACTATCACTGGGACGATGAGCTTGCCGACTGCTGCGGCGAGTGCGGCGAAGGCTGTGACTGCGGCGAGGACTGCGATTGCGACAAAGAGGAGGACGCGTAAGCGTTTGCCGAATATGGACAAGAAGAGAGCACGGATGGTCAAGCTGGTGTTTCTGCTGCTCGGCGTGATTATAGGAATGCTTTTGTCGCCGCGCAGTATGGAGTGGAAGTTTGGCACTAACGATCACGTCCATGGTCCGACGATGGTCGGAACGGCGTCGGCTCGGGCAAAGGCGGGCACTGCCGGCGGATTTGTGATAAAGAAGAAAACAAATTGACCTGCAAAGGAGGGCGAAGGCTCTCCTTTGTTTATTTTGCGGATTGCGGCGCGGCGTATTTTGTTGTAAAATGTATGAGTAAGCTATCATAATATTTATGTGAGGTGCCGCCAATGAGCGTCTTTCGAGCATACACCGAGCGGCGGGAGGGTTTCGACTTGGAAGCCCGAGCGCTGCGCCGCGACCTTTCGGATGCGCTGTCGGTCGAGATACCGCAGCTGCGCATCTTCTACCGCTATGACCTTGAGGGCATAGACGGCGCGACATACGAGGCGGCAAAAGCGGGAGTTATCGCGCGCGCGCAGACCGATGTCTGCCACGACGAGACGCTGCCGGAGATGGCGGGCGAGCACACGGTGATAGCCGTCGAACCGCTGCCCGGGCAGTACGACCAGCGCGCGGACAGCTGTGCCCAGTGCATACAGATGATGACCAAGGGCGAGCGTCCGACCTGCGCAGCCGCGACGGTGTATGTGTTCGACGGAACGCTCGCGCCAGACCTGCTCGAGCGCATCAAGTCGTATATAATAAACCCGGTCGAGTGCCGCGAGGCGTCGATGGACAAGCCGTCCACCCTCGCGCGCGAGTTCGACATACCCACGACCGTGCGGACGCTGGACGGCTTCTGCGAAAGCGGCGACGGGGAGCTTGCAAAGCTGCTTGACGAGCTTGGACTGGCGATGGACCTGGAGGATCTAAAGTTCTTCCGCGACTACTTCCGCCGGGAGCGCCGCGACCCGACGATAACCGAGCTTCGCGTGGTCGACACCTACTGGTCGGACCACTGCCGCCACACCACCTTCAACACCAAGCTGGAGGACGTGACGATAGATGACGCGCGGGTGAGGGCGGCGTTTGAGCAGTACCTCACCGAGCGGATAGAGGCGCGCGGCGACGCGGCGAAGTCCCGTCCGGTGACGCTGATGGATGTCGCGACGTCGGCGGCAAAGGTACTGAAAAAGCGCGGTATGCTTGGAAACCTGGACGAATCAGAGGAGATAAACGCCTGCTCCATTAAGATAAAGGCGAAGATAGACGGCGGGGAGCAGGACTGGATATTGATGTTCAAGAACGAGACGCACAACCATCCGACCGAGATCGAGCCGTTCGGAGGCGCGGCGACCTGCCTCGGCGGCGCGATACGCGACCCGCTCAGCGGTCGAAGCTATGTCTATCAGGCGATGCGCGTGACCGGCGCGGGCGACCCGACCGTCCCGCTCGGCGACACCCTGCCCGGAAAGCTGCCGCAGCGCAAGCTGACCACCACCGCTGCGCAGGGATACTCGTCTTACGGCAACCAGATAGGGCTTGCGACCGGGCTTGTCGACGAGCTGTATCACCCCGGTTATGTCGCAAAACGCCTTGAGATAGGCGCGGTCGTGGGAGCGGCGCCCGCGGAGAACATCCGCCGCGAGCGACCCGCGCCCGGCGACAAGGTGATACTGCTCGGAGGCCGCACCGGACGCGACGGCATTGGCGGAGCCACCGGCTCGTCCAAGTCGCACACGACAAAGTCGCTTGAGACCTGCGCCGCCGAGGTGCAGAAGGGAAATCCGCCGGAGGAGCGCAAGCTCCAGCGCCTGTTCCGCACAAAGGAGGCGGCGAATCTCATAAAGCGCTGCAACGACTTCGGCGCGGGCGGTGTGTCGGTCGCGATAGGCGAGCTTGCCGACGGACTTGTCATCGACCTCGACCGTGTGCCGCGCAAGTACGAGGGCCTTGACGGCACCGAGCTTGCGATAAGCGAGTCGCAGGAGCGCATGGCGGTGGTCGTCGCGCCGCAGGACGTTGACCGATTCCGCGAGCTTGCGGCGGGGGAGAACCTGGAGAGTACCGTCGTCGCTGAGATAACCGAAGAGCCGCGCCTTCGCATGAGCTGGTGCGGAAAGACCATTGTGGACATCAGCCGCGCGTTCCTCGACACCAACGGCGCGCCGAAATCAGCGGCTGCGCACGTTGTGAAGCAGAACGCCGCGCCGAAGTGCGAGCGCGGACTGCGAAAGCTCATCGGAAGCCTGTCCGCGGCGAGCAAGCGCGGTCTTGTCGAGCGGTTCGACTCGACGATAGGCGCGGGTTCGGTGCTCATGCCATATGGCGGCGCTGCGCAGAGGACACCCTCGCAGGTGATGGCGGCGCTGCTGCCGGTCGCAGGAGCGTCCACCTGCTCGGTGATGAGCTACGGCTTTGACCCGTACCTGAGCGAAGCCGATCAGTTCGGAGGAGCGCAGGCGGCGGTCGTGTCGTCGGTGGCAAAGCTGGTCGCCGCCGGATGCGACGCGAAGGACGTATACCTGACCTTCCAGGAGTATTTTGAGCGTCTCGGCAGCGCGCCCGAGCGTTGGGGCAAGCCGATGGCGGCACTCCTCGGCGCGTATACGGCGCAGATAGGGCTCGGCGCGGCGGCGATAGGTGGAAAGGACTCGATGAGCGGTTCGTTCGGCTCGCTCGACGTGCCGCCTACGCTTGTGAGCTTTGCGATAGCCACCGCCGACGCGGGAGACGTGATAAGCCCGGAGTTCAAGCATGCAGGGGAGAAGGTCTATCTCGCCGCTACCGGTAGTGTGGACGAATTTGACAGGCATCTCGCCGACTGGGAGCAGGTCCGCGCGCTGATACGCGAGGGCAGGGTGAGCGCCGCGTGGGCGGTGGGCACAGGCACGGTCGCCGAGGGAATAATGAAGATGAGCTTCGGCAACCGCATAGGCTTTGCCGAAAACGCGGACTTTGACGGGTGGTACGACCGCTATCCCGCGGGCATCATCGTCGTGTCGCGCGAGGAGCTGCCGTTTGAGCGGATAGGCGAGACGACGGAGGAGCGGACGATAAAGCTCGGCGGAGAAGCCGAGAGCGTCGCCGACCTGCTCGCGGTATGGGAGGGTAAGCTCGAAAAGGTATTCCCGACCCGTGCCGAAGCTTTCGGCGACTGCCCGACCGCAAACTGCGTCGAACGCTCGCCGGTCGTTCGTGCAAGCCGTATCGCGCGACCGAAGGCGGTCGTGGTGGCGTTTCCCGGAACGAACTGTGAGGAGGACACCGCGCGGGCTGTCCGACGCGCCGGCGGCGACGCCGAGGTGGTGCTCGTCCGAAACCTCACGCCGCAGTGGCTGGACGAGTCGACGGCGGCGCTCGAGCGGGCTATACGTTCGGCAAATATGCTGGTGCTGCCCGGAGGATTTTCGGGCGGTGACGAACCGGACGGCTCGGCAAAGTTCATCGAGGCGCTGTTCCGCAATCCCGCGATAGCCGACGCGGTGCACGAGCTGCTGCACAAGCGCGACGGCCTTGCACTCGGCATATGCAACGGATTCCAGGCGCTTGTCGCGCTCGGGCTGCTGCCCTACGGCGAGATACGCGCCGAGTCCGAATCCGCGCCGACACTGACCTACAATCTCATCGGACGGCATCAGTCGCGCTATGTGCGCACGCGCGTGGGAACGGTAAAGTCGCCGTGGCTGTCGCTGATGAACACAGGCGACGTGCACGCCGTGCCGATAAGCCACGGAGAGGGACGGTTCGTCGCGCCGAAGGCTGAGCTTGAGCGCCTGCTCGCGAACGGACAGATAGCTTTCCAGTATTGCGACGAGGCGGGCGTTCCGACAATGGACTGCGAGTTCAATCCGAACGGCTCGATGTTCGCCATAGAGGGCATAATAAGCCCGGACGGACGCGTGCTCGGCAAGATGGGGCACACCGAGCGGTCGGGCGAGATGATAGCCAAGAACCTGCCGATGAACAAATATCAGCCGATATTCGAGGGCGGTGTGGGCTACTTCAAGGACTGATCTGTGGTAAAAACCTACATGGGCGCGAGGGGGAGAAACCTTCGCGCCTTAAATTTTTCAAAATTTTGCACAAAAACCTATTGTACTTTTTGAAGTGGTATTGTATAATAAACACTATAAGTTGCGTGGACATTTCGCGCAAACAAAATGCGCAGGGAGGAATGAGGATGCTAAAGACAGAAAATATACGCAATATCTGCGTTATGGGACACGGCGACAGCGGCAAGACGACGCTGGTGGAGAGCCTGCTTTATGTCACCAAGGGAACCGACCGTATGGGCAAGATATCGGACGGCACTACGGTGTGCGACTTTGATCCGGAGGAGATAAAACGCCAGATCTCGGTTTCGTCCACCCCCGTCCCGGTCGAGTATAACGGCTTCAAGCTCAATGTTATGGACACTCCCGGTTACTTCGACTTTGAGGGCGAAGTGCTCCAGTGCCTGCGCGTTGCCGATGCCGGACTGATAGTGCTCGGCGCAAAGACCGGCGTTCAGGTCGGCACCGAAAAGGCGTGGAAGGCGCTCGGCGACCGCAGCCTTCCGAAGTTCTTCTACATCTCGAAGATAGACGAGGAAAACGCGGACTTTATGAAGAGCTTCCGCGAGCTGCGCGACGCGTTCGGCATAAGCGTCTGCCCGCTGGTCATGCCGATAATGAACGGCGACAAGATGACCGGAATTATAGACATAATCCGCCAGAAGGCGATGCGCATGAGCGGCGGCACCCGCGAGGAGATACCCTATCCGGACGGAGTCCAGGGCGATGTCGACGAGCTGCGCGCGATGCTGAGCGAGAGCGTTGCCGAGACCAGCGAGGAGTTCATGGACAAGTTCTTCAGCGGTGAGGACTTCACCGAGGAGGAGTATATCAAGGGTATAAACGAGGGCGTCAAGACCGGTTCGATCTGCCCGGTGTTCTGCGGATGCGCGCTGACTGGCATCGGCTCGATGACGCTGATGCAGGGCATCATCGACTATGCGCCGTCCCCGCTTGAGGCGACCGAGAAGGTCGACCCGAACGGCAAGCCTGGACTGATGGTGTTCAAGACGATAAGCGACCAGTACGGCAAGTTCAGCTTCTTCAAGGTTATGAGCGGAAACGCGAAGAGCGACATGACGCTTGAGAATCCGCGCAGCGAGCAGAAGGAGAAGCTCGGCCACATCTACACCGTCAAGGGCAAGAAGAACACCGAGGTGCAGGAGATCGTCTGCGGCGACATCGGCGCGGTGTCCAAGCTCGCCGCGACCAAGACGGGCGACACCCTGCGCGAGACGGGAAGCGGAATAGAGTATGAGGGCATCGAGTTCCCCGAGCCGTGCTTCTCGATGGCGATACTGCCGGTCGCGAAGGGCGGCGAGGAGAAGATAGCCACCGGACTTGTCAAGCTCGCCGAGGAGGATCCGGTGTTCCGCGTTGAGCAGAACGCCGAGACGCATCAGATGATACTGTCGACGCTGGGCGACATCCACGCCGACGTGCTGCGTTCCAAGCTCAAGAGCAAGTTCGCGACCGAGACCACGATGGAGGAGCCGCGCGTTCCGTATCGTGAGAAGATACGCAAAAAAGTCAAGGTCCAGGGCAAGCACAAGAAGCAGTCGGGCGGACACGGCCAGTACGGCGACGTGTGGATCGAGTTTGAGCCGCAGTCCGAGCAGGACGACCTCATCTTCGCAGAGCAGGTCTTTGGCGGATCGGTCCCGAAGAACTTCTTCCCGGCGGTCGAAAAGGGACTGCGTGAGTGCGTGCGCCACGGCGTGCTCGCGGGATACCCGGTCGTCGGACTGAAGGCGACGCTGGTCGACGGCTCGTACCACGATGTCGACTCGAGCGAAATGGCGTTCAAGACCGCCGCGTCGCTCGCGTATAAGGCCGGACTGGCGCAGGCGAACCCCGTGCTGATGGAGCCGATAGGCTCGCTGAAGGTGCTCATCCCGGACGCTCACATGGGCGACATAATCGGCGACATGAACAAGCGCCGCGGCCGCGTCCTTGGCATGAATCCTGTTGGCGGCGGAATGCAGCAGGTCGACGCCGAAGTCCCGATGGCGGAGATGGCGACCTACGCGATAGATCTTCGCTCGATGACGCAGGGCAGGGGCAGCTTCTCGCTCAAGTTCGAGCGCTATGAGGAGGCTCCGGCGAACGTGCAGGAGAAGGTCATCGCCGAGACCAAGCTGCTGGGTGAGAACGAGGACTGATCGTCGGTTTATGAGATTTTGACGAGAAACCACTCGAAGCAGTATCGGACATTTTCGCAAATCATACAGAAACACGGTAAGCTATATAAGCGTGTCCGGTAAATAAAATGCACCTTGAGTTTTTACCCGGTCATAAGCAGTCTGTACAAATAGGTCAGGCGATGTTTGTCTATAGTTGGGTATATACTTTAAATGAATTTTGTGGTATCATGTTTTCAAGCCAAAGGCTAACAATTAGGAGGTAGTATCAATGTCTAGTGTCACACTTAAGAACATATACAAGCGCTATTCCGGCGGCGTCACCGCGGTTTCCGATTTCAATCTTGAAATCGAAGACAAGGAGTTTATAATCCTGGTCGGACCTTCCGGCTGCGGCAAGTCGACGACTCTGCGCATGATCGCCGGTCTGGAGCAGATAAGCGAAGGCGAGCTCTACATAGACGGCAAGCTCTGCAACGACGTGCCGCCGAAAGAGCGCGACATCGCGATGGTGTTCCAGAACTACGCTCTGTATCCGCACATGACCGTTTTCGCGAACATGGCGTTCGGCCTTAAACTCCGCCATCTGCCGAAGGACGAGATCAAGCGTCGCGTCGACGAGGCCGCTCGTATCCTTGAGATAGAGCACCTGCTCGACCGTAAGCCGGCAGCTCTTTCGGGTGGTCAGCGTCAGCGTGTTGCTCTGGGACGTGCTATCGTCCGTAGCCCGAAGGTCTTCCTTCTGGACGAGCCGCTTTCCAACCTGGACGCTAAGCTCCGCGCGCAGATGCGTACCGAGCTGACCAAGCTCCATCAGAAGCTTGCTACTACCTTTATATATGTTACCCACGACCAGACCGAGGCTATGACGATGGGTACCCGCATAGTCGTCATGAAGGACGGATTCATTCAGCAGATCTCCGCGCCGCAGAACCTGTACGATAACCCGGCGAACCTGTTCGTCGCGACCTTCGTCGGCTCGCCGCAGATGAATACGCTGAACGGCACCATCGTTGACGAGGGCGGCGTGACCTATGTCCAGTTCGGCAAGGCTCGTATAGCGCTGCCGGAGAGCAAGGGCCGCAAGCCGGAAGTTCTCGCGTATGTCGGCAAGGAGGTCATCCTTGGCGTCCGTCCGGAGAACATCCACGACGAGGCTCTGTTCCTCAACCAGTTCCCGAACGACCTGGTCGACGCCGACGTCGAAGTCGTCGAGCCGATGGGCAACGAGAACTATCTGTACCTCATCTGCGAGGGTCGTCAGTTCACCGCGCGCGTGTCCAACCGTTCGACCGCTCGCCATGGCGACAAGATCAAGGTTGCGTTCGATCCGGAGACCATCCACCTGTTCGACAAGGATACCGAGCGCACCATCACCAACTGATTTTAGCCTTTCAACTTCAGGCGACCTGCTCCCAACCGAGCAGGTCGCTTTTTTCTGCTTTCGGTTGACATAATTATCCGTTTTTCTGCAAATTTTTCTGTTGTGCCCCAAAGCCTTGAGGGGAATTAGGGAAAATTTTTTGTTTATTTTGACATATTTGACTTGCAAATCTCGCCGTCATGAGGTATGATATAAAAGGTACTACTGTGCAATGTAAAACAGGAGACGTCAGAGGAAACAGCGGAGAGGAGTGGTTTGTATGTCCAGCAGAATATTCCAGGGTATTGTACTCCAGATGAAGGACGCGACCAACCGTACGATAGGAGTTATCGACGAGACCGGAACCGTGATAAGCTGCACCGATCTGGGAAGCATCGGAAAGCGCCGCAACCTGAACGAGGATCAGCTCGAGGATATTGCGGACGGCATTATCCGAGCGGACAACGCAACTTTCAAACCGCTTTCGACATTCGGTTCGACGTTTGATTTTGCGGCTTTTGTCGAGGGCGAGGACGACGTCGCGCTTGCGCTCTGCCAGATGGCTTCCATCGCGCTCAACGGCGCGAAGCAGTCGCACGAGGAGAAGCACGACAAGGCGACGTTCATCAAGAACATCATCCTTGACAACATCCTGCCCGGCGATATCTATGTGCGCTCGCGCGAGCTGCATTTCTCGACCGACATACCCTACGCGGTATTCCTTGTCCGACTGAGCGAGCGCAACGACCTTGCGACGATAGATGTGCTTCAGAATATGTTCCCCGACCGCCAGCATGACTTTGTGTTCAGCGTGAGCGAGACCGACATCGTGCTTGTCAAGGAGGTCTCGGCGGACGTGGACACCAAGGAGCTTATGGCTACCGCGCGCCAGATCGAGGAGACGGTGGGCACCGAGCTGTACACCCGCGTCGTCATCGGCATCGGCACGGTGACCGAGCATCTGCGCGAGCTTGCGGGCTCGTTCAAGTCGGCGCAGGTCGCAATCGAGGTCGGCAAGGTGTTCGACAGCGAGAAGGCGATAATCGCGTACGAGAGCCTCGGCATCGGACGTCTTATCTATCAGCTTCCGACCACGCTGTGCGAGATGTTCCTCAGCGAGGTTTTCAAGAAGAACACCATCGACAGCCTCGATTCGGAGACGATATTCACGATAAACAAGTTCTTTGAGAACAATCTGAACGTGTCCGAGACTTCGCGCAAGCTGTTCGTTCACCGCAACACGCTTGTCTACCGCTTGGAGAAGATTAAGAAGCTCACCGGACTTGACCTGCGTGAGTTCGATCACGCGATAATCTTCAAGGTCGCGCTGATGGTGCGCAAATACCTCGCGAGCAGGGAGCCGAAGTATTAAAATGGTGCGATTCGCAGACGTCTACAAATCCTACGACAACGGAACCAAGGCGCTCAAGGGCATCGACCTGCGCATCGACGACGGCGAGTTCGTGTTCCTCGTCGGACCGAGCGGGTCGGGCAAGAGCACCATCGTGAAGCTCATAACCGCCGAGGTGCGGCCGACCGACGGCAAGATGCTCGTCAACGGCTTCAATTTCTCGAATCTGCGCGCGTCGCAGATACCGAGACTTCGCCGCACCCTCGGCGTCGTGTTCCAGGATTTCCGGCTTATCGAGAATATGACGGTGTACGAAAACGTAGCCTTCGCGATGCGCGTCATCGGCGAGGGCTCGCGGCGCATCCGTGAGCGTGTGCCGATAATGCTCGAGCTGGTGGGACTTTCGCACAAGGCGAAGCGCTATCCGCGAGAGCTGAGCGGCGGCGAGCAGCAGCGCGTGTCCATCGCGAGGGCGCTTGTCAACAATCCGCGCGTCATAATCGCGGACGAGCCGACCGGAAACCTCGACCCCACGCGGTCGCGCGAGATAATGGGACTGCTTAAGAAGATAAACGAGCTGGGCACGACGATAATCGCGGTCACGCACGAGAGCGCGATAGTCAACAGCTTCGCAAAGCGCGTTATAGCGCTGGACGGCGGCAAGATAGTACATGACGGAAGCGGCGGGTATTATCAGGTATGAAGGGACATAACTTTATCTACTTCTTCAAAGAAGGCATCAAGGGAATATTCGTGCATGGTTTCATGAGCTTCGCCGCGGTGAGCGTCATCGTGGCGTGCCTGCTCATTACCGGAAGCTTTGCGTTGGTGGCGCTGAACGTGAACGTGCTCATCGACAAGGCGAAGGACTCCAACGAGATACTGGCGTTCGTGGACGACAGCCTCAGCGACACCGAGGCGCTCGCGATAACCGGCAAGATATATCAGGTACCGAATGTGCTGACGGCGGAGTTCATAACCCGCGACGAGGCGCTGGAGGACTATCGCGCCGAGCTTGGCGAGGACGCGGACGAGATACTTATCGGCATAACCGGCGAGGATCTGCGCCACCGCTATCGCGTGCAGGTGGTGGATCTCGAGCTCGCGGACGAGACCGCGGCAGCGCTCGATCGCTTGGACGGCATAGGGTCGGTGCGATATAGCCAGGACCTGAGCGACGCCACGCTGTCGATGCAGAAGGCGCTGAACCTCATCTGCTACATACTTGCGGCGATACTGGTGCTCGTTTCGGTGTTCATAATCGCCAACACGGTCAAGCTCGCGACGATGGACAGACGCGAGGAGATAGCGATAATGAAGATGGTCGGCGCGACAAACACGTTCATACGCTGGCCGTTCATAGTTCAGGGATCGCTTCTCGGCGTCTGCGGCGGCGTTATAGCGTACTTTGCGCAGTGGGGAGTGTACAGCTACCTCACAAAGTCGCTCGGCGAGTATATAGGCGGTGAAGGCTTTATAGAGTTCCTTGGATTTTCCGAGTTCGCGTTCCCGCTGTTCGTCGTGTTCCTCGCCACGGGACTGCTCGTCGGAGTTCTCGGCGGCGTGCTCACGATTCGCAAGTTTATGAAGGTCTAAGCTATTTTTCGGAGGCAAATATCCATGTATAAGCATAAAAAGAAACTGGTCGCGATATTTTCTGGCTTTCTCGCGCTGCTGATGATACTGTCGATAGTGGCAATGGCGTTGAACGCAGGCGCGGCAAGCGACATAAGCGAGCAGAACCTGAAGAATCTGAAGGACAAAAAGAATCAGCTCGCAAACGACAAAAAGGTGCTTCAGAACGAGCTGAGCGGTCTGCAGTCGCAGGAGCGCGACGCCATGGCGACCAAGACGAATTTGGAAAACCAGTTGTCGGTGCTGGACGAGCAGATAGCCACCTCAGAGGCGCTTATCGAGTCATACGACCGGCAGATAGCCGAAAAAGAGGTCGAGATCGAGCTTGCGCAGCAGGACGAGGCGGACGAGTTCGCGCTGTACAAAAAGCGTGTGCGCGCGATGGAGGAGAACAGCCATGTGTCCGACTGGGCAGTGCTGCTCGGCGCGACCAGCTTTTCCGACTTCCTTGCGCGCGCGGAGGTCATGCGCGACATAGCGAACTATGACAACGAGCTTATGCAGTCGCTCAAGGAGATACGCGAGGGCATCCAGGCGATGAAGGCGGACATCGAGGAGGACAGGGCGTTCAGCGAGGAGGTCAAGGAGGATCTCGAGTCGCAGAGGACAGAGGCGGAGCAGAAGAGCAAAGAGGTCGATACGCTGCTCGGCGAGCTTCAGCAGAAGAAGGACTACACTGCCGAGGAGCTTGCGAAAATAACCAAGGAGATAGACGACTGTGCTGCGGAGGCGGACCGCGTCGCAAAGGAGCTTGCCAAGCGCAAAAAGTATGTCGGCGGCGACTATCTCTGGCCGCTGGAGAACAACTTCACCGTCACGCAGGAGTACAAGTGGCGTACGCACCAGATAACCGGCAAGTACACGCTGCACAACGGGCTGGACATCGGCGCGCCGACGGGAACGCCGATCCTCGCGGCGAACGGCGGCACGGTCATCGTCAGTCAGTTCAACACGGCGTGGGGCGAGTATGTCCAGATAGACCACGGCGGCGGAAACGTGACCCTCTACGCCCATATGTCCAAGCGGCTTGTAAAGGTCGGACAGGAGGTAAAGCAGGGCGACGTGATAGGAAAGGTGGGCACCACCGGATACTCGACCGGACCGCACCTGCACTTCACGATATATGTGAACGGAGCGTCGGTCGATCCGAGAAAGTATTTCCCGAAATAAGGCTTAAACAGTCCGGCGCAGGACAAAACGCGCCGGACAAGTTTTTGATTTGTCGATTGGAGGCGGGACGGTGGGACACTTCGGCTTTTCGTATGTCGGACTGATATTTCTTTTCATGCTGTTCCTGCCGAACATCATCTGGGCGAGGAACAAGCCGCAGGGGTACACCGCCGATGGCGAGAACAGGGTGCTGCTCGCGTTTGAGCGGATAGGACAGGCGCTTGTCACGGTCTGCGCGCTCATGTTCGACGACTTCAATCCGCACGGATGGACGGCTTGGACGTGGTGGCTGGTCGCCGCGTCCGCGCTGATGGCGATGTACGAGCTGTGGTGGGTGCGATATTTCCGCAGCGAGCGAAAACTGTCCGACTTTTACAGCGGCTTTATGGGAATCCCGCTTGCCGGAGCGACGCTTCCGGTCGCGACGTTCTTTCTGCTCGGCGTGTACGGCAAGGTCGTGTGGCTGATGGCATCCGCGGTGATACTCGGGGTGGGGCACATCGGGATACACGCGCAGCACAGCGGATAATTTACAATTTTTCACTTGAATTTTGGCGCGAAACGTGTATAATTAACCGAGTATGTGCAAAGAAAATGTTCGGAGGTATGAGAATGAAAAAGAGATTCAATATCGCAACGGTGGTGGGACTGGTGCTGCTCGCGGCGGCGCTCAGCTTCATGTTCACCTACTTCGCGGTGGAGCGGCGGTTCGAGTCGATACTCCAGACCGAGCAGTCGGAAGCAAAGCGGCTTCAGAAGGTCAGCCGTGTGCTGAGCATAATTGAAAACGAGTTTGTCGGAGACTATGACTACGACACGCTGCTCGACAGTGCCGCCGCGGGAATAATCGCCGCGACCGGCGACCGCTGGTCGTTCTACATGACCGACGAGGACTACAAGAGCTATATGCAGTCGTCGCAGAACGCCTATGTCGGCATCGGCACAACGGTGGTCTACGACTCGGAGAACGAGGGCATACTCATCACCCGCGTCCACGACAACTCGCCGGCATTGTCCTCCGGACTTCAGCCGCGCGACCTCATCGTCTCGGTGGACGGCACCAAGGTGAGCGAGATCGGCTACTCGGCGGCGGTGGACATGGTTCGCGGCGAGGAGGGCACGAGCGTCACGCTGGGCGTCGTTTCGGCGGGACAGAGCGCCGCGCACGCCGTCACGGTGGAGCGCAAGAGCTATCAGTACAACCCGGTCAGCTCGGAGATAATCGAGGGCAATATCGGGTATATGCGCATCGACAACTTTGACGAGCACGCCGCCGCGTACTTCAAGGACGCGCTGGAAAAGCTGCTCGCGGCAGACGTGAAGGGCATAATCTTCGATGTGCGCAACAACGGCGGCGGGCACAAGAGCGAGATGGTCGATATGCTTGACCTGCTCTGTCCCGAAGGCCCGCTGTTCATCATGCGCGACAAGGCGGGACAGGAGTCGGTAGACTACTCGGACGCGGACGAGGTGACGCTGCCGATGGTGGTCATCGTCAACCAGGACAGCTACTCCGCCGCCGAGTTCTTTGCCGCGGCGCTTCGCGAGTACGGCAAGGCGCTCATCGTGGGCGTTGGGACCAGCGGCAAGGGATACGCCCAGCAGACCAGACTTCTCGGCGACGGCAGCGCGATGAACATCTCGGTAAACGAGTATTTCACGCCGAACGGACAGTCGCTTGTCGGAACCGGCGTGTCGCTCGACCTCGAGGTCGAACAGCGCAGCGACAAGAACCTCTATCTGCTCGAGCGCGACGAGGACACGCAGTTCCTCGCGGCGCTGAATCTGCTAAAGCAGCAGATGAACAGCGGCTTCAACATGGAGGGCTGAATATTCGACGGCACGGGCGCATAGCTTTTTGTATGATTGCGCTTGTGAAATTTTCAGATGAACCGCCGAAAAAGCGGGTATCGCGCCGAAACGCGGTGCGGCAGATAGAGTGCGTGCGGACGGTCAGGTTCGGTATGCGGACGTTTGAGATGACGCTTCGCCGCGCGCTCGCAAAAGAGGAACTGATATACGACGCGGCGGCTGAGTTGCTGCGCGGGCACGGATTTCACGAGGCGGTGTGCGCCGAGGGAAGCCCGATAGCGTCGGAGCTTGCGGCGCGAGGGATATCGCCCCCTCCGCAGCGTCTTGCAAAGCTGTGCGCCGCCGAGATTGCCGTCCGCGCGATGGATATGCTCGGCGACTGCACGGTCGGGATATACGCGCACAGACGCTCGAGAGAGCTTGAACGCACCGTAAGAAAGCTCGCCGCGCGGACGCGAAGCCTTGTGCTCTGCATAGACCGCGGCGCGGAGAGCTACGCCCGCGAGCTGATGTACGACTACGGACTGTCGGTGCTGACGTCGAGAGGCTCGCTCGCGGCGGCGGAGCTGAAGATACTGTTCGACCGGCCGGATTTCGACATAGGAAGAGGCACGGCGGTCGGATACGCGCCGCCTTCGCCGGGACTGATGGCGGTGCAGACGCTGCGGTACGCGCTTCCGGAGAGCTTTCTTAACAGCGAGTATCCGCCTTTGGAGCTTGCGTCGGCGGCTGCGGGACAGGGCGTTCTGCGGGCGGGGGATGTGGGCATATCCGAGCTGCGATTCGCAAATTCTATTGACATTTCCGCCGCACATCATTATAATGCGATATGGAACCCTGAAAAGGATGAAAGGCAGGTACAATAAAATGGATAAGGCACCTAAGGTACACAAGCTGACTTCGGAGCGCTATAAGCAGTATGAGGAAGAACTGAACTATCTCAAGACGGTGCGCGAGAAGGAGGTCGCCGAGGCGATAGCCGTCGCGCGCTCCTATGGCGACCTGAGCGAGAACAGCGAATACGACGAGGCGAAGAACGAGCAGGGCAAGCTGTACAGCCACATCGCGGAGATCGAGGACATCCTCGCCCACGCGGTGTTCATAGACGAGGAGGGCGCGACCGAGAAGGTGGACGTCGGCTGCACCGTGGCGGTGGAAGTCGGCGGCAAGGAGCGCTCGTACACGATAGTCGGCTCGAACGACGCCGATCCGCGTCAGGGCAAGATATCCGACGAAAGCCCGCTCGGCAAGGCGCTCATCGGCGCAGCTGCGGGTGAGGAAGTGGAGTATGAGACTCCGAGCGGAAAGATGGCGACCGCCAAGCTTATAAACATTTCGCGATAAGAACTCTTTTTGGGAAGTGACGGAAAGGAAGTTTATTTGATGAATACGCCGATAAGCGAACTTATGCAGATACGCCGGGACAAGCTTGCCGAGCTTCAGCAGGCTGGCTTGGATCCGTTTGCCGAAAAGGTGTTTGACCAGCAGGCGCACGCAAGCGAGATCAAGGAGAACTTTGAGAAGCTCGAGGGCACGACGGTCAAGATAGCCGGACGTCTGATGAGCAAGCGCGGCATGGGCAAAGCGGCGTTCTGCAACCTGTCCGACCGCAGCGGCAACATCCAGATATATGTGCGCCAGGACATGGTCGGCGAGGAGAGCTACGCTCGGTTCAAAAAGGTGGACATCGCCGACATAATCGGCGTGGAGGGCGAGGTGTTCCGCACCAACGCGGGCGAGATAAGCGTCAAGGCGAGCGCGGTCACGCTGCTTTCAAAGTCGCTCCGTCCGCTTCCCGAAAAGTTCCACGGTCTGCGCGACCCCGAGCTGCGCTATCGTATGCGCTATCTCGATCTGATAATGAACGACGATGTGCGCGACACCTTTGTCAAGCGCACCAAGATAATCCACATCCTCCGCCGCACGCTGGAGGACAAGGGCTTTATGGAGGTGGACACGCCGATACTCCAGAACAAGGCGACAAACGCCGCGGCGCGTCCGTTCCACACCCATCACAACGCGCTGGACATGGACATGGTGCTGCGCGTTGAGCAGGAGCTGCACCTCAAGCGCCTGATAATAGGCGGCTTCGAGCGCGTATACGAGATGGGCAAGGTGTTCCGCAACGAGGGCATGGACCAGCGCCACAGCCCGGAGTACACCGGCTTTGAGATGTACCAGGCGTACACCGACTATCACGGAATGATGGATCTCTGCGAAGATATGTTCCACGCCGTTGCCGACGAGCTCTGCCCGGACGGAAAGCTCGTCTATCAGGGCAAGGAGATAAACATCCGCGATCCTTTCACCCGCATAACGATGACCGAGGCGGTCAAGAAGTATTCGGGCGTGGATTTTGACGAGATACCCGACGACGAGACCGCAAAGAAGGTCGCGCGCGAGCACCACATCGAGTTTGAGGACGAGCACAAGCGCGGCGACATACTTAACCTGTTCTTCGAGGAGTACGTCGAGGACAAGCTCATCCAGCCCACCTTCGTGTGCGACTATCCGGTCGAGATATCGCCGCTTGCCAAGCGCACGAGCTACGATCCGAGGCTGACTGAGCGCTTTGAGGTGTTCATGAACGGATGGGAGTTCGGCAACGCGTTTACCGAGCTGAACGACCCGATAGACCAGCGCGGCCGCTTTATCGAGCAGGCGATGAAAAAGGCGGTCGAGGGCGAGTTTGAGATAGACGAGGACTTTGTGACCGCGATGGAGTACGGAATGCCCCCGACAGGCGGCATGGGCATCGGACTCGATCGCCTGATAATGCTGTTTACCGACAGCGCGTCGATACGCGACGTGCAGGCATTTCCGGTCATGAAGCCGGTGGCAGACTAAAAACGCGCATCAGACGCGGAGGGTGCGCGCAAACGACCTGATACAAAAGTGAAGTTGTCTCGACCCGGCGGGAAGGAGGAGCGCTCGATGAAAAGACGCGTTATTTCGGCGATCTTGTGCGCCGCCGCGCTGTTTTCGATGCTTCCTGCCACTGTTATGGCTGCCGGAATGGACAACTTTGTGAGGACAAGCTCCTACACCGACACGACGTTTGAGGATGTCCTGCCGGCGGCGTGGTATGCTCCGCATATCGCCGATGTCTACGAGTATGGGCTGATGAAGGGCAACTCCGCGACCGAGTTTGGACCCGACGGCTATGTGACGATGGGCGCTGCGGCGGCGATGGCGAGCCGACTGCACGGCATCTACCACACGGGAAGGGCTGATTTCGTTCAGGGAAGCCCGTGGTATGCGGTCTATGTGGACTATGCCGTGGCAAACGGCATCATCGGCGACGGACAGTTTGCCGACTGGAACGCGACCGCCACTCGGCGCGATTTCTGCGCGATAATGGCGCACGCGCTTCCGCAGAGCGTCCTTGCCTCGGCGGACGGCGCGGAGGACATCCCCGACGTGTCGCCGACCGATCCCTATGCCGACGAGATATACGCGCTATACTCTGCCCACGTCCTGAACGGCGTGGATGAGAGCGGCAGGTTCGCGCCCGAGCAGCCGATAAAACGCTCGGAGGTGGCGGCGATACTCTGTCGTATGGTCGCGCTTCGCGAGCCGACCGACGCTCCGAGCGCCGAGCCGTCGGTCACGCCGAGCGTCGAGCCTTCGATACCGCCGAGTGCTCCGCCGGATGTCGACCCGTGCCCCGAGCCGAGCGACGCGCCGACCGAGCAGCCGGAGCCGACAGTCGGAGTGAGCGAGCTGCTCGCGGGATA
>CAZBNJ010000007.1:0-22723 GCA_964493515.1 uncultured Oscillospiraceae bacterium | reverse complement strand
GACCTGCTCGTGCCGGACACGACGCTCACCGGCTGCACAAGCGAGCTTGGCAGAAGTCGGGTGGGAGCGACCGTGCCCGGGTGCGTCCTGCCGATAGAGGCGACGTATGTCAATATGATAGGCTACGACAGCGACTGCGCCACCTTTGAACTGAAGGTATACTTCGAGGTACCGGAGGACTTCGACGGCGCGGCGTTTACGATAAGCTTCGGCAAGGGATGCGAACCGTCGCAGGTGGTAGTTGACAGCGGCGACGCGGCTCGCACGGGATACAGCACGACGATAGTAAGCGTGCGGAGGGGCGAGTCCGCGATATACGGATTCTCCGCGCCGCCGTCGACAAGATAGGGAACAAGACATACTTCGGAAAGGAGCTTAGAGAATGGCAAGAAGAGAGACCGAGCGCGACCGCCTGATGAAGGACATGCAGGCGGCGGGCAATCAGCCCAAGGGCTTTTCGGGATGGTTCAGGAACGTGTTTTTGTATCATTACCTCAAACCCATCCTCATCGGCATCGTCGCCGTTGTGCTTGTGGTGTTCATTGCTAAGGATATGCTCAGGGACAACTCGCGCGACTTCACCTTTACGATATTCTCGGACAGCTACTTTTCCGAAACACGCAAGGAGGTCTTTTACGACCTGTTTGAGCGTGAGATAGGCGACGCGAACGGAAACGGCAAGCTGGAGATCGACATAGTCGACCAGGCGATAGTGGCAAGCGGGGTGGACGTGAGCGACGCCGCGCAGAAGATGCAGGCGTTCGAGGTCACATTCATCGGCGATCCGTCCTGCGTGCTCTATCTCATCCACGAGGACTATCTGAATTATTTCGAGCCGGCGACCAGCTATCGGCAGCTTGCCGACTTCGGCATAGAGTCGGAGGACACCTATTTCCTCTACGCAAACGACTTCCCGACGGTGAAGCGGTTCCTGCCCGAGTCGAACGAGAAGAAGTATTATCTTGCGATAAAGACCTGCGAGATATCCAAGCGGGACAACCCGGAGTATGTGGAGTATTACGACCGAGCACTGAAGGCACTCGAGGCAATAATGACCGCGCCGTAAGGCGTGTGAAACGGCGCGCCGGCAGCTTGTCGGCGCGCAAGCCCTAATCTGACGGAGAGGAGATGAGCGCGTGCGAAAGCTGCTTAGCAGGTTTTCAACGGTCAGTCCGACGCGTACTGTCGCGCTCGGATTCCTCGCGATAATACTTGTCGGCGCGGTGCTGCTGAGCCTGCCCGCAGCCACAAAGGCGGAGGGTTCGTGCGGATTTGTAAACGCGCTGTTCACCGCCACGAGCGCCACCTGCGTGACCGGACTTGTGATAGGGGATACCTGGCAGTGTTGGACGAACTTCGGTCAGGTGGTAATACTTGTGATGATACAGATAGGCGGACTGGGCTTTATGACGCTCGCGACGGTGTTCAGCTTTCTGCTTCACCGAAAGATAGGGCTTCACGAGAGACTGATAATCGTGCAGTCGCTCAATCTCAACGACATAAACGGAGTGGTGCGCCTTGTGCGCCATGTGCTCATAGGCACGGTGGCGTTCGAGGGTGCGGGCGCGGTGATACTCACCTGCCGCTTCGTTCCCAGGTTCGGATTTGCGGAGGGGCTGTGGCGAGGCGTGTTTCACTCGATATCGGCGTTCTGCAACGCGGGCTTTGACATCATGGGCAAGGCGGCGCCGAACAGCTCGCTTGCGCTCTACGCCGAGGACGCGGTGGTAAACATCGTGCTGATGGTGCTAATCGTGGTCGGAGGACTCGGCTTTTTCGTGTGGGAGGACATCGCCCGCGCGCGCTCGTGGAAGCGGCTTCGCGTACACTCGCGCATCGTTATCATAACGAGCGCGGTGCTGATAGTCGGCGGAACGATAGCGTTTGCGCTGATGGAGTGGAAAAATCCCGCGACCATCGGCGATATGCCGACAAGCTCAAAGCTGCTGTGCTCGGCGTTTCAATCGGTCACGACGCGCACTGCGGGATTTGCGACGGTCGACCAGGCGGGACTTACCGGCGGCTCGAAGCTCATGACGATGCTGCTTATGTTCATCGGCGGCAGCCCGGGCTCCACGGCGGGCGGAGTAAAGACGGTCACGATAGCGGTGTTGCTGATGAGCGCGATGCGGACGCTTCGAGGCCACGAGGACGTGAACATATTCGGCAGACGCATAAGCCAGCGACAGGTGCGCGACTGCCTCGCGGTAGTTATCATCGTCATCCTGCTGTATGTCATCGGCACGACGCTCATCATGGGCTTTGAGGACATCGAGCCGATGGACGCGATATTCGAGGTGTCCAGCGCGATGGGCACGGTCGGACTGACGCTCGGCGTTACGCAGTCGCTCGGCGTGCCGGCGCTGGTGGTGCTGATAGTGCTGATGTACCTCGGTCGAGTAGGGATAATGACAATGGGCATCGCGACGATGATGAACAGGAGCAGGACGGCAAAGATACGCTATCCGGAAGAGCGGATAATGATAGGATAGGAGGGCGGACGGATGAAATCATATGTAGTCATCGGGCTTGGACGATTCGGCTCGTCGATCGCGCGTGAGCTTGTGAAGCTCGGCAACGAGGTGCTCGTTATCGACAGCGACGAGGAGACGGTCGAGGCCGTGTCCGGAGTTGCGACGCACGCGATGGTGGCCGACGCGACCGACGAGGCGGTGCTCCGCTCGATAGGTATACGCAACTTCGACTGTGTTGTGGTGGCGATAGGCGGCAACCTGGAGCATAGCGTGCTCGCGACGATAATGCTGAAGGACCTCGGCGCAAATCAGATAGTCTGCAAGGCGCGAAACGACGTGCACAAGCGGGTGCTTGAGCAGATAGGCGCGGACAGGGTGATAGTGCCCGAGTACGACATGGGACGACGACTCGCTCAGACGCTGAACAATCCGAACGTGCTCGACTATGTGGAGATATCCGAGGACTGCTGCGTTATCGACATGACGCCGCCCGACTCGTGGATAGGCAAGACCTTCAACGACTTACAGGTGCGCAGGCTGTACGACATACTCGTCGTGGCGGTGCGCAAGAAGGACAGCGCGGAGGTGATAAGTCTGCCGACCGCGGACTATGTCATAAAGCCGCAGGACATTCTGGTGGTCGTCGGAACGTCGTCGAGCATCGAACGCGTGCAGGGTAAAGCATGACAGAGATAACGAGCAGACAGAACCCGCTTGTGCAGCACGTCGCAAAGCTGCTGGCACAGGCGAAGTATCGCAGGGAACGCGGCGAGTTTGCCGCCGAGGGCACGAAGCTTCTTGCCGACGCGCGCGAGGCGGGGGTGGAGATAACCACCGTTCTCGCGACCGCAGAGGTGGCAGGGACGCTGGATCGGTCGCTTCCGATAAGCGTGGTGTCCGACCGGCTGTTCGGCGCGATATCGACCCAGCGAGCGCCGCAGGGAGCGATATTTGCGGCGAGGATACCGCAGATACCCGCTCGCGGCGGAGCGAAGATCGCGCTGGACGGAGTGCAGGACGCGGGCAACGTGGGTACGGTGATACGCACCGCGGCGGCGCTTGGCATCGGCGAGGTGCTGTTGGTTGGCGACTGTGCCGACCCGTTTGGGTACAAGGCGGTGCGCGCGTCGATGGGCGGCGTGTTCCGCGTCGGGACAAGCCGGATAACGGCGGCGGAACTTTCTGCGGCGGCGAACGGTCTAAAGCTAATGGCGGCGGAACCACGAGCCGACGCGGCGGATGTCCGCGAGCTTCCCGCCGACGCGCTTCCGGTGATAGGGAGCGAGGGACAGGGACTGTCGAAAGAAGTTTTGGACTTATGCGAAGGGTCGTTCGCGATACCGATGAGCGGGAGCACCGAATCGCTGAACGCGGCGGTCGCGGCGGCGATAGTCATTTGGGAAATATCAGGACGGAGGGGATGAGATGTCACAGCTGAAATACTGGATATGGCTGTCGATGAAGGACAAACTCAAAGCGTCGTTCAAGTCGATGGCGTACCAGCACTTTGACACGCTGGAGGAGCTGTACTACGCCGACAAGCGCGAGCTTGGGCAGATAGAGGGCGCGGGCGAAAGGGAGATAGCCGAGCTGATGGACAAGAGTCTGGACGGCGCGGAGCGAGTGCTTGAGAAGTGCGAGCGCGGCGGCATACAGATACTGACCATGCAGGACGCGATATACCCGTCGCGGCTGAAGAATATCCCCGACCCTCCGCCGGTACTATACTACAAGGGCAGGATGCCGGCGTTCGACGAGGAGGCGGCGATAGCGGTCATCGGAACGCGAACACCTACGCCGTACGGACTGTCGGTAGCGGAGACGATATCATACGATATCGCGAAGGGCGGAGGCTACATTGTAAGCGGTATGGCTCGCGGGCTTGATTCGCAGGCGGCGATAGGTGCGCTGAAGGCGGGCAAGC
Source organism: uncultured Oscillospiraceae bacterium (assembly GCA_964493515.1). Lineage (GTDB taxonomy): Bacteria > Bacillota > Clostridia > Oscillospirales > JAAYOS01 > CANRIN01. The sequence continues at coordinate 18,325 of CAZBNJ010000007.1, read as the reverse complement.
CGACAGCGGCGATACTCGGCGGCGGTGTGGACGTGATATATCCGCCGGAAAACGAGCGATTGTACAACGACATCGTCGCTGCGGGTGTGGTGATAAGCGAGTACGCACCGGGCGCCGAGCCGATGGGCAGACACTTTCCCGAGAGGAACCGCATAATCAGCGGACTTTCCTGCGGAGTGCTGGTGGTGGAGGCGGGAGAGCGCAGCGGTACGGCGATAACCGCGGCTCACGCATCCGAGCAGGGACGAGATCTGTTTGCCATACCCGGAGCGATAAACGCGCCGATGAGCGTAGGCACGAACGCGCTTATCCGTGACGGATTCGCGAAGCTGACGGTATGCGCGGCGGACGTTCTGGAGGAGTACGCGCATATGTTTGCCTCGAAGATAACCGCGCCGTCCAAGCGGCGAGCGGTGTCGGACAAGGCGGAATCGGAGACGACGGAGATAAAGCCGGCAACTCCGGTCGAGCGGAAGATGGACGAGTCAAAGCTCGCCGAGCTTCCGGAACAGCGGAGGAAGATACTTGCGCTGCTCAGCTCCGGTCCGATGTATCTCGACGACATAGTGGACGGCAGCGGCATGGACGCGGCTACGGTGCTCGGAGAGGTCACGATGTTGGTGCTCGACGGTTTCTTGAAGGAGCTTGCGGGAAAGCGATATGCCCCGGGCGAAAAACTTTTGGTGTAACAGGAGAGAAAGATGGCGGATTTGGTTATAGTCGAGTCTGTTGCGAAAGCAAAGACGATAGAGAAGTACCTCGGCAAGGGGTACAAGGTGAAGGCGTCGATGGGACACCTTCGCGACCTGCCCAAGTCGAAGATGGGCATAGATTTTGAAAACGATTTCCAGCCCGATTATCAGCCGATAAAGGGCAAAGAGGATATCATAAAGGATCTGCAGAACGCGGCAAAGGCGTCGGACAAAGTCTATCTCGCGACCGACCCTGACCGCGAGGGAGAGGCGATAAGCTGGCACCTTCAACAGCTGCTCGGAATACCCGACGAGCAGGTGCTGCGCGTCACCTTCAACGAGATATCGAAGAAGGTGGTGAGCGAGGGCATCGCGCACCCGCGCGCCATAGACAAGAACCTCGTCGACGCGCAGCAGACCCGACGCATCCTCGACCGCGTGGTGGGCTATCAGCTTAGCCCGCTGCTCTGGCGAAAGATACGCCGCGGGCTGTCGGCGGGACGAGTGCAGTCGGTGGTCACGCGCATGGTCGTTGACCGCGAGAACGAGCGCCGCGCGTTCGATCCTCAGGAGTATTGGTCGATAGACGCGCTGCTCGACCTGGACGCGTCGCACAGCTTTACCGCGCACTTCAACGGCGACCGCGACGGACGCATCGAGCTGAAGAGCGAGAAGGACGTCGAGAAGATAGTCTCGGCGGTGGAGAAGGCGGAGTGGAAGGTCTCGGCGATAAAGAACGGTCAGAAGCGCCGCAGCCCCGCGCCTCCGTTCAACACGTCGAGCTTGCAGCAGGAGGCGAGCCGCAAGCTGAATATGCAGGCGCGCCGCACGATGGCGATAGCGCAGCAGCTCTACGAGGGCGTCGACGTCGAGGGACACGGCACGGTCGGTCTGATAACCTATATGCGTACCGACTCGCTGCGACTGTCCGACGACGCGATCTCCGCCGCGCGCGAGGTGATAAACAGCCGTTACGGCGCGGAGTATGTGCCGTCGGCGCCCCGTCACTACAAGACGAAGTCGGGCGCTCAGGACGCGCACGAGGCGATACGCCCGACCGACGTGGCGCTCACGCCGGAGGTGGTGCGCACGTCGCTTTCGAGCGAGCAGTACCGCCTGTACCGCATGATATGGAGCCGATTCCTCGCCTGCCAGATGGAAAACGCGGTGTACGACACCCAGGCGGTGGACGTCGAGGCGGCAAACTATATCTTCCGCGCAAACAGCCAGCGCGTGCACTTTGCGGGCTTTACCGCGGTGTACGAGGAGGGCAGGGACGATCCCGAGGAGGAGGAGATAGCACGCCTTCCCGCGATGACCGAGGGACAGAAGCTGTCGCTTGAGAAGCTGTCGCCCGAGCAGCACTTCACCCAGCCGCCTCCGCGCTACACCGAGGCTTCGCTGATAAAGGCGATGGAGGACAGGGGCGTCGGACGTCCGTCGACCTACGCGCCATCGGTCAGCACGATAATCGACCGCGAGTATGTCATAAAGGAGAACAAGCAGCTTCGCCCGACGCCGCTCGGCGAGGTGATAACCCAGCTGATGAAGGACCGATTCACCGACATAATCGACATCGAGTTCACGGCGAACATGGAGCGCACGCTCGACCTCATCGAGGAGGGCAAGAGCGGATGGCGAGAGGTCATGGGCGACTTCTACAAGAGCTTCTCGCATCAGCTTGCCGACGCGGAGAAGGCGCTTGAAAACGAGCGCATCAAGGTGCCGGACGAGGAGAGCGACGAGATATGCGAGGTCTGCGGACGGCGGATGGTCATAAAGAGCGGACGCTTCGGACGTTTCCTCGCCTGCCCGGGCTACCCCGAGTGCAAGAACACAAAGCCGATAACCGAGCCGACACCGGGCATCTGCCCCAAGTGCGGCGGTCGGATACTCAAGAAGAAGTCGAAGAACAAGTACACCTACTACGGCTGCGAGAACTTCCCGACCTGCGACTTTATGACCTGGGACGTTCCGACCGAGGAGACCTGCCCGAGCTGCGGCGGTACGCTGTTCAAGCTGAGCGGACGCGGTCAGCGCAAGACCTTCTGCATAAACGACAAGTGCTCGATGTTCGTGCCGGAGGATAAGCGCGGATATCGCCGCCGCACGTCTTCTGCGGAGGGCGAAAACGCCGCCGAGAGCGCGGGCGAGAGCAAGGCGTCGACTACGAAGAAGACCACGAAGAAGAGCACGGCGAAGTCGGCGGCAGAAAAGACGACGGCGAAAAAGACCGCGACGAAGAAGCCCGCCGCCAAGAAGGCCGCAACAAAGAAGTCGACGACCGCGAAGAAGTCGGCAAAGAGCAATGGTTAAGGTAGTCGGAGCTGGGCTTGCGGGAAGCGAGGCGGCGTGGCAGCTCGCACGTCAGGGCATAGAGGTCGAGCTTGTCGAGATGAAGCCGAAAAAGCGCACGCCCGCGCACACAAGCGATCTGTTCTGCGAGTTGGTATGCTCGAACAGCCTGCGTGGAGCGAGCCTGGAAAACGCGCCGGGACTGCTCAAGGAGGAGCTGCGCCGGTTCGGGTCGCTCATCATGCTGTCGGCGGACGAGAACCGCGTTGAAGCCGGCGGCGCGCTTGCGGTCGATCGCGAGGGCTTCGCGCGAGGAGTGACCGAGCGGCTGCGCAGTCACCCGCTCATCCGCATCGTCGAGGAGGAAGTGACCGAGATACCGGACGGCGATGTGATAATCGCCACCGGGCCGCTGACCTCCGAGCCGCTCGCCGACGCGATAGCGAGATTTTTTGGCGAGTCGAGCGCGCTGAGCTTCTACGACGCGGCAGCGCCTATCGTGACGGCGGACAGCATCGACATGGAGAGCGCCTTCTACGCGTCGCGCTACGGCAAGGGCGGCGCGGACTACATCAACTGTCCGATGAACAGGGACGAGTACCTCGCGTTCCGCACCGAGCTCATGTCGGCGGAGGAGGCGGAGGTCCACGGCTTTGAGGACGGCAAGGTGTTCGAGGGCTGTATGCCGGTGGAGGTGATGGCACGCCGCGGCGAGGACACGCTGCGATACGGCCCGCTGAAGCCGCGCGGGATATTCGACCCAAAGACCGGGCGTCAGCCATATGCCGTGGTGCAGCTGCGAAGGGACAACCGCGAGGGTACGCTTTTCAACATCGTCGGATTCCAGACGCACCTCAAGCATCCCGAGCAGAAGCGCGTGTTCTCAATGATACCCGCGCTCGCGAAGGCGAATTTCGTGCGCTACGGCGTGATGCACCGCAACACATATCTCAACTCGCCGCTGCTGCTCGACCGCTTCTACCGCGCGCGCAAGCAGCCGAGAGTGGCGTTTGCGGGTCAGATGACCGGCGTGGAGGGATACATCGAAAGCTGCGCGAGCGGGCTGTACGCCGCGATGAACATGGGACTTCGGCTGCGGGGAAAGCCGCCGATAGAGCTGGACGACTACACCGCCATCGGTGCGCTCGCGAAGTATATAAGCGGCGACGCGGTGGGCGATTTCCAGCCGATGAACGTGAACTTTGGCATAATGCAGCCGTGGGACGGCGGAAAAATGAAAAAACGCGAGCGATATCGCGCGATAAGCGAACGGTCGCTTGAGTTTATATCGAAACTGCTTGAAGAAAGGATGAGTGATCTTGAAGATAATCGTTGACGCTATGGGAGGCGACCACGCGCCGAAGGCTCCGGTGCTCGGCGCCGTTGAGGCAAACAGACGCTACGGCGTGGAGATATGCCTGGTCGGACGGATGGCGGATATGCTCGGCGTGCTTAAGGATGAGGGCATAGGCGAGCTGCCGAAGGGCATCGAGCTCCGCGACGCTGCCGAGGTGGTCGAGATGTGCGACGACCCGGCAAACGTCGTTCGCGCGAAGAAGGATTCGTCGATGGTGGTCGGACTTCGTATGCTGTCGGAGGGCTACGGCGACGCGTTCGCGTCCGCAGGCTCGACCGGCGCGCTGCTGACCGCGTCGACGCTGGTCGCGAAGCGTATCCACGGCATTCGCCGCGCCGCGCTCGGTTCGCTCATCCCGACATCGGTCGGCAAAGCGCTGCTTATCGACTGCGGTGCAAACCTTGAGTGCACGCCCGAGTATCTGCTCCAGTTCGCTTACATGGGCAGCTACTACATGGAGCGTATGCTCGGCGTGAAGGATCCGAAGATCGGGCTTTTGAACATCGGCGCGGAGCCGTCCAAGGGCGGCGAGCTTCAGAAGGAGACCTACAAGCTGCTCGAAAGCGAAAAGGCGGCGGGACGTCTCAACTTTACCGGAAACATCGAGAGCCGCTATGTCACAAGCGGAGAGGCGGACATAATCATATCCGACGGCTATTCGGGAAACATCCTGCTCAAGTGCATCGAGGGCATGGGCATATTCTTCAAGGACATACTCAAGAATATCTTCTACAAGAACGTAAAGTCAAAGCTGGGCGCGCTGCTCGTCAAGGACGGTCTTAACGACCTCAAGGCGATGATGGACTACAACGAAGTCGGAGGTGCCCCGCTGCTCGGCATAATGAAGCCGGTGTACAAAATACACGGCTCGGCGTCGCCGGAGACGGTGTGCGCGGCGATAGGCGGCACCAAGCAGTATGTCGAGAGCGGTATAATCGACGAGATAGTGAACAACATAGAGCACATGAAGGTCTGATATTTTCCGAAAAAATTCAAAAAAGCAGTTGACTTTTTCGGAAAATGTGAATATCCTTAATAGGAGGAGCGTCGGCGCTCCGAAGTACATGGTTTTAGGAGGTGACACTCAATGGATAACGAGATCCTGAGCAAGCTTAAGGGCATCATAGCCGAGCAGTTTGGCGTGGACGAGTCCGAGGTGACCGAGGCGACCAATTTCGAGTCCGACCTCAGCGCCGATTCGCTGGACATCGTGGAGCTTACGATGTCGCTGGAGGACGAGTTTGGGCTTGGCGAGCTTGAGGACGAGGCACTGGAGAATCTGCGCACTGTCGGGGATGTGGTTTCGCTCATTTCCTCCAAGCAGTGATGGCAAAGCGTCCCTTGCCGAGAGCGGGGACGCTTTTGTTTTTGACAAGGAAAGGTAGAAGTTTTGAACGGCGACATCAGAGAATATGAAAAGATAATCGGATACACCTTCAAGAACAGCGCGCTCATCGAAACGGCGCTCACGCACAGCTCGTACACAAACGAGCACCGAGAGCCGAGCGCGCTGAACTACGAGCGCCTGGAATTCCTCGGCGACAGCATACTCGGATTTTTCACGGCGGAGTATCTGTTCGAGCACGAGCACTGCGCGGAGGGCGAGCTTACCCGCATGCGCGCGGCGCTGGTGTGCGAGGCGAGCCTTGTGACGGTGGCGGAGCAGCTGCGTATCGGCGAGTTTCTGCGTATCGGACGGGGCGAGGAGGCGAGCGGCGGCCGCAATCGGCGGTCGGTCATGGCGGATGTCGTCGAGGCGACCATCTGCGCGATATACCTGGACGGCGGCGAAGCGGCGGCGCGCGAGTTTGTGCGAAAGTTCGTGCTGACCGACGACCGACTTGCCGCGTCCGCGCAGTCGGAGGACTTCAAGACCTCGCTTCAGGAGTATGTCCAGCGTGACCGCGCCTCGACGCTTGAGTACAAGCTCATCGGCGAGAGCGGGCCGGATCACCGCAAGAGCTTTGAGGCGGTGGTGCTGATAAACGGCGAGGAGGCGGGCCGCGGAAAGGGCAGCTCAAAGAAGAAGGCAGAGCAGTCCGCCGCGGGCGACGCCTGCCGTCGACTGGGCGTATGAGCCGGATAATCCCGCTGTTCGTGCCGCACCTCGGCTGCCCGCAGGACTGCGTGTTCTGCAACCAGCGATCGATAGCCGCGCCGCACGAACCGTCGCCGGACGAGGTGACAAGCGAGATATCGTCCGCGCTTGAGCGGTCGGGCGACGGCGCAGAGCTTGCGTACTACGGCGGCAGCTTCACCGCGATAGAGCGCGAAAAGCGGATAGGCTATCTCGAGGCGGCGCAGCCGTTTCTGCGCGACGGTCGGCTGTGCGGCATACGCGTGTCCACCCGTCCCGACTGCATTTCCGACGAGATACTCGACGAGCTTCGGCGCTATGGCGTGACGACCGTTGAGCTTGGGGCGCAGTCGACCGACGACCTCGTGCTCGCGCTCAGCAACCGTGGGCACACAAGGGCGGACATCGAGCGCGCGGCAAAGCTGCTTAAGGACGGCGGTTTCACGCTCGGGCTCCAGATGATGATAGGACTTCCGGGTGAGCGCGGCGACGGACACATACGCACCGCGCGGGATCTGATAGCGATGCGACCCGATTTCGTCCGCGTCTACCCGACGGTTGTCGTGCGGGGGACGGCGCTCGAGCGTATGTGGCGCGCGGGCAAGTACGCGGCGCTGACACCCGAGCGCGCGGCGATGCTTGGCGCGGATGTGCTCGACCTGTTCGACGCGGCGGCGATACCGGTGATACGCTTTGGACTGAACCCGACCGAGGACCTGAAGGGCGACGCGGTCGCGGGCGCGTACCATCCGGCGCTCGGCGAGATGGCGCGGGGAGAACAGATGCGCCGTCGGGCGGCAAAACTGCTCGAACCGCTGCGCGGCAAACGATTGGCGACACTGTTGGTCGCTAAGGGTCGCATGTCGACGATGGTCGGACAGCATAGGCGCAACATCGACGCGCTGCGGGATGAATTTGATATCAAGCGAATTTCGGTACGCGAGAGCGCCGAAGTCGAGGGATATGACGTAAAAACGGAGGATATCTGACATGAGAAAGCATTTTCCGGACAAACGAGGTAACTGCCCGGCGCGGTAAAATCGACGCCGGGGTTCGCCGCGCCGGTCCAAATCATTTCCGGCAAAATGATTTGAAAGGTGCAGAAAATTATGGAAAAGTATCTTGAAAACTTGAAAACCGAGTGGCTGAAGGAGGAAAATTCTGATTTCAGCGGATGGGACTTCTCGCACATCTCGCCGCACCGTATGCGCTCCGAGCCGCTGTTCTGGGACTATCGCGCGCTTGCAAAGTCGATACTCCGATCTGAGCACGAGCTGTTGGACATGGGCACGGGAGGCGGCGAGCTGCTCGAAAGCCTGGGGCACCCCTATGAGCGGACAAGCGTGACCGAGGGATGGGACGTGAACCTCGAGCTCTGCCGAAAGCGGCTCGCGCCAAAGGGCGTGCGGGTGGAGAGGTGGAGCGATCCGCCCGAGCCGCTGCCCTTTGCGGATGAGAGCTTTGACGTGGTGCTGAACAGCCACGAGTCGTACGGCATGGACGAGGTGCACCGCGTGCTGAAGCCGGGCGGCATCTTCTTTACCGAGCAGGTGGGAGGGGAGAACACCGCGCCGCTGCGCTCGTTTATCCTGCCCGACCGCAGCGCAAATCTCGCGCACAGCGACGCAGACAGCGCCGGGTTCGTGTTCGATCTCACGCACGAGCGCGCGGTGGCTGAGTCGGCGGGATTTGAAGTCCTCGCCGCCGCCGAGCAGTATCCGAAGTCGAAATTTTTCGATGTCGGCGCGATAGTGTGGTACTGCCGCGTGGTGGTCTGGGAGTTTCCGGGATTCTCGGTTGAAAAGTGCTTTGACAAGCTCGTTGAGCTGCAAAAGCGGCTTGAACGGGACGGATATGTTGAAAACCGCGAGCACAGGTTCATGCTGATGCTTCGCAGGCTGTAAGTGAAAATAACGCCGCGCCGTGCGTCGAATTACGGCGCGGTTCCCATACTACCGAAGCTCGGTGGCGTGGGAGCCGCAAGGCGAAGAAAAGAGGGTAAAAGTTGTATCTCAAATCGCTGCAAATGCAAGGTTTCAAGTCGTTTCCCGACCGAACGGTGCTCGATTTCGACCGCGGCATGAGCGCGGTCGTCGGACCGAACGGCAGCGGAAAGTCGAATATCTCCGACGCGATACGATGGGTGCTCGGTGAGCAGTCGTCCAAGACTCTGCGCGGCGCGAAGATGGAGGACGTGGTGTTCAAGGGCACCGCCGACCGTGGCCCTGTCGGCTACGCGGAGGTGTCGCTCGTGCTGGACAACGGCGACGGCACGCTGCCTATCGAGGCGGTCGAGGTCATGGTCACCCGCCGCTACTTCCGCTCGGGAGAGAGCGAATACTACATAAACCGAGAGCCGGTGCGCCTTCGCGATGTCCACGAGCTATTCATGGACACCGGACTTGGGCGCGACGGCTACTCGATAATCGGACAGGGCCGCATCGACGAGATACTGGCGGTCAAGAGCGGCGACCGCCGCGAGATATTCGAGGAGGCGGCGGGCATCTCGAAGTACCGCTACCGCAAGGAGGAGGCCGAGCGAAAGCTCGAACTGACCGAGCAGAACCTCGTCCGAATAAACGACAAGATCGCCGAGCTTGAGCTGACCGTCGGACCGCTCAAGGAGCAGGCGGAGACGGCAAAGAAGTATCTTGTGCTGCGCGACGAGCTGCGCGTGGTCGAGTGCTCGGTGTGGCTGGAGACGCTGGACAAGCTGCGCAAGTCGGCGGAGAAGGCGCGCACCGACTATGCGATAACCTGCGAGCAGCTTGCCCGCGAGAATGCGGCACTCGAGTCGCTGTACGCCCGCGCGGAGGAGCTTGCGGAAAAAATGCGGGCAAGCGATGTCGAGGCGGAGAGCGCTCGCGCCGCGCTTGGCGAAGCGGAGAAGCGACTTGCCGAGCGACGCGCGGACGGCGATGTCGCCGCGAGTCGCATCGCGAATCTGGAGGAGAACATTACACGCATCGAGGGCGAGATGCGCGAGCAGAACGACCGCGAACAGTCGCTTGACGAGCAGATAGCCGAGAAGGAGGCTCGCGCAGTTGAGTGCGAGCGCCAGATAGCCGAGTGTGACGAGAAGATTGCCGCGCTTGAGCAGAGGATAAACGAGGCGCTTGCCGAGAGCGGCGAGCTTGAAAGCCGCGCCGACGCGCTTATGGCAAAGGTTTCGGCGGAGGAGGCCGCGTGCGCGCAGTACCGCCTGGAAGCCGCGTCGATCGAGGCTGCAAAGAGCGAGACCGAACGCCGTCGCGGCGAGGCATCGGAGGAGCTTGAGCGCCGCAAGTCGGAGCGCGCGGAGATAGAAGCGGAGCTGAAGACCAAGCAGGCGGAGCTTTCGGAGGCGCAGGAGACTGCGGACAGCCTGGAAAACGTGATATCCGGCTATGAGCTGCGACTGGGCAAGCGCCGCGCAAAGCTGAACGAATCGACCGAGCAGCGGACAAAACTTCGCATGGACAAGGCAGCGGCGGAGAATCGCATAAAGCTGCTTAGCGACATGGAGCGCGAGAACGAGGGCGCTCCGCGCGCGGTGAAGATGGTGCTTGCCGAGGCGGAGGGCGGTCGGCTTACCGGAATACACGGGCAGTTGGCGCGCCTGATAAAGGCGGACGACCGCTATGCGCTTGCGATAGAGACGGCGCTGGGTGCGGCGCTTCAGAACATCGTCGTGTCCACCGAGGAGGACGCCAAGACCGCGATAGACTACCTCAAACGCCGCGACGGCGGCCGCGCGACCTTCCTTCCGCTGACCGCCATACGCGGACGCGGCATGGAGGAGCGGATAATCGGAGAGAAGGGTTTCCTCGGTATCGCAAGCGACCTTGTCGACTGTGACAACAAGTACCGCGACATCGTTGAAAATCTGCTCGGACGCACTGCGGTGGTCGAGGACATGGACAGCGCGATAGCCATGGCGCGCAAGCACTCGCAGCGATTCAGGATAGTCACGGCGGACGGACAGATAATAAACGCCGGCGGCTCGATGACCGGAGGCTCGTCGGCGCGCGGAGCGGGAGTGCTGAGCCGCGCAAACGAGATAGAGCGCCGAAAGAAGGAGCTTGCGGAGCTTGATAAAAAGCTCGCCGAGTTCGAGTCGTCGCTGCGCGAACTTGAGCGCGAGGTCACCGCGGCGGAGTACGAGTCGGAGGTGGCAAAGACCGAGAAGCAGGAGGCGACGCAGACCGTCCTTCGCGTGGAGGGCGAGCTGTCGGCGCTCAAAGCAAAGCTGGACGCTGCGGACGCCGCGCTCGACGCGCTGTCAAAGGAGAACGCGGCGGCGGACGAGCGCACAGCCGAGGGCGCGAAGCGTTCGGCGGAGCTGGAGAAGCTGATAGCCGAGCACGAGGCGACCCGCGCGCAGGCGTCGGACGAGCTTGCGAAGCTTCGCGCGGGAAGCGGGGAGATAAGCGAGCGCCGCGACGGATTTGCCGACGAGATGTCGGCCCTCCGCGAGCAGCGCAGCGCGGCGGCGGCGGAGCTTGCGGGCACTCGCCGGAGCGCGGACGAGCTGCGTCGGATGGGCGAGCAGTTCGGAAGCGATCGCGTGCGCCGCGAGGAGCTTATCGCGAGCTATCGCGCGGAGATAGAGGGCATAAAGACGACGCTCGGCGAGATACACGCCGACTGCGAGAATATCGAAAGCGACTGCGCCGCAAAGCGTTCGGAGGTCGAGCGCATACAGCAGGTGAGGATGAGCGCGGAGGCGGAGCGTACGGCGGCCGATCGCGACACGCAGGAGAAGAACCGCTCGATAAACGCGCTCGAACGCGAAAAGGCGCGGCTTGAGCAGCAGACGAGTGGCGCGGACAGCCAGGAGAAGCAGATAACCGAGCGGCTGTGGGAGAGCTACGAGCTGACACCGCTCACCGCAGCGTCGGTCGCGCATCCGGTGGAGAACCTTCAGGCGGAGCAGAAGCGCGCCGCGTCGCTGCGACGGGACATAAACGAGCTCGGCCCGGTCAATGTCGGCGCGATAGACGAGTGGGCGCGCATAAGCGAACGCTACGACTATCTGACCGGTCAGCGGGACGACGTGAACAAGTCGAAGGGCGAGCTTTTGGGCATAATAAGCGAGATAACCGGCGAGATGAAGTCGATATTCGAGGTCGAGTTCAAGCGGATAAACGACAGCTTTGCCGAGACGTTTACCGAGCTGTTCGGCGGCGGCCGCGCGGGACTGCGGCTGGAGGACGAGAACGACATCCTGAACTGCGGCATTGCCATCGACGTGCGTCTGCCCGGCAAGACAACGCTTGCGATAGGGTCGCTCAGCGGCGGCGAGCGCGCGTTTGTCGCCATCGCGCTCTACTTTGCGATACTCAAGGTGCGTCCGACGCCGTTCTGCATCGTCGATGAGGTGGACACCGCGCTCGACGAGCACAACGTGGCACGTTCGGCGGCGTATATGAAGCGTCTTTGCGACAGCACGCAGTTTATCGCCATCACCCACAAGCGGGGCACGATGGAGGAGTGCGACGTGCTGTACGGCGTGACGATGCAGACACCCGGCGTGTCCAAGATACTGCCGCTGAGCATCGGCGAGGTCGAGCAGCAGCTCGGAATCGAACTGAAATAACCGAAAAGGAGAGCGAATATGGGATTTTTCGACAAGATACGGCAGGGACTGTCCAAGACCAAGAAGGAGGGCGCGGCGGGTCGTCTGCGCGGGATATTCGGCGGTTTCAGCAAGGCGGGCGAGGATTTCTTCGAGGAGCTTGAGGAGACGCTGATACTTGCCGACGTCGGCGCGTCGGTCGCGATGAAGGCAACGGACGAGCTGCGCGAGCGCGCGAAGGCGGAAAAGCTGAACTCCGCCGAGGAGCTGCAGGCCGCGTTTGAACAGATACTTATCGAGATACTCGGCTCGGGAGAGAGCGAGCCGAAGAGCGGCACGCCGTTGGTGATACTCGTGATCGGGGTCAACGGCGTTGGCAAGACGACCACCATCGGCAAGCTCGCCGCGCAGTATGTCGCCGAGGGAAAGAACGTGCTTCTCTGTGCCGCGGACACCTTCCGCGCGGCGGCGGCAGACCAGCTTGAGATATGGTCGGAGCGCGCGGGTTGCAAGATAATCCGTCAATCGGAGGGCAGCGACCCGGCGGCGGTGGTGTTCGACGCGTGCGCGTCGGCAAAGGCGCGCGGCGTGGACGTGCTGATATGCGACACGGCGGGACGGCTTCAGAACAAGGCAAATCTTATGAACGAGCTGAGCAAGATAAGCCGTGTCATCGAGCGCGAGCTGCCCGACGCGGCGCGTGAGACCTATCTTGTCATCGACGCGACCACCGGTCAGAACGGACTTGAGCAGGCAAAGCAGTTTGACGCGGCGGCGGAGCTTACCGGACTGGTGCTTACCAAGCTGGACGGCACGGCAAAGGGCGGCATCGTCATAGCGATAGCCGACGCGATGAACGTGCCGGTGAAGTATGTCGGCGTGGGAGAGCAGGTGGATGACCTGATGGCGTTTGAGCCGAAGGGATTCGTCGACGCGCTGTTCGAGTGAGGCAGCGGCGATGGAGATGATATTCGCAAGCCAAAACGAGCACAAGACGGCGGAGATGCGCGAGCTGCTGAAGGTCCTCAGCGCGGAGGTGAAGAGCCTTCGGGACGTGGGATTTGCGGGCGAGATAGTCGAAAACGGCACGACCTTCGCCGAAAACGCGATGATAAAAGCGGAGACGGTGGCGGCGGCATTTCCCGGGAAAACCGTGTTTGCCGACGACAGCGGCATATCGGTGGACGCGCTCGGCGGCGAGCCGGGGATATACTCGGCGAGATACGGCGGAGATGGGTGTAAAAGCGATGCCGACCGCACGGCTCTGCTGCTGAGGAATATGGCGAGCGCGAGCGACCGCACCGCGAGATTCGTTTGCGCGATAGCCTGCGTGACCGCCGACGGCGAGCGATTTGTCGTGACCGGCGAGTGCCGCGGAAAGCTCGACTTTGAGCCGAAGGGCAGCGACGGCTTCGGCTACGACCCGATATTCATACCCGACGGCTACGACCGCACTATGGGCGAGATATCGCCCGCCGAGAAGAACAAAATATCGCACCGCGCCCGCGCTATCTCGACGTTTATCGACGAGATACGACGCAGGGCATAAAGGAGAAACGGATGATAACTTCTAAACAGCGCGCACAGCTGCGTGCGCTCGCAAATGGCATTGACACGATAGGACAGGTGGGCAAGGACGGCATAAGCGACAACCTCGTCACCCAGGTGAAGGATGCGCTGAAGGCACGCCAGCTCGTAAAATATCGCGTGCTCGAGACCGCGCCGTACACCGCAAAGGAGGCCGCAAACGAGCTTGCCGCTGCCTGCGGAGCGGAGGTCGTGCAGGTCATTGGCTATCGCTTCGTGCTCTACCTCGCGGATAAGAAGGAACCGCTGATATGAGCGAGAAGAAGGAGATGCGCGTCGGAATATACGGCGGCACGTTCGATCCGCCGCACTACGGTCACGTCGTCGCGGCGGCGGAGGCCGCGCGAAAGCTGGAACTGGACAAGCTGTACATCGTTCCCGCGGGAGCGCCGCCGCACAAGAGCGAGAGCGACCGCACACCCGCGTCCGACCGCTATGAGATGGCGGAGCTGGCGTTTCGCAAGATACCCGGCGCGGTGGTGAGCGACATCGAGATAAAGCGCGAAGGCCCGAGCTACACCGCCGACACGCTGGAGGAACTCGGCGAGATGTTCCCCGACGCGAGGCTGTATCTGCTGCTCGGCGCGGACAAATTTCTGACGATACAGAACTGGGTGCGCTCGGAGGAAATATTCGCCGCGTGTACGCCGGTGGCATTCGCACGGGACGAGGGTCAGACCGCCGAGCTTCAGCGCCACGCGGGATTTTTGATGGAGCGGTACGCCGCGCATTGCGAGGTGCTTGAGACTCACGTCCTGCCAGCGTCGTCGAGCGAGATACGCGAACAGCTCGCGGCGGGGGAGAAGAGCGAGCTTTTGCAGGACGAGGTGCGCGAATACATCGAGCGGAGGCGGCTGTATCGTGGGAAATGAGCCGTGGCGCGACGCGGAATTTGAGGCTCGCGCGCTCGAACTGGTCGACAAAAAGCGGCGTGCCCATGTCGTCGGATGCGCGGAGCTTGCCGCAAAGCTCGCGAGGGCGCTGGGAGCGGACGAGAGCGCCGCGTGGCGAGCGGGCATCCTTCACGACTGCACAAAGCGTCTAAAGACGGATGAGCAGTTGAAATCCTGTGCGGAATATGGTATAATATTAAATCAATCGGATATTGAGAGCCCGCTCGTGCTGCACGCTTACACCGCCGCGGAACTTTCGCGCCGCGAGTTCGGTCTAAGTGATGAGGAGTGCTCGGCGATACGCTGGCACACCACCGGTCATGCAGACATGACGCAGCTTGAGAAGGCGGTCTATCTTGCCGATTGCATCGAGCCGACGCGCGACTATCCCGGGGTCGGGAAGCTCCGCAAGCTTGCGGAGAAGGACGCGGAGGCGGCGGTCATCGCGGCTGCTGCGCGCACGATAGCGCATCTTGCCGAGCAGAACCGACCGATACACGAGCGTACGATAGAGATGTACAACGACCTGCTGCGAAAAACGAGAAAGGCGTAGATAAAATGGGCAAAAACACAAAGCTCACATCGGGCGCGGGGAAACACTCCGCCGGTCGCAGAGTGAGCGAGCCGAGGGCGGAAAAAGCGGCAAGACCCGCAAGACCCAAGCCCACGGCGAACAACCTTTGGGAGAAACTGACCCCCGCAAAGCGCGCGCTGATAGTGCTCGCAAGTGTTGTCGTGCTTGCGGCGGTGCTTGTCGCGCTTATCTGGGCGTGCCTTGGCTCGACGATAAAGCCGCCCGACATAACCGACGTGCCGAACAGGGGCGATGTGACCGCCGCGCCGCCGAACACTTCGGGCGACACGGACGACCCGAACGGTCAGCAGGGCGGGACCAGTGTGTCCGGACGCAAGGACGGCTTTTACACGATACTTGTCATGGGTCAGAACTACGGACTGACCGATGTTATGATGGTCGCGGGCTTTGACACGGTGAACCACACCATTGAGGTGGTCAGCATCCCGCGCGACACATACTGCACGCAGATAACCAGCTATCCGCACAAGCTCAACTCCGCCTACAACGAGGGCGGACGGGAGATAGACCACGTCTACGACGCGGTGGAGAGCCTGATAGGCTTCCGTCCGGACAAGTATATGCTCATCGACTACGACGGATTTGTCAAGCTGGTGGACACCATCGGTGGCGTCGAGTTCGACGTCCCGGCGAATATGTATCACGTCGCGGACAACGGTCAGGTGGATATCAACCTGAAAAAGGGCTATCAGATGCTGAACGGCAAACAGGCGCTTGGGCTTGTGCGCACGCGCGACGTATACGCCGACCAGGACCTCGGTCGCATACGCACCGCGCAGAAGTTCCTCTCGGCGGCGGCTAAGAAGGCGATGTCGACCATCTCGTTTGACAAGATAGACGACTATGTGGACATCGTCGTGGACTATGTCAAGACCGACCTCACGGCGGGCGAGCTTATCTGGTTCATGCAGCAGGCGATGAGCGTGGACATGGAAAACGACCTGGTATTCCACGCGCCTGCCGCGCTGAAGGAGCTGGACGCCCCGACGATAAAGGGCGCATCCTATGTCTGCCTGCGCGCGGACAAGTGGCTGCAGCTGATAAACAGCACGATAAATCCGTACACCTGGTATATCACCTTTGACGACGTGGACATCGTAAATCCGTCCTACACGCCGTCGGAGAGCTACCTGCCGGAGGGTGTGGAGGATGACGAGAGCGTCGCGGCAAGCGCAGTCGTTTCGCCGAATCAGGGGACAACGACCATATCGGCGACGCAGAAGCCCACCGCGCAGCCGACCGCCAAACCTACGGCAAAGCCTACGTCTACGCCGGCACCGTCTGCGACACCGAAACCGTCGTCGACCACGGCAAAGCCGGCGACATCCACTCCAAAGCCGGCAACGAGCGCAAAGCCGTCGACCGAGCCGGACGAGCCGGACGAGACCGAGGAACCGAACGAGAGCGGAGAGCACACGCCGTCGACCGAGCCGACCGCCGAACCGTCGACCGAGCCTTCCGAACAGCCGGATGAGCCGAATATCGCGCCCGAGGAGTCGGAGGTGCCGTTCGTGCCGGCGACACACGAGTGACCGAAACTTTTTTGCGGCATATCGCCGAGAAAGGATGCTAAATGACAAATTCTCTTGAACTGGCAAAGCGCGCGGCAAAGATACTGGACAGCCGCAAAGCAAACGACGTGAAGGTGCTGAAGATCGAGGAGCTGACCGTGATAGCGGACTATTTCGTCATCGCAACCGGCGGCTCGACCACCCACGTCCGATCGCTTGCCGACGAACTCGAGTTCAAGCTGAAAAACGACGAGACCGATCCTATTGCGCCGCTGTCGACCGAGGGCTACGACTCGTCGAGCTGGGTGCTGCTCGACTACGGCTCGGTGGTCGTGCACGTCTTTCTGGAGGAGGCGCGCGGATTCTATGCGCTGGAGCGACTATGGGGCGATGCGCCGCAGGTGGAGCTTGACTTTGAGAACGGACAGAACTGAAATAACAAAAACTTTTTTGGGGAAGTGACTGCAAGATGAAGTACGATTTTTCGGCTATCGAAAAGAAGTGGCAGGACCGCTGGGAGGCGGAGGACGCGTTCCACACCGAGGGGGTGGACTCGAAGAAGCCCAAGTACTACGCGCTTATCGAGTTTCCGTACCCGTCGGGTCAGGGACTGCACGTCGGCCATCCGCGTCCGTACACAGCGCTGGATATCGTTTCGCGCAAGCGTCGCCGCGAGGGATACAATGTGCTCTTCCCGATGGGCTTTGACGCGTTCGGACTGCCCACCGAGAACTATGCAATAAAGAACCACGTCCACCCCGCAAAGGTGACCGAGGAGAACATCAAACGCTTTGAGGGACAGCTCAAGGCGCTCGGTTACAGCTTCGACTGGTCGCGAGAGATAGCGACCACCGATCCGGCGTACTACAAGTGGACGCAGTGGATATTCCTGCAGCTCTTCAAGCATGGTCTTGCGTACAAGACCAAGATGCCGGTGAACTGGTGCACGAGCTGCAAGTGCGTGCTCGCGAATGAGGAGGTCGTCGACGGCGTGTGCGAGCGCTGCGGCGCGCCGGTCGTCCGCAAGGAGAAGAGCCAGTGGATGCTGAAGATAACCGAATACGCGCAGAAGCTTCTCGACGGACTGGACGACGTGGACTATCCCGAGCGCGTCAAGGCGCAGCAGCGCAACTGGATAGGCCGTTCGACCGGCGCGGAGGTCGACTTCGGAACGACCGCAGGCGACAAGCTGACCATCTACACCACCCGCCCGGACACGCTCTACGGTGTGACCTACATGGTCGTGTCCCCCGAGCACCCGCTTATCGAGAAGTGGGCGGATAAGCTCACAAACCTCGACGCGGTGCGCGAATATCAGGCTGCCGCCGCGAGGAAGAGCGACTTTGAGCGCAGCGAGCTTGCAAAGGACAAGACCGGCGTTCGCCTCGAGGGAGTCAGCGCGATAAATCCGGTCAACGACACCGAGATACCGATATTCGTCTCCGACTACGTTCTGATGAGCTACGGCACCGGCGCGATAATGGCGGTCCCGGGACACGACACCCGCGACTGGGACTTCGCCAAGAAATTCGACCTGCCGATAATCGAGGTCGTGGGCGGCGGCAACGTGCAGGAGGCCGCGTTTACCGACGTCGAGACCGGCATCCTGGTGAACTCGGGCATACTCAACGGCCTTGAGGTCGCCGACGCGAAGAAGAAGATAATCGCCTATCTCGAGGAGAAGGGCGTGGGGCACGCGACGGTCAACTACAAGCTGCGCGACTGGGTTTTCAGCCGCCAGCGCTACTGGGGCGAGCCGAT
>CAZBNJ010000006.1:35743-60428 GCA_964493515.1 uncultured Oscillospiraceae bacterium | reverse complement strand
GCGCCTCCAACCTCTGGCGGTAGTAGGTTTCGTTAAACGATATAAATCCCATTTGTTCAACCTCTCGTCTCAACGCCCGGTGTCCATCTTTCCCCTCTCACCAGCAAACACACCGTCTCCACATGCTCGGTTCCCGGGAACATATCCACCGGCTGCGCGGCGACAACTCTGTATCCGCTCTCCCCCAATGACTTCACGTCGCGCGCAAGCGTCGCGGGGTCGCAGCTGACATACACTATCCGCTCCGCACCTATCGCCGCCACCGCGGCACGCGCGCGGTCGTCCAGCCCCTTTCGCGGCGGGTCGACCACCACAACGTCGAAGTCTCCGCCGCGCGACGCGATCTCGCCCGCGTCCGCGCAGATGAATTCCACGTTGGAAATTCGGTTGTTTTTCGCGGAAATTTTCGCGTTTTCCACCGCTTCGGGCACTATTTCGCACGCGGTCACGCTCGCGGCAGACCGCGCCAGCGCCAGCGTCAGCGTACCGATGCCGCAGTACAATTCGAGAACTTTTTTACCCGAACAGTCGGCAAATTCGCACGCTTTTTCGTAAAGCTTCTCCGCCTGCGTCCGATTTGTCTGGAAGAACGCGAACGGCGATATCTCAAACTCCGCGCCGCATATGGCCTCGCGCAGGGTGGGTCCGCCGAACAGCGTCCGCAGCTCGCCGGATAGTATCACGTTGTCGCTGCGCGGGTTCAGGCAGAGCGTCAAGCTCACCATCTCCGGCAGCTTTTCGCGCATAAACTCGACAAATCCCGCCGATTTCGCGCACCGGTCGTCTCGGGACACCACGCACAGCTGACACTCGCCCCGCGAGTTGCCGCGCCACATCAGCCACCGCAGTCCGCCCAGCTCAAACCTGCCGTCCGCCTCCACCAGCGCCCGTGCAGCGTGGTCGGCGGATTCGGGCAGGCTCAGGCAGCGCTCACAGCTCACGATGTCGTTCGAGCGGCGGCGGAAAAAGCCCGCGCGCAGTCGACCGTCCGCACCGCGCTCGAGCTGATAGGTAGCCTTGTTGCGCAGCGCGTTTTCGCCGTTTCGACCGTCCACACCGATGACCGGCGGCAGCTCGACCTTCACGCCGCCGATCCGCTCGAGCGCCTCCGCCACCCGACCGCGCTTGAACTCCAGCTCGGCGGCGTAGCTCATATGGCGCGTCGCGCAGCCGCCGCAGCGTCCGAATACCGGGCAGTCCGGCTCTGCGCGCAGACCGCTCGGCTCTATCATCCGCTCTATCCTCGCAAACGCGTGCGTCTTTGCGGCCTTCAATATCCGTATCTCGCAGAGGTCGCCGGGCACTCCGAGCGCGACGAACACCGCCATGCCGTCGACATGGCACACACCGCCCCCGTCGGCGGAAAATCCCTCTATTTTGACCTCAAACAGATCGTTCTTAGTCATTCAGCAGCCAATCGGGCGTGCCCGGAATACTGACGTAGGGCACAAAGAATTCCTGCGCGCCCTCCGCATAAGCCGCCAGCTCGTACTCGTCAAACACCACCGTCACACCGTACTCGCCAAACGCGCAGCGTCCCTCTTCAAAGAATTCGTGCGCCATGTCCGCCGCGTCCTCATAAAAGACGCCTTCGTCCATCGAATCGTTTATCTGATCGACCACCCAGTCAAGTATCGCGTTCTTCGCCGCGTCCGCATCGGCGAATATCGTGTCGAATGTGGCAACCTCGCCGGTGTCTATCCACAGCGATATCGGTATGGAATAGTTCGACGGATGCGCGCCGCCGGTGTACTGGCTGCAGTAGATGATGCCCGAGTAGAACGCGCCGCGCGCGACAGTCGTCTCGTACGACATATCGCAGTAGAGGGAGTCGTAGTTGCCGCCGCCCTCTATCGCCTCATAGCGATAGCTCTCCTCGAAAAGGCTCCATATCGGGTAGATCGCGGCACGGCTCTCCTCGCTCGCGCGCGCCGACCCGTCGGGATATTTTTCGCTTATGAAGGTGGGGTAGATGGTGTTTGTGAGAGCGAGCATATCCGCCTCCTCGAGCAGGGTGCTCACCACCGCAAACTCCGGCACGGTCGAATCAGGCTCCTCGCTCGGCTCCTCCGAAGGCTCGACGCTCGGCGACGGCGCGGTCGAAGGCTCGACACTCGGTGACGGCTCGGCGCTCGGTTCGACCGAAGGCTCGCTGTTTCCGCCGCACGCCGCCGTCAGCAACATCAGACATATCGTGATTACTACCAGTATTTTGCGCTTCATTATGTACACCTCGTAGTTTATTTCCTGTTCCAAAATCAGTTCTGTATAGGCTCATTTTATCACAGATCGAACGACGGCGCAAGCCGCGCAAAATTTTTCCGCGAAAATTCCACTTTCCTCTCGAAAATCCCACATCGCTGTGGTATAATAAATCAAGAATACTTTGTCCGTCTTTTGGACATGGAGATATTTACTTCCGGAAGGAGACTTATTCTATGGCACGCGATATAGGTATGGACCTTGGCACGGCCAGTGTGCTGATATTCGTCAAGGGCAAGGGAGTCGTTCTGCGCGAGCCGTCGGTCGTCGCGCTGGACAAGAACACCGGACGGCTGCTCAAGGTCGGCGACGAGGCGCAGAAGATGCTCGGACGCACGCCGGGCAACATCGTCGCGATACGCCCGCTTCGCGAGGGCGTTATCAGCGACTACGACATGACCGAGCGGATGATCCGCGAGTTTCTCAAGAAGCTCACCGGCTTCCGCCTGTTCAAGCCGCGCCTGATAATCTGCGTGCCGTCGGGCATAACCGAGGTCGAGGAGCGCGCGGTCATCGACGCCGGCATCCAGGCGGGCGCGCGCCGCGTCTACCTCATCGAGGAGCCGGTCGCGGCAGCCATCGGCGCGGGCATTGACATCGCAAAGCCGGACGGCCACATGGTCGTTGATATCGGCGGCGGCACGACCGACATCGCGGTCATCTCCCTTTCGGGTATCGTCGAGAGCACGTCGATAAAGGTCGCGGGCGACCTGTTCGATGAGGCGGTGGTCAAGTACATCCGCCGCAAGCACAACGTGCTGGTCGGCGACCGCACCGCCGAGGAGCTGAAGATACGCATAGGCTGCGTCTATCCGCGCGAGGAGGAGCTTGAGGCCGAGGTCAAGGGCCGCGACCTGATGACCGGACTTCCGCGCGTGTTCACCGTCACCTCAAACGAGATGCTCGAGGCGTTTGACGAGGTGTCCAGCCGCATCGTCGAGGCGATACACTCGGTGCTCGAGCGCACGCCGCCCGAGCTTGTCGCCGACATCTCCACCAACGGCATAATCATGACCGGCGGCGGCAGCCTTGTCCACGGCTTTGACAAGCTGATCGAGGAGCGGACCGGCATCGAGACGCACGTCGCCGACGACGCGATAAGCTGCGTCGCCTTCGGCACCGGCAAGAGCCTCGACTGGATAAGCGATATGCAGGACGGCACGATGAACCTCTCCCGCCGCAAGCAGATGGACAGGTAAACAAAATGGAGTTTTCGCGCTCCACCGCGGTCTGCTTCACCGGACACCGAGCCATCCCCGAAGGCGAGCGCGAGCTGCTGTGGCAGTCTACGCTCGCGAACGCGCAGGCGCTGTACAACCGCGGATTCCGCACTTTCATCGCGGGCGGCGCAGTCGGCTATGATATGCTCGCGGCGCAGGCGGTGTGCGAGCTTAGGCTGCTCCACCCCGACGTAAAACTGGTGCTCGCGCTCCCCTTTCGCGGTCACGACTCGAAGTTCTCGGTCGGCGACCGCCACCAGCTCGCCGAGCTTATCGAGCTTGCGGACGAGGCTGTGACGCTGTACGAGCGCTATTCCCCGGGAGTTTACGCCGCGCGGAACCGATGGATGGTCGAGCACGCGAGCGTGTGCGTGTGCTATCTGCGGCGCGCGGGACGCAGCGGCACGTCGATGACGACAGACATGGCGCGGCAGCACGGATTGCAGATAGTGAACGCGTAACACGGATAACAAAAGACGAGCCTCGCGGCTCGTCTTTTTTCATACCTTTTCGCTGTCGCGGTGCCTCACATCCTCAGGCTGTCGTCCTCGTCTATCCAGTCCTTCTGCACGTCGACGACCGAATATTCGCTGTCGCTCTCGCGGATGTACACCCGCTCAATGCCCGCGTTGATTATCAGTCGGCGGCACATCGAGCAGCTCGTGCGCCCGCTCAGCAGCTCGCCGGTCTTGGCGTCGCGCGCGGCGAGGTACAGCTCCGCGCCCAGCATATCGCGGCGTTCGGCGGAGATTATCGCGTTCGCCTCGGCGTGCACCGAGCGGCACAGCTCGTAGCGCTCGCCCGACGGGATGTTGTTCATCTCGCGGTAGCAGCCGCCGATGTCCGAGCAGTTTTTGCGTCCGCGCGGCGCGCCGTTGTATCCGGTGGACACTATCTCGTCGTTGCGCACGATTATCGCGCCGTAGTGTATTCTTAGGCAGGTGCTGCGCTCGCAGACGGTGTCCGCGATGTCCAGATAGTAGTTTATCTTGTCTCTGCGCTCCATGCCGCCCACCTCACTTCTTGATTATGATGTTTGCGGTGAAGCTGCCGTCGGTGCCCATCTCGCCGTAGATGGTCACGACGTCCTCCGCCTCAAGCTCGTCAAAGCCCGACTTGACCGCGCCGCCGTTCGTAAACACGCTCACGCTGTACGGCACCTTGATATTCAGCATCGTGCCGTTGTCCAGGCTTATCAGCATCTCGCGCAGCGCGCTGTTGACAAACTCTATCTTGCCCTCGTACTGGCCGCTGGTGGTCGCCACGCCGGTGACCGATATCGCCACGATCTCGTTTCCGCCGAGCGTGACCGCGACCTTCATTCCCTGTATCGCGGAGACGGTGGTCGTCTTTTCGCCGGACATTATCTCGGCGGTAGAGGACAGCGGGTAGGTCTTGACATCGCCGGTCTCGTCCAGCTTGAGCGTGACCGTCGTGCCAGAGGTGCTTATCGATATGCCCTCCACAACGGCGTTGAAGTCGGCCTCCGCCACCGACGCCTCGATGGACACTATCTTCGAGTATTTCTCAAAAACCTTGAGCGTGTCGCCCTCGCGGAGCTTGTCGGCGGTGATAACGCGGTTGCCGCGCTTTATCTGCGGCATCTCGCTGGCGGCAAAGCTGTACTCGCGAGTCTCGCCCAGGATGTTCTCCACCGAGAAGCTGATCGTCTTGCCGTAGGATATGCCGACAAGCTCGCCCTCAAACTCGCTGCTGCCCGGATACGCCTCGATCTTCACCACCGTGTCGCCGTCAAAGGTGAGCGTCACGAACAGGAACTGCTCTCCCTTGTCCTTCATGTCGCTCAGCTCGCCTATCTTTATCTCCTTGCCCTCGTAGCTGACCTTGGCGTCCGCCGCGAGCTTGTAGCCGTTCGTGCTGCCCGTCACGGTGTTCTCTATGGTTATCGTGCGCGAGTTGGTGCGGATGTATGTGCGGACAAATCCGCCCTGCGCAAACTTGCCCGTGCCGTCCATCTTGACCTCGATAAGCTCGCCGGTCGTGTTGTCCACGCGCACGTCCATACGCGCGCCGATGTTCGCGCTCGCGCCCAGCGTCTTGGAATTTCCGAGCAGCTCGAGCTTCGCGTCCTTGGCGAGCTTCACGTTGCGCTCCGCACCGCTGTGCGACACGACGGTGTACGTTCCGTCGTTGTTTGCCGAGCGGAGGAACAGGCTCTCGGCGCGGCTGCCGCCGTCAAAGCGGAGCGCGGTCAGCCTTCCGGTCGGGTCTACGGTCGCGTTCACCGCCTCATAGTCTGCGGTCTCGTCGTACAGCTCGGCGCCGCCGGTGATGCCGCCAACCACGAACACCGTCGCGCGGTCGATGGGCAGCGTCACGTTGCGCGTGCCGGTGTTAAAGGTCACGCTCTCGCCGTCGAAATCGCGCAGCTCGCCCGCGTATTCGGTCTCGTTTCCGTCGTACACGCGCACGGCGAACACGCCCGCGGCGTTGGTGCATATGACCGCCCAGCGTCCCCTCTCGAGCGAATCGCGGTCGGACAGGATGTTCTGCTCGTAGACCTCGGCGGTCTTGGGCAGCTCGACCGCGGTGCGTCCGGTGATGCCGCTCTCTATCGTGAGCACCGAGCCGTCAAAGCCGACTATCTTGCCCGACTGCACGCCGTAGGTGGCGTAGTCGTACAGCTCGATTATCAGCGAGTTGTCCTTTATGTACTTCACCGCGCGGCTGAACATCGTTGCCGAGTCCTCGCGCTTTATCGTGTTTTTCGGGTTGAAGCGGATGAGTCCGCCATCCAGCGAGCCGACCACGATGCCCATCGAGCTGAGCATATGCACCGGCGCGCGGTACACGTCGGATATCTCCTCCGCGTCGACAAAATCAAGCTCGGGCGCGACCTGCGGCAGGGTAAGCTGCATCGCGCGGACGAGATATTCGCTGAACTCCTCGCGCGTGAGCGCTCCCGCGAGCTTGCCCCTCTGCTCGAGCGAACGCAGCTCGTCTATGGTCACTATGCCCGCCTTGACCGCGACCGCGAAGTCGCGGTGGAACCAGTTCTGCTTGCCGTTGACCGCGAAATAGACCTCGGTCTCCAGCTCCTTTTCTGCGGCGTCGCACATCTCCTTGTCAAACGCGCACATGCGCACACAGATGGATATCGCCTGCGCCGTGGTCAGCGGGTCGGTCGGATGGAACAGACCGTCGTCATAGCCCTTGTACAGGCCGAGCTCGGTCATGTCCGCAATGTAGTCCTGCGACCAGCGACCGGTAACGTCGCTGAAATTCGCGGCGGACGCGACCGGCGCGAGCCCGACGACCATCACGGCCGCCAACACGAGCGCGAGAATCTTTTTCTTCATAGGTTTTGACCTCCTGTCGGATATACTGACCTAATATAGATTATACCTTTATGCCATGGAAATTTCAACCCCGATACGCACTCTTTCCGCAAATCCGGGTGCTTTATTCGCCTATCGTCAGCCGCTCCTCGCCGCTCACGATGCACACATAGGTCTTTCCGCTGCGCAGCGTCTGCGTCTCGCCGGATGCGTCGAGATAGCGGAACGGCTCGTCCCACGCGTCCTTCTTCCACTCTATCGGCACGAACTTGCCGCCGCAGAGCAGCACGCCGCCGCCTCCGCCGACAAGCTCCACCTTCATGCGGCCCGCCGTGTCCCCCGCTATCGCCGAAATATCTGCGTACAACACTATGACGTTTTCAAATCCCAGTTGTTCCCCAGTGTCCGCGTCGACGTGCGCCTTGCCGTACTGCTCGACCAGATAACGCCCGCTCGACGCGTCATACTCAAGCTCCGCTTTCTTGTAGCTCGAAAATACCACCCGCGCGGTGGTCGCGTTCTCGCCCGTCGGGGTGTAGCCCTCCTCAAACTTCAGCCCAAGCTCGTACCCCTCCTCGTGCTCGGTGCGATAGCTCGTCCGCTCCAGATAGTCGGCTATCCGCTCGCCGGTGGTCATCGTCGAGTGCTCATAGCCGTTCTGCTTCTTGCGCGCGTCGTCGAGGTAGAAGGTGTTTCCCGGTTTGCCTCCCTGGCGCACGTTGTCCACCACATCTATCGACCGCGACTTTATCAGCCTGTACGCCTCCTCGCTTCCGCCGGCATGGAAGAGTATCGCGTCGTGACCGCCCGCGATGTCGAGATAGTACGCCCGTGTCGAGCGTATCGAGCCGATCGTCCCCGCCTGCGACACGTCCTGATAGACCGCAACCAGTCGGGTTATGCCGCCCTCCGCGATCACCTCGTACACGATGTCCGCCGCGCCGGTACCGTACTGCGGCAGCGCCTGCTTGATGTTGTTTATCATCACCGCCACCGGACGCGCCGTCGCGTCGACATCCCCCTCCAACCGAAGTCCGCTCAAGGGGTTTATCGTCCCGTCCGGCGTCGGCTCGGGCGTCGGCGTAGGTGTCTGGGTCGGAGTGGGTGTCGGCGTATGCGTCGCGCTGGGGGACGGCGTGTCGCTCGGCGACGGCGAGACCTCCTGTTCCGCCTCGCCGCATGAAGCGAGCAGCATTGCCAATACTAATACCATTAGTATAATCTTTTTCATTTTCTCCACCTTGTTGTCAAAATTTGTCGAAACTCGGTTTAGAATCGTGCGGGTATACTGCCTGCGAAAGCTGTCGAAAAATGGCGTTGCATATCGAATCAAACTGTGATATAATGGAAATCCACCGCTTTTGCGGGTTTTAAGGAATTTAGGGGGCTAATTTATGGAACAGGCACGCAAAGGCGCCGTTCGCGGAGAACTTCAAACCAAGGCGTTCATACTCTATGTCCTGAAGCATTTCGACGACGCTGTCTCGCCGGAGACGCTCGTCGATCTGACGATGGACTATGTCGCCGACCGCCTCGAATACGCCGCGAGCCTTGAGGATCTGATAAGCGGCGGACTTGTCGAGCGGCGCGGCGATCGCCTTGCGATAACCCGGTTCGGACGCAGCACCATCGACCAGGTGGAAAACGTGCTTCCCGCCGCCACCCGCGCCTATGCCGCGCAGGACGCGCGCACCGAGCGAGCCGCGCTTGAAAAGGGCGCGTGCATCAGCTCGCAGGTGCTTCAGCGCGGCGACGGATGGCTCAGCCGCCTCGAGCTGGACGGAGGCGCGGGACTGTCGCTGAAGATCGACCTCATGCTTCCGTCAAAGGAGACGGCGGCGCGCGCCGAAAAGGGATGGCGCCTGCACGCCGAGAGCGTCTACCGCTATCTGCTCGCCCAGCTCACCGAAGCTCCCGAGGATGAACAGGACGGCAAGGCGTCCGAATAGATATGAGATTGCGCAAAACCGAGAGTAATTGTACTCTCGGTTTTTTGTTTGCTGCTTATTACTTATAGTTTACTTTGTGCCGAAGATGCGGTCGCCCGCGTCGCCAAGTCCGGGCACTATGTAGCCGTGCTCGTTGAGCTTTTCGTCCATCGCGGCGACGTATATCTGCACGTCCGGATGCTCGCGGTGCACGCGCTCCGCACCCTCCGGCGCGGCGATGATGCACATCAGCTTTATCGGCCTGTCGGTGTATCCCTTGATGAACTGTATCGCGGCGGCGGCGCTGCCTCCGGTCGCGAGCATCGGGTCGACGATTATCACCTCGCGCTCCTCGATGTCCGGCGGCATCTTGCAGTAGTACTCCACCGGGTTGAGCGTCTCGGGATCGCGGTACAGTCCGATGTGGCCGACCTTGGCGCTGGGCACGATCTGAAGCACGCCGTCCACCATTCCGAGGCCCGCGCGCAGTATCGGCACGATGGCGGTCTTTTTGCCGGCTATCTGCTTGCACTTCGCTATCGCCACCGGCGTCTTGACGTCCACGTCGGCAAGCGGGAAGTCGCGCGTCGCCTCATAGGTCATCAGCATCGCAATCTCGCTGATAAGCTCGCGGAACTGCTTCGTTCCGGTGGCCTCGTCGCGAAGGATGGACAGCTTGTGCTGTATCATCGGGTGGTCGAGTACGGTCAGGTTCTCCATTGTCAAATCCTCCCTAATTTTGTTGGTTTTCGCTGTCTGGCTCAGTCTTTCTGCGCCGTCTGCCTCAGCCTTTCTGCCTGCGACATTCGCAGATACACGGGTCGCAGCGGCGGAAGCTCACGTCCCGCCGACATCATCCTCTCGGCGAGCATGGCGACCCCCACGGCGGACTGCCGCAGCAGGTGCGGCGGGGCGAGTTTTACCTCGACACCGCAGTCTTTTATCTGATTATAGCACAGTTCTGCGCCATCTCCAAGACAAATTATGGATTTTTCGAGTTTTTTCGCGGCATCGACCGCGCGCGCGGCAAATTCGGACGCGGGACAGGCGCAGTCGTCGCACAGCCGCTCGCCGCCAAGAAACATCGCGGCGTACACCTCGCTTCGGCGCGCGTCCATCGCGCATACCGTCAGAGCGTCTGCGTGCGCTGTCAGCCACGCCATCGCCTCCAGGGTGGAAACACCCACCGACGGCTTGTCCGCGCCCACAGCAAGCCCCAGAGCGGTCGACACGCCTATCCGCACGCCGGTAAACGATCCCGGGCCGTGCGCGGCGGCTATTACGTCCACCTCCGCCATCGTCCTCGACGCGTTGCGCATCATCGACTCTATCATCGGCATGAGCGTCTGCGAGTGGGTAAGCCCCACGTTCTGGTAGTTCATCGCCTCGAGCGCGCCGTCGCAGAACAGCGCGCAGCTCGCCGACTTGGCGCTCGATTCTATCGCAAGTATCCTCATTCGTCACACCCCAAAGTTATCCTTCTCTCCTCGTCGCCGAGCTTCTCAAACCTTACCCACACGGTGTCGCCGTCAAACGCGTCGGCACAGCGCTGCGCCCACTCGACCACGCACACGCCGCCGCGCGACAGATACTCCTCCCAGCCGATGTCGAACAGCTCGTCCGACGAGCCGAGGCGGTAGAGGTCAAAGTGGAACACCGGCAGCCGTCCGCCGAGATATTCACCGACTATCGCGAAGGTCGGGCTGGTCACACGGCCGGTGTACCCCGCGCCGCGAGCAAATCCGCGCGTGAACGCCGTCTTGCCCGCGCCGAGGTCGCCCTCAAGCGCGTACACCTCTCCCGGCTTTGACGACCGTCCCAGACGCTCGCCGAGCGCCTCGGTCTCCTCTTCGCTTTTGCACAGAAACTGCTGCATACTAACCTCCGGTGCGGTTCAGGTCGGTGGTCTTGAGCCATCCCGGTTTCGGGTGCTTCTTGACCGAGCTGACAAGCCCCATCGCCATGAACATCGTCATCACCGAGCTGCCTCCGTAGCTGAAAAACGGCAGCGTAAGACCGATAACCGGCGTAAGCCCGACGCACATTCCGATGTTCTCGAACACCTGGAATATCAGCATCGACGCGACGCCGATGCACACAAGCGACCCCATGCCGTTCTTCGCGCGGGTCGCCACCCACAGACAGCGCACGATTATCAGCACCAGCAGCAGCATTATCACCACGCAGCCGATGAATCCAAGCTCCTCACCCACCACGGCGTAGATATAGTCGGTGTGCTTCGCGGGAAGTATCGACCGCTGCGTCTGACGTCCCTCGAAAAGTCCCTGTCCAAACGCGCCGCCGCTGCCCAGCGCTATCTTCGACCGCTGCGTCTGATAGCCGATGCCCAGCGGGTCGAGCGTGTCGTCGAGCAGCACCATTATCCGCATCTTCTGATAGTCGGGCAGCACCTGCCACAGCACCGGCACGCACGCCGCGATAGCCGCCACGCCGCCCAGTATCCACCACAGGCTCACCCCGCTTGCGAAGAACATTCCGAGAAAGATGAACACATATATCAGCGCGACGCCCATATCGTCCGCGGCGTACCAGATTATCCCGACCATCAGCAGCATATGTCCCACCATCGTGCCGACCGACAGCGGGTGGTTTATCCGCTCGCGCAGCGCGTACATCTGCTTTGCGAGCAGCAGGATAAAAAGCGGCTTGACTATCTCGGCGGGCTGCACGGTTATGCCGATTCCCGGCACCTCTATCCAGCTCTTGTTGCCGCCGCGCTCCACTCCGAAAAAGTAGGTGGAGAAGGTGAACAGTATGTTGAACGCGAGTATCCACTTCCACAGCGACGCCGCGTCGTCCAGGTCGACGAGCGTTATCGCGATGAACAGCAGCACGCCGAGCGCCATTCCGCCCGCCTGCACGATGAGATAGCGCGCGGTGTTCTCGCTCGACGCAGTAGCCGACGATATGACGATAAGCCCGAGCACGCTCGCGGCAAGGCAGAGTCCGAGCAGCACCATGTCGGCCTCGCGGCAAAAATTTTTCACGCCCGCAAGCACTCGCCTCATGCCGCCTCTCCTTTCTCACCTGTTTATCAAATCCTATTTTACGCTTAATTTGTCCGCGTGTAAACAAAATTTTTTCTCACCGAATATCAGCGCGCGGCGGTGGGAAAATAATCTCGCCTTTCGAAATAACAACAGGAGGATATGTTTTATGAAAACCAGTATAAAAAAGCGTCTTGTCGGCGCCGTTCTCGCCACTCTGCTCGTCGTCGGTCTGATGACCGGAGTTGCCGCGGCGGGCGCCGATGACGCGATACCGACGCTCGCGAGCTTTGCCGTTGAGAGCGAAGTCGGCGCGGAGGTCACCTTCTCGGAGGCGGACTTCGCCGCGCACGTCAGCGGTGACAGCGAGCTTCAGGGCATCGTGCTCACGTCCCTTCCGCTTCCGTCGGACGGCGTGCTCTGCGTGGGCGACCGCGCTCTGCTCGTCGGCGAGGCGGTCACCACGGCGAACCTCGCGGCGCTGCGCTTCATCCCCGCCGGCGCGACCGAAGGCTCGTCCCGCTTCAGCTTCATTCCGGTGTTCGCAAGCGGCGCGGGCAGCATCGCAAGCGTGTCGGTCGCGGCGGTGGCAAAGGAGAACCACGCACCGGTGGTCGAGAACGCCGAGTTCGAGACCATCAAGAACATCGCGCTCACCTGTGAGTTTCCCGCAACCGACGCGGACGGCGACGCGCTCTGCTACACCATCGTGACCGAGCCGAAGAAGGGCAGCGTCGCGCTGGACAGCGAAGATCCGAACAAGTTCGTATACACTCCCAAGGAGAACAAGACGGGCACCGACAGCTTCACCTTTACCGCGACCGATCCGTCGGGTGCGGTAAGCGACACCGCGAAGATAACCGTCAAGATAGTCAAGAACGCCGCAAAGATGACCTATGCCGACATGGAGGGCAATCCGGCGCACTATGCGGCGCTCAAGCTCGCGGCGGACGGCGTGCTCATCGGCAAGCGCATCGACACCGGATATTACTTTGAGCCGGAGACCGCCATGACGCGCGGCGAGTTCATCGCGCTGACCCTCACCTGCCTCGGCATCGACGTGGACAGCGCCGCGACCTCCACCGGATTTGCCGACAACGCCGAGACCGCGTCCTGGCTGCGCCCGTATATCGCGACCGCCGCGCGGCTGGATATCGTCAGCGGCAAGCCGCTCGACGACGGACGGCTTGTGTTCGGCGCAAATGACGAGATAACCCGCGCCGAGGCTGCGGTCGTGCTCGCAAACGCGGTCGGACTCTCGGTGTCCACCTCCGCGTCGAACGGAAGGCTGGACGCGGTGGACGTCGCCGCCGTTCCCGCGTGGGCGGAGACCTCGATGGGCCTTGCCAAGGCGAGCGGCATACTCGACCTGTTCGGCGACGGCACGCTCCGTCCGATGGCTGCGGTCACCCGCGCCGACGCGGCAAGCATGCTGTACAGCTCGAAGGTCGTCCGCGAGGAGCTGGAGACCAGCGGGCTGCTGGACAGAGCGTTCGCGTAACTGTCACGCCGTCGAAATAGCAAAAAAAGAAGAGCCACGAGGCTCTTCTTTTTTGTGTTGGTTTCGGATCAACCGAACAGGTTGCCGATGGCCCTGATTCCCGGCTCGCAGTCCTTGCAGACCCAGCCCTTCTCGCCCAGGACTTCGATCTGCTTGCAGCTCTTGACCTCTCCGCAGACCTCGCACTCGGTCGTCTTGCCGCAGGCGACAAGCAGCGTCGCGAGCATGAGCACCAGCAGCAGAATGGCAACGATCCTCTTCATGTTTTCATCCCCTAACCCAAAATTTGTCTTTCGACAGACCTATTTTACCACAATTCTGCGGTTTGTCAATTCTTTATGCTCTCGCAACGCCACTCCTGCGCGCGGCCTCGCCGACAGCCTTGCCCACCGCCTCACCGACGCCCTTCTCAAACGCGCCGGGCAGGATGCAGGTCTCGCTGAGACGGTCGCCCACAAAGTCCGCAAGCGCGTGCGCCGCCGCGAGCTTCATCTCCTCGTTTATCACGCTCGCGCGGACATCCAGCGCACCGCGGAACACGCCCGGGAACGCCAGCACGTTGTTGACCTGGTTCGGATAGTCGCTGCGGCCGGTACCCACTATGTACGCGCCGCCCGCCTTCGCCTCGTCCGGCATTATCTCGGGCACGGGGTTCGCCATCGCAAACACGATAGCCTTGTCGTTCATCGAGCGCACCATGTCGGCGGTCACCAGCCCCGGCGCGCTCACGCCGACAAAGATGTCCGCGCCGCGCAGTCCGTCGGCTATCGTTCCGCGGATATGGTTCGGGTTGGTCAGCGACGCTATCTCGCGGCGGCCGGGCGCGACGTTCGGGTCGTCGGCGGACAGCAGTCCCTCGCGGTCGTTCATGATTATCTCGCCGATTCCGAGCGCCATCATAAAGCGAGCAATAGCGCTGCCCGCGGCACCCGCGCCGCTGATGACCATGCGGCAGTTCTCCGGCTTCTTGCCCGCGAGCTTCAGCGCGTTTATCACGCCGGCGCCGACGACTATCGCCGTGCCGTGCTGGTCGTCGTGGAACACCGGAATGTCGCAGCGCGCCTGCAGCTTGCGCTCTATCTCAAAGCAGTCGGGCGCGGCGATATCCTCTAAGTTTATCCCGCCGAAGCTGCCCGCGAGCAGCGCGCAGGTGTTCACTATCTCGTCGATGTTCTTCGAGCGGATGCAGAGCGGTATCGCGTCCACGTCGCCGAACTCCTTGAACAGGACGCACTTGCCCTCCATCACCGGCATGCCCGCCTCCGGGCCGATGTCGCCAAGGCCGAGCACCGCCGTGCCGTTGGTTATCACCGCAACGGTGTTCCAGCGGCGGGTCAGCTCGTAGCTCTTGTCAATGTCCTTTTCGATGACGAGGCACGGCTCGGCAACGCCGGGAGTGTACGCGAGCGACAGCTCCTCCGCGTTGGTAACGTGGCTGCGGACGCCGGTCTCCAGCTTTCCGCGCCACTCATAGTGCTTCTGAAGCGCCAATTCCTTGGTCGTCACTTTTCTCCCTCCAATCAGTCCTCAAACGGGAACTTGTACTCGTCAAGCCCAAGCTCGTCGCGTATCTGGATGAACTCCTTCTGCACCGAGTCGTTTATCGGAACGCCGGTGTCCTTGCGCTGCTGCCAGGTCTCGTACTCCTTCTCGCCCGCCGTGTATATGCGGTCGCAGCCGGGAGCCTTTTCCGACGCACGCAGCTCGCGGCATATGCCGCCCGCCGTCTTTTTGAAGGTGTCCAGTCCCATGAAGAACTCGGGGTTTATCACGAAGAAGAAGTGTCCCAGACGGTACATGCGGTTGCTTCCGTCCGGATTCTTGCCGGTAAGCTCCTTCATGTACGGACCGCCCGCCAGCGCGGCGGAGAGTATCTCGACGATGGTGGTAAAGCCGTAGCCCTTATAGCCGCCGGTCTCCTCGCCAAGACCGCCTATCGACAGCAGCGCACAGTCGCCGGCGCGCATATCCTTGAGTATCTTGCCCGAGTCGGACATCGTGCCGCCGTCCTTTGTAACGACCAGTCCCTCGGGGGTGGGCTTGCCCAGACGCTCGTAGTACTCTATCCTGCCGTTCTGGACGATGGAGGTCGCGCAGTCGAAGTTGAACGGGAAGTCCTCGTCGGTGGGCATGGTAAATGTCAGCGGGTTTGTGCCCATCATCGGCTCGACGCCGAAGGTGGGCGCCACCGACGGACGGGCGTTTGTTCCGGTTATGCCTATCATGCCCGCCTTCTCCGCCATCGTGGTCCAGTAGCCCGCAATGCCGTAGTGGGTGGAGTTGAAGATAGTGCCGCCCGCCATGCCGTACTTCTTCGCCTTCTCGATGAGCATATTCATCATGTGGTAGCTTGCGACCATGCCCATGCCGTTGTTCGCGTCCATGACCACTGTGGTGGGGGTGTCCTTAACTATGTCCAGCTTGGTCACAGGCAGCAGAGTGCCGTTCTTTATGCGGTCGAGGTAGATGGGCTTGAAGCGGTTGACGCCGTGGCTCTCGATGCCGCGGCGATCGCTTTCGAGCAGAACGTCGGTGCATATCCTGGCGTCCGCCTCGGGTATCCCGTAGCGGCAGAACACTTCGTTCATAAAGCTCTCTATCTGTTCCCACGAAACATTTACATATGCCATCGCCTGTATCCTCCTTATGATTACGATAGATTTTTGCCATATATATTTTACCACGAACCGCCAAAAATGTACAGAGCAAGTTGAAGCGCAAAAACAAAAACACCACCCTGAGGGTGGTGTTTTATTCCAATCCCGCAACTTGAACGCAGTTCAAGTTGAAGCGCCAAAACATTTTATCCCGTAACTTGAACGCAGTTCAAGTTATAGCTCCAGAAGTAAAAGAGACTACCTGTCGGTAGTCTCTTTTACTTCTGGAGCGGATTACGAGGCTCGAACTCGCTACCTCCACCTTGGCAAGGTGGCGCTCTACCAGATGAGCTAAATCCGCATATATGGTGCCGGTGACCGGACTCGAACCGGTACGCCGTTTCCGGCGGCAGATTTTGAGTCTGCTACGTCTACCAATTTCATCACACCGGCAGATGCGTAAACAGTCCCGGTCGTGTCGTGCTCGATTATTATAACTCACCTTACTTGAAATTGCAAGTCCTTTTTTTCAAAAAATCGAAAAATTTTTCACTTTCTCAGCTTGCCGTCGATATAGAACATCAGCTCGAGCGCGGAGGCAAAGAACACGCCGCCCTCCTCGTCGCCGATGTCGACATATCCCTGCCAGGTCGAGTTCTGGCGGGTGGTCACGCGCAGCGCGCAGGTGGCGATCTGTCCCCTCGCGTCGTGCGCGGCGTCCGACGGCTCGTCGGTCACCTCAACGGTGCGCGCGTGTCCGCCGAAGGTGCGTCCGCGCTGGTACGCCTTAGGCCCGCCCGACGCGTCGAGATAGCTCTCGATGACGAGCAGCATATCCGCGGCGTCGCTGAACCGCTCCTCACCGACGAGCATCGGCGCGACGATACGTCCCGCAAACACTCCGCCGCTCTGCGAGTCGATGCAGATGCGGATTATTCCCTTTTCTCTAGCGCCGAACAGATTCATTTCATGCCTCCGTGTACCGCTTTATCGGCCTTGATTATACCACAAATCGCCGCGAAACTCAAGCGCCCAGCCGCCGTTTCAGCTGGTCGGGTATCAGCGCGTGAGCCATAGCGACATCCCTCGTTATCGTGCCCGAGCGCACCAGCGACGCAAGCTCGGCGTCCATCGCGCGCATGCCGTCCGCCGCGCCGGTGGATATCACCGCGTCGATCTGGTGGGTCTTTGCCTCGCGTATCAGATTCCGCACGGCGTTCGTCGCCTGCATTATCTCAAACGCGGGTACGGCGCCGCTTCCGTCCGCCTTGGCTATCAGCTGCTGGCTTATCACGCCGCGCAGCACCATCGACAGCTGCACGCGTATCTGCGACTGCTGTGCCGGCGGGAAGATGTCGACGATGCGGTCGACCGTGCTTGCCGCGCCGAGCGTATGCAGCGTGCTGAGCACGAGATGTCCGGTCTCCGCCGCGGTCATCGCCGCGCGTATCGTCTCAAGGTCGCGCATCTCGCCGAGCAGTATCACGTCGGGCGCCTGACGCAGCGCGCCGCGAAGTGCCGCCTCATAGCTCTCGGTGTCGCTCGCTATCTCGCGCTGGCTGACGATGCCCACCTTGTGGCGGTGCAGGAACTCTATCGGGTCCTCTATCGTTATGATGTGCGCGGGTCGGGTGGCGTTTATGCGGTCGATGATGCACGCGAGCGTGGTCGATTTGCCGCTGCCCGCGGGTCCGGTCACCAGCACCAGTCCCTTGGTCTGGTCGGCAAACTTCATCACTCCGTCGGGTATGCCCAGCGCGTTCGGGTCGGGCAGCGAAAACGCGACGACGCGCACCACCATCGAACAGCTGCCGCGCTGTCTGAACACCGCCGCGCGGAATCGGGACAGTCCCGCTATCGTCAGCGAGAAGTCGTCGTCGCCAAGCTCGTTATAGATGTCCATGCTCCGTCCCGCCGCGTCGTACACCTCGTCCACAAGGCGGAGGGTGTCCTCCGGCATGAGCGGTTCGCCGCCCATCCGCTCGACCTTGCCGTTTATCTTGCAGCTCACCGGCAGTCCGGCGACGACGATGAGGTCGGACGCGCCGCGCTCCACCGCCGTTTTGAGTATGTCAAGCACCGATTCAGTCAAAGAACATAACCTCCTCTTCTTCCGCGTCCGCGACGGTGCGCCACTCGATGATACGCGCCTTACCGCCGTCAATTTCAACTTCGATGTGCAGCGTCTGGCGAGTGCCGGCGGGGATGTCCTCCGTTATCGCGTCCTCCTCCTGCTCGATCGCCTCTGCGACCGTCCTCGCCGCTATCCTGTCCGCCGCGTAGTATGCCTCCACAGCCTCCGCGCCGCTCTTGCTCAGCCGATACTCCGCCATTCCCGACGAGTATGCCAGCGCCGCGAACACCGTCATGCAGAGCACCATTATCGCGGTGATTATCGTCACCGTGCCTATCGGGGATACCCGCTTCATCGCGACACCTCCCCCGACAGCCACGCGGTCGTAAGCGTGTACACCGTCTCGCCGTCCTCAAGGCTTATCAGCTCGGCGGTCGCCTCCACGAGCACGCCGTCCTCCGAAAGGCTCATTCGCACTCCGTAGCCCTCCTTCGGCTGATATCCGAGCGGCTGCCATTCCTTGTCATAGTACATCTCAACGCCGTCGCCCTCCGACCGGGCACGCTCGATGGCGCTTGCGCATATCTGCGGCGCGTTGGCAAGCTGGTCCGCCCGCTGCGACGCCTTTGCGCCCGCTCCGAACAGAGCCAGACATATCCACGCGGCCACGGCAAATATCAGCAGCGACAGCATTATCTCAAGCAGCATATACGAGCGGTTGGGTCGTCTGCTCATCTCGCCACCGCCCCTCTGCCGTAGACCGTCTCAAACCCACAGCGCGGCGAGAAGCTCACGCTTCGAGTCTCCCTCCCGCTCGTTATCATCACGGTAAAAAAGCCGTCGTCGGCGCTCACATACAGCTTGTCGGCGGGTATGACCGGCAGTCCGTCGGAATCCTCCAGCTCGATCTCCGCGTCGTGGTACAGCTCGCACAGGTTCCCGTCGCATATGTACAGCTCGGTCACATAGTCATACTCGCGGTCGTCGCCGTAGAACTCGTGCAGGTACAGCCTGCCGCCGGTGACGTCCACCTCCACCGCGTCCTCCGCGTCGGATGCGTGTACCTTGGTCGCGATATACTGCGCGGCGGTCTCCGCGTCGCTCTGTGTGTTCGAGCGGATGACGCCGTAGCCCTCCGCGCCGAAGGCGACCACGCCGCACATGAGCAGCGCCGCCGCTGCGAACAGAAATATCGCGGCTATCGTCTCGCCGCTGCCTCCCAGTTTCAGTCTCATGCCTGCGACCTCTCCGGATCAGCCGGAATAACGGTTATCGAGGGCAGCAGATTCGACCCGAAATACTCATAGTGGACGATGTATCGCTCGGGGTCGGGGTCAACGCCATAGTGCTCGGCGATGTACTCGAGATCGGGCGGATACGCGCCCTCGGCGGCGTAGCACCGTGCCACCGCGCGGTTCAGGCTTATCTCGACGTTCTTTGCCGCCTCGTCCGATGCGCGCTCACCTACCGACGTGGTCGCATAGGCGGCAGCGACAACGATAGCCACGACGAGCAGCGCCGCGGCTATTATCTTGAGATAATTCGGTTTTGGTCTGAAAATAACCATAAGCTCTCCCGAAAACTTATCCTATCGAGCTCATCATGCCGAGCAGCGGCAGCATCACCGACAG
The DNA here is from genome assembly GCA_964493515.1 of uncultured Oscillospiraceae bacterium. Classification (GTDB taxonomy): domain Bacteria; phylum Bacillota; class Clostridia; order Oscillospirales; family JAAYOS01; genus CANRIN01. The sequence continues at coordinate 40,908 of CAZBNJ010000006.1, read as the reverse complement.
CAGCTCGAATCCAACGACCACCGCCAGGAACACGACCATTATCGGCTCCACGCGCGCGCTCATCCGCTCGGTCATCTCCTCCGCGCGCTCGTGACTGCGGCGGGACGCCTCCATAAACGCCTTGTCCTGCGAGCCCGCGCGTCCGCCCGCGGCGACCAGTCCGCTCTCCATCTGTCCGAGCGCACCCGTTCTCGCGCACGCTGCGGCGATGGTCTCGCCCTGCTCACACATCGAGGCGGCGTGTCCCACCCGACGGATAAATCTCTTGTTTGCGGTCGACTCGGCGGCGCGGTCCATCGCCTCGAGCGGGTCTATGCCGCTGGAGGTGAGCATCGCCATCACCGAGGCAAATCGACTGCGCGCGGTCTCCAGCGCCAGATCTCCACGGAAAAACAGGCGGTCGAATATGTTTATCATCGTCTCGTAGCCGCCGCGTCGCCACGCTATCGCGGCACACGCAAGCGCGACGAGCAGCGCACCGCCTATGCCGAGCGCCACATATCCGCATATCGTAGCGGCGGACAGGAACACCTGCGCCGAGCCGCTCAGCCCCGATCCCAGCGCGGAAAACACCTCGCCGAACGCGGGCACGACCTTGACGGTTATTACGAGCAGCACCGCCACCGCCACCGCAGCCATCACAGCGGGATAGAGCACCGCACGGCGCAGTCCGCGCTCAAGCTCCGCCTCCTGACGGTAATACTCGGCAAGCGAGTGCAGCGTCGTGTCGATGCTTCCGCCGACCTCGCCCGCCTCGAGCATCTTTACCATGTCGTCCGGGAACCTCTCGGTCTCGGCTATCGCGGCGGACAGCGCCTCCCCCTGCTCGAGCGGAACGAGTATCGCGCCGAGCAGCTCGCGCTCCGCCTCACCCGCCGAATCGAGCAGAAGCAGACGTACCCCCTCCTCGGGGGTAACGCCTGCCGCCGTAAGCAGTCCTAATTCATAGCACAGAGTGGCTATCTCTTCGTTTTTCAGTTTATTTCCCATTAGTACGCATACCTCGCGGTGTAGTTTCCGCCATCCGATATATACTGCAGTATCGAGCTGTCGCCATTGGCGTTCGACGTAAAGGTCGGGTCCATCAGCGTCCAGTTCTCGCCGTCAAAGTAGATGAGGCTGGTCATCCAACCGGTCTCGTTGGTGTAGACGTTCACCCACGCGTGATAGACCTCGCCGGCGTATCCGACCACCAGCTTGCAGGGCACGTTCTGGCTGCGGAGCTGCGCGCACATCAGAGCGGCGTAGTCCAGGCAAATGCCTTTCTGCGTGGACATGGTGGTGTCCACCGTCGGGATGTATCCGCTGAGATTGGTCGACTTGACCTTCTTCGCAAACTCGTAGTCGTACTTGATGTTGGTCGTGACATAGTCGAAGATGGCCTTGACCTTCTCGAAATCGTCCTTGCAGTTCTTGGTAAGCTCGGTCGCCTTCTTTGCCGCCTCGCTGTCCGAGGTCCAGTTGACGTACTGGTTCGAGTAGAGGAAGGGCAGGAACTCGTCGCGGAGCTTGACGGTCAGCTTGACCGACTGCGCCTGCGCGTACTTGGTGTCCTTCACGTTCTCAAACACCTTGACCGAGTAGTCGCCGTCGCCGTCGCTGAGCGGGAAGGTCTCGAAGTCGCCCTTGTTGTTCAGGTTGTAGGTGTAGGTGGTCGAATCGCCGTTCTTTATCTGAACTTTGATACGCTTGTCGCCGCCGCCCAGCCAGCGCACCATCACAAAGCCCTCTTCGATGTTCGACGCGTCGATCTCCGACTTTGTGTTCTTGTAGGTCTTAACGCCGGTCTTGAGCTCGAGCTGCGACTTCGTCGTCGCCTGTTCGGAGCGCTTGGCATAGCAGCCAACACCTATCGCAAGCGCGACGACAAGAACCACGGACACGATCATCAGGACTTTCTTTTTCATAAAAACGCTCCTTTCCGCCGACGGTCGGCGAAACATTGGGGTGTTCTGAACCCTAATAGAGTTGGATCTGACGAAGCTTGTAGTGGATGGTCAGGTAGCTGCGTCGGTTGAGCCGGTAGTACTCCTCGGCTATTCGCTCCATGACGTGCGAGCCGTCCTCGAAGTTCGCGGTGGGCAGCATCAGCACATACTGGCTCGGTGAGTATCTGGACACCACGTCGCCGCGGCGGAGCCGTGAGGCGAGCAGATCAAGCAGCGCGTCCATCGCCTTGTTCAGTATATTCAACGACGGCGTCTCTCCGTCCGTGTTGTATATCGTGACAAGCGCGATGTGGATGCACGCTCCGGAGCGGATGCTGCGTCGGACTTCCAGGCGGTATATCTCCTTGAAGAATCCGTAGTCACAGACGAACGCTCCCGGTCGTTCGGCGGCTTCGCGAAGTCCGCCGAGGATCACGTCCAGATCGGTCTCGAGCGAATTGCCGACGTGCATGATCTCTCTGTACAGCGAGGAGAGTTCCTCACTCGGGCGGATGCCCAGATTGCGGTAGAGCATGTCGGTGGTGCGGTCGTAATACTCCATTGCCGACGCGTCCTTGCCCTGCTTCATCAGCGCCCGTATGTACATCGCGTGCAGGCCCTCGTCGTACGGATCGACCTCCACCGCGTGTGCGCAGATGTCCGCCATCTCGTCGTACAGCTCGCGTTCCGCAAGTATCGCCGACAGCTTGCGCACCGCGTCTATGTACTGTCCGTGATAGCGCGTGGACAGCGGCACGACCCACAGCTCGCTTGAGAATTTGGGAAGCAGCGCACCCTTGTACAGCGCCACCGCCGAGCGGTAGCAGTTCAGCTTCTCGTCGGTGTCCTTCGCCGCGTTCGCCATGCGGCAGAGCACGTCGAACTCCTCCGCGTCCACCGAACACTCGACATCGTTGTTCCAGCAGTAGCTGCCGCGCTGACTCTTTATCAGCTGTACATTGCCGCCGGTAAACGGTTCGAGCAGCACCCGCGTGCGGTACATCAGCGTCTTGAGCGCGCCGGACGGATTGTTGCAGTCGTCCTCGCCCCAGAGCACCTCGATGAGCTCCTCAAGCGGTATCAGCCTGTCTCTGTGCAGCAGTATGTACGCAAAGAGATTCCACATATTCTTCGAGCGGCTCATGTCCTCGGTCAGCTTGCCGCTTCCGATAATGGTCTCGAAACCTCCCAGCAGATTTGCCCTGACTTTCAGTTTCTCTTTCCGTACGTTCATACTGTTTCACACTCCAGGTGCGCGGTCGGCGGAGAGTCTCCCCTCCCGCGCAAAATCAGTTTATCACACTTTGCTGTAAATTGCAACACTTTTTTGCAAAAGTGAAAAAATTTTTTAAAGTGTGTTTTTTCGGTGTCTCACGCGACCGCCCCAAACGGTCATTCCCCGCCACCCGACGATGGCGGCTCAGGCGTTGTGGGTGACGCGGTCGGGATGTCGCCGGTCGCCGGGGTGAACGTAGTGTCCGGCGTCGGGTCGGTCGAAGGTGTCGGAGTTGGCGTCACAGCGGGCGGCGCGGTGGGCTCGGTCGACGGCGCCATGGTCGGGTCGACCACCGGTATCGACGAGGGATCCGGATCGGTCGACACGGGCGCGCCCTTGGTTCCGACCTCCAACACGCGGTTGAGCAGGACATACTTGCTGTCCGCGACCTTGTAGTAATCCACCTGATTGCCGTCCTTGTCGGTCACCGTGGCATAGGTCGTGACCGAGTACGCCGAGTGTCCCTGCACCTTCTGGCGGGTCTTGCCGTATTCCAGCTCGGGGTTCTCCTCCTGTATCGTGCTGAACGGCGTGTACGAGTGGGTGACGTGGCTTATCTCCACCTTGTAGCCGTCCACGTCGGTGCCCCATATCTGGACGGTGATGTCGTAGCCCTCCTGCCACGCGACTATCTTGACCGGATATTCGCGGTTGTTCTTGAATTTGAAGTCGAGCGAGCCCCAGTAGACGGTCGCGTCCTCGCCGAGCGGGGTGTAGCCGACCGAGTATTTGTGCGGCTTGCGGCTGGTGACCTCCAGGCGCGCGCGGATGACCGCCATATACAGCGTCGAGCTGGTCTGGCAGATTCCGCCGCCGAGCTGGTCCTCGATGCCGCCGGACAGATAGACCGACGCCTTCTTGTAGCCGCGTTCCGCCGTGCGCTCGCCGACGGTGTTGTTGTAGCTGAACTCCTCGCCGGGCATGAGTATCGTGCCGTTTATCGCCTCCGCCGCCAGCCTCACGTTGCCGGTGCGGTCATAGTTGAGCTTGTTCTCCATCGTGGTGAAGCACTCGGCGAGCAGATCCTCGAACATCGTCGCGCGAAGGCTCTCCTCGGTGACCTCCGGGATGCTCCGCTTCAGCAGGACGGTGAAATCCTCGCCGCTCTCCAGCTGCTTCTTCGCCTCCGCGAGGTCGAAGTCATAGCCGATGACCTCGGGCACTATCTCCATCTCGCCGGTCTCCTCGTTCTTGACGAGCTGCGCGTCCTGCGGCTCGACGTGAAGCTCGGCATATGCCGCGTCCAGGTCGACCGGCGTCGGCTCTATCGTCGACGAATACGCCGCGATGTCCACGTCCCCGAACTCGCCGGTAAGCAGTCGGCGCTCGACCTCCGCCGCGAGCGTAGCCGCGTCGTAGCGAACTCCCTCGCTTCCGACGCTTATCTCCATCTGATCGCCCTCCGCGTTGTCGCGCACCTGCACCTTCCAGCTGCCGTCCACCGCGTCGGTCGTCATGCCGCCGCAGAGCTTGGATATCGTGCCGGATATCGCGCCCGCGTCGGTCGAACCCTCCAGTATCAGCTCGGTCTTGCCTCCGAACAGCGCGCCCAGCTTTGCGCCGATGCCCTTCTCGCGCACCGAGTCATAGGCGTACTTCGCCGCGCTTGCGGCCTCGGTCTGCGGGTCGAAGTCCTGCCGTATGTCGGCGGTGTCAAACGACGCTATCGTCTCGCCCTCGCTCGATATCGTCACCGTTCCCTGCCCGCCGGAAAACGCCTCGGCAAGCTTCGCCGTCGCGTCGTCGGTCGACATTCCGCCGACATCCACGCCCGCGACGCTCACTCCGGGATATATATTTCCGTAAAATCCGCACCACCACGCCGCGACCGCAAAGAGCGCGACAATGACCACCGCCGCGATGATGAGCGCGACGCGTGTTCCGCTGTTCTTGGCAGGCGCCACACGGCTTCCGCCGCGAGTGTTGGAATTTTTGTCCATTTCAAACTACCTCACAAAACA
>CAZBNJ010000006.1:25712-35733 GCA_964493515.1 uncultured Oscillospiraceae bacterium | reverse complement strand
ATGCTGATTATATTATAATCTACGAGGGCAAAAAAATCAAATTACAAATGGTTACAGTTTTTAATGAAGCTCCACTTTTATCACGGTATCCGTTTTGTCGGGAAGTATCGGGCTTGGACCGAGGTCGCAGAACACCACGTCGGGGTAGTTGTTGTATATCCAGTTCTGCGGCAGATGCAGCTCCGCGCCGGTGGACAGCAGCCGTGCCGCCTTCACCTGCTCGCGGCGCAGTCCCTCAAGCGGTATCGCTCCGACGGTGTTCTCAAAGACGTGGTAGTACAGCGTGTTCCCGCGGCGGGTCAGCCGACCGATGTCCGGCTTTCGCATGCCCGATTTGCCGCAGCCGTGGATGCTCTCGCCGTTCAGCTCCATCCAGTCGCCTATCTCGCGAAGTATCGCGCGCGACTCGGGCGGGATGCGTCCGTTCGCGTCCGGGCCGACGTTCAGCAGCAGATTGCCGCCCTTTGACACGCACTCGACCAGCTTGCGGATAAGCATCGACGCGGGCTTGAAGTTTTTGTCGTTTGCGGTATAGCCCCAGTTGTTGTTCATCGTCACGCAGGCCTCCCACACGAGGTCGTCGCCGTTCGTGTCCTGAAGTCCGTTCGGCGGGATTATCTGCTCGGGGCTTACAAAGTCGCCGTGCCACGGGTTCGGATGTCCCTCGGCGAGCGAGCCGAAGCCCTCGCCGCTGACCTCGATGCGGTTGTCGATTATCACTCCCGGCTGGAGCGCGCGCACCATGTTCACAAGCTCGTGACCGCGCCACGCCTCGCCGCGAAGGTCGCCGTAGCTGAAGTCGAACCACATTATATCCAGCTTGCCGTAGTTTGTGCACAGCTCGCGCACCTGCTCGTGCATATAGTCGAGATAACGGTCAAAGTCGCGGTTTTCGTTTGAATACGACGGCTCGCCGCGCATCGGATGGTTCGCGTCGCCGTAGTGCGGATAGTCGGGGTGGTGCCAGTCGAGCAGCGAGTAGTAAAGCCCGACCTTCAGCCCCTCCGCGCGGAACGCGTCGAGAAACTCGCGCACAAAGTCGCGCCCCGACGGCGTGTTGGTAGATTTGAAGTCGGTGGTCGCGGTGTCGAACAGGCAGAAGCCCTCGTGGTGCTTGGCGGTCAGCACCGCGTACTTCATGCCCGCGCGCTTTGCCATCCGCGCCCACTCGCACATATCGCAGCCCTTAGGGTTGAACTCGTCGAAAAACGGCAGATACTCCTCCTCCGGCATACGCTCTATCGACCGCACCCACTCGCCGCGCGCGGGTATCGCGTACAGCCCCCAGTGGATGAACATTCCGAACCGCGCGTCGCGGAACCACGCCATTCGCTTTTCGTATTCCTCGCGGTCGAACTCGTACACCGGATAATCCGCCATCACTTCACCTCGTTTTGAACAGTCCCCGAAAGCCACTTCGTCACGTTGTCAAACGCCATCTCGGCGCGCATCTCCATCGCCTCCGCGCTCGCAAAGCCGATGTGCGGCGTCAGCACCGCGTTTCCGCACGCGTACAGCGGATGGTCGGCTATCGGCGGCTCGGTCTCGTAGACGTCTATTCCCGCGCCGGCTATCGCGCCCGACTTCAGCGCGGCGGCAAGCGCAGCGTTGTCCACTATCGTGCCGCGCGCGGTGTTTATCAGTATCGCCGTCGGCTTCATAAGAGCGAGCTTCTCGGCGGATATCATGCCCTTTGTCGCGGGCGTCGCGGGAACGTGCAGGCTTATCACGTCGCAGGTCGAAAGCAGCTCGTCAAGCGACAGATAGCGCACGCCGAGCGTCTTTGCTTCCTCGCGCTCGCTGCGGCTGTAAGCGTACAGCTCCGCGCCGAACGCCTTTGCTATCGCGCACGCGCGAAGAGCTATCGCGCCGGTGCCCACCACGCCGAACCTTCTGCCGCGCAGCTCGCCGCCCGCGAATCCCTCGCGACCACGACCCTCGCGGGTCGCGCGGTCGAGAGCGGTCACGCGTCGGAGCACGTCCAGCGTCAGCGCGATGGCAAGCTCGGCGGTCGACTCGGTCGCGTAGCCCGCGCAGTTGGATATCGCGCAGCCCTTGCCGCGCAGTGTCTCCACCGCAACGTGGTCCACGCCGGTGAACGCCACCGACAGATATTTCAGCGAGCAGACATTCGCCGTCTCCTCGAAAAACGGACTGTTCGCGATTATCGCGGCGTCCGCGCCGTCAAGACGTGCGGTCAGCTCGGCGGCGTCCACCGCCCTTGCGGAATACGCCTTAAACTCGTGACCGCTTGCGACAAGCGGCTTTGCGAGCGCTTCTATCTTCTCCTCCGACACACCGAGAGGCTCGGCAAGCACGATCTTCACGGCGCACCTCCGTATGGTAAAATTTATCCATATTCAATAATAGCATACACTGAATGTATTGTCAATCGCGCCCGCATACAACGACGCCCGCCGAAAAGCGATCGCTTCCCGACGGGCGTTTGGCTATTTCACGATTATCAGGCGGCGAAGGCGTGCTATCGCGCGGGCGAGCAGCCGCGACACCGCCGACGGGCTTACCCTCCACCGACGCGCGATCTCCCGCTGCGTCAGTCCCTCGAAGTAGCGGAGCTTCACCACCTCGCGCTGTTTGTCGGTCAGCTCGGCAAGCGCCTTCTCCGCCGCGGCGGCAAGCACGCGCAGCATCGACGCGTTGGTGTTCTCGTCGAAGAGCAGCAGCTCGGGCGCGGTCGCGTCCATCCACTCGGCTCGACGTGCGGACGCGCTGCGGCTGTCGCGGTTCTCGTCAAAGCTGACCACGCGGCGGCGCGTCCTTGTGTTGTTGGTGTTTTTCATAGTCTCTCTCCTTTTTATTTTCTGATGTACTCCAGTAAGCTGCGATAGATGCCGTAGTTCTCCGCCCGCATCGAGCGCAGTATCCGCATCCGCCTGTCCTGCTCGAACACGTCCGGGTTCGGCTGTGCTCTCGCCCGCGCGATTACCTCGTCCAGATGCACCGCCTCCGCGCGGTATTGCTCGGCAAGCTCCTCTATTGACTGCCACATTTTTGTTCCCTCCGTATCTCTCTGTCGGCAATTTATTGCCCGTTGTCAATTTTTATTATATGGCAATTATTTCCGTTTGTCAAGAGATTTACGAAAATTTGTTCGGAACAATTTCGGTGTTATTGTCCTGCCGCGGTTCGGCTGGACGCGCGGACGCAAAAAACGACCCACGCTTTCGCGTGAGCCGTTTAATCTCTCTGTTACGCCTCGGTCTCCGTGACCAATCCGCCGCACTCGAACACCGCGCCGTCTATCTCGAGCTTCAGTCCCTCAAGCGGCTTTGTCGTGTTCACCGTGTACGCCCTGCCGCGCCGCTCGACGGTCACCAGCGCGTCGCGAACGCCGGTCACATTCGGTATCTCGCAGCTCGCGCGGCCGCCGTCCGCTATGTTCACCTTGAGCGTCAGTCCCTCGGCGTAGTTGTAGTCGGGACGGTCGTCGCACCCGCCTATCGGCAGTATCGCGTTCTCGCGCAGCAGCAGCGGCAGCGAGAAATAGTCGAAGCTCTCGCGGTACCAGCGTCCGCCCTCATAGCGCTTTCCGTTGAGCACGCCGAGCCACGAGCCGTGCGGGACGTAGAACTCGACCTCGCCGTCCTCGCTGAACACCGGCGCGACCATCAGATTCTTGCCGAGCATATACTGGCGGTCGAGATACGCGCAGGCGGGGTCGTCCGGGAACTCGAACACCATCGGGCGGAGCACCGGCGTGCCCAGCTCGTGCGCCTGTATCGCGTGCTCGTAGATGTACGGCATGAGCGAGTTTTTCAGCTTCACAAACCGGCGCAGCACCTCGCTTGCCTGCTCGTCAAAGCTCCACGGCACGCGATAGCTCGACGAACCGTGCAGCCGCGAGTGGCTGGACAGCAGTCCGAACGCACACCAGCGCTTGTACAGGTCGGCTGGCGCGGTCGCCTCAAAGCCGCCGATGTCGTGCGACCAGAAGCCGTAGCCGCTCACCGCAAGGCTCAGTCCCGCGCGCAGCGTCTCCGCCATCGACGGATAGTTGCCCGCGTTGTCGCCGCCCCAGTGCAGCGGATACTTCTGCGTTCCCGCCGTCCCGCTGCGCGCAAACACGACCGCCTCGCCCACGCCGCGCTCACGCTCGATAGCCGTGAACACGACCTTGTTGTACAGCTCGGTGTAGTAGTTGTGCATACGCACCGGATCGCTGCCGTCGAAATATTTCACGCCCTTCACCGGTATGCGCTCGCCGAAGTCGGTCTTGAAGCAGTCTACGCCCATCCGCATCAGCCGCGTCAGATGGCCCGCGTACCACTCGCACGCGGCGGGGTTGGTGAAGTCCACCACCGCAAGCCCGCTCTGCCACAGGTCGGTCTGCCAGACGCTGCCGTCCTCCTTCTTTATCAGATAGCCCTCCTCCATCGCCTCGTCAAACAGCCGCGACTGCTGCGCGATGTACGGGTTTATCCATACGCATATCTTCAGCCCGCGCTCGTGATAGCGTCGGAGCATACCCTCCGGATCGGGGAACATCTCCGCGTCCCACTCGAAGTCGGTCCAGTGGTTGCCCTTCATCCAGAAGCAGTCGAAGTGGAACACCGAAAGCGGGATATCCCGCTCCGCCATGCCGTCGATAAACGAGCTTGCGGTCGCCTCGTCATAGTCGGTGGTAAACGACGTGGACAGCCACAGTCCGAAGCTCCACGCGGGCGGGAGCGCCGGACGTCCGGTCAGCAGGGTATACCGCTCGAGGATGTCGGCGGGCGTCTCGCCGTATATCACAAAGTAGCGCAGCGTCTCGCTCTCCGCGCTGAACATCACCCGCTCCACCTTGGTCGTGCCCACCTCAAACCGCGTGTCGGCGGGACTGTCCACAAACACGCCGTAGCCCCTGTTCGACAGGTAGAAGGGCACGTTCTTGTACGCCAGCTCGCTGCCGGTGCCACCGTCCGCCTGCCACATGTCTATGTCCTGCCCGTTCTTGACAAACGGCCCAAACCGCTCGCCAAGTCCGTATATGCACTCGCCCACGCCGATATCCAGCTGCTGCGAAGTATATCCGGTCTCGGTCTTGTCGTCGTAGAAGTACGCCGCCGAGCGCGCGCCGGACGCGGTAAGTCTGCGACCGCCGCCGAAAAACTCCATGTTCCAGCCCATATAGCCCGCGTGCTTCTTCAGCCGCAGCTCAAGCTCGCCCGACCTGTACGCGACCTTCTCTTCGTCGTCGGTTATCTCCACCTTCGTCGGCTCGCCGCCAAGCTCGAAGCTCGGGTATGCCGGATTGCCTCCCTTGAAGTGGACAAGCTCCACCCCGACGATGTTCGGCGCGGGGCTTGAGAGCTTTATCGTCAGCATCGGACCGCCCAGGTCGCGGCGATTCGCGTTCGGACTCTGCGACGTGAACAGGGTCAGCGTGTCGCCGTCGCGCGAGGTGTCCGCAACGCTCTCGGCAAACACCGGCGTGACGCCCGGCTCGTACATCCAGTTGCCGTTGTAAAAGCTCATCCTTTTCGGGTTCTTCTGAAAGTCCATCATGCTGTATCCACTCCTTTTCGGGTGTTATTTCGCCGGCGCGCCTACCTCGCCGTTTCTCGCGACGAAATCGGCAAGTATCAGGTCGACCACCTCGCCGTAGCTCTTCACGCCGCTCGGCTGCGCCATGGCCTTGAGATACGCGTCGTTGACCGCCGTCGCCGCCTGCTTCACCTTGCCCTCGAACTGCTTCCAATACTCGGTGCGCACCGAGTATTCGTCTATCGCCTGCTGCGGCAGTCTGTACCACTGCTCGTACGCCGCCTCGCGGTCGACCTTGCTCAGCGCGTTGTAGCAGTAGCTGAACGCGGCGAGCAGTCCCGAGTAGCGCGCGAGCGGGTCGTCGGATGCCCTGCAAGCCAGCAGTGCGGCGAAGTTTGCCTCGTTCTCGGCGGCGCATCCCATCGCGTGAGCGGTCTCGTGCGCCATCGTGAAGATCCGTCCGGAGTCGGGAAAATCGGCGTTGGCGTTCGCTTCGCCGGTGAAAGGCAGGAATATGCCGGTCAGCCCCGCGTGGCTCATCGCGCGGCTCGCGGCGACCGGTTTCGTCCACAGCGGCCTGCAGTCGGCGAAGAACTCATTGTCCTCCGCAAGTTTTTGCCACGCTCGCCGTGCTGCGTCCGACTGGTCGGCAAAGCCGCCCCAGTCGACCGCGCCGCGCTCGTCGGTCGGAAGCTCGGCGACCGCCGCGTTCATCTCGTCCACTATCTCACCCAGCGCGGCGGCGAGAGTGTCGCTCGACCGCTCGCGGACCTCCAACCCAAGCTCGTAGGCAAGCCCCGCCGAGTGGTAGTTCGGTCCCCAGAGAAACGCGAACATCGAAAACAGTATCGACGCCGCCAGCAGCAGGCAGCTCGCGAGCCGCGCCCACCTTCGCAGCGCGCGCTTTCGCCTTATCGACCGCGCTATCGTCACGCCGAGACACGCGATAACGCCGACTATCGCCGCGTATATCAGCCACTCGACCACCGAAAACGGCAGTGCGGCGAACAGCGTGCCTATCGCGTGTATCGCGAACCGCGAAAAGTGCTTGTATGTATCGCTTATCCATGCGGGATTTTTCGACGCGATGAGCAGGAACAGCGCGGACAGCAGGATAAGCGCCGCCGACGCGATAGACCGCTTTGCCGAGCCGCCCACGCGCCGCCTGACCGCTCTTTCCGCGACCTGTGCGCTCTCCGCGATAGGCTCCGCGACCTGTTCCGCGATGTTCTCTTTTCTCTCTGTTTTCCCGACGGTGCGGGCGTTCTCCTCCGGATAATTCATAGCTTCTCCTTTGCGAATCGGTTCTCCAGCGGCTTCAGCGCGTCGAATATACGCAGTATCAGCGTGTTCGACAGCAGGAAGCCTCTCTCCGTCAGCGCTATCCTTCCATCCCCGCGTGCAAGATACCCCGCGGCGGACAGCTCGTCAAACACCGCGTCGGCACTCGACGGGTCGAGACGATAGCCGCGCCGAAGCGTGTTCTCGTCAATGCCGTCGGCGGTGCGAAGCCCGAGCATCACATACTCAAACGCGCGCTCGGACTGCGCTATGCGGTCGTACTCCTCGAATATCTCGCCGCCGCTCTCCACGGCGCTCATATACTTCTCAATGTCGCGCGGCGCGGCACAGCGTATGCCGAACGCGTCCGAGTGCGCCGCCGCACCGAACCCGCAGTACGGCTCCAGCCGCCAGTAGCGCAGGTTGTGCCTTGACTCATATCCGGGCTTTGCCCAGTTGGATATCTCATAGTGTCGGTAGCCCGCGCCTCCGAGCAGCCCGCACGCCGTCTCGAACCACTCAGCCTGCGTGTCGTCGTCGGGAAGCGAAACATTTCCCGCGTCCACCGCCCTCCCGAGCGGCGTGCCCGTCTCCGCCTTCAGCCCGTATGCCGAGATGTGCTCCGGCCCGAGCGCCAGTATGTCGGCTATCGACTGCCGCCAGCTGTCTGCGGTCTGTCCCTCAACGCCGTACATCAGGTCGACGCTCACGTTCTTGAACTTCGCCGCACGCGCAGCCTCCACCGCCGCACGCGCGGTGTCAAAGTCGTGCAGCCGTCCCATCGCTTTCAGCTCCGCGTCGCAGCTCGACTGCACACCGAAGGATATACGGTTAAATCCCGCACGGCGCAGGCTTTTGAGCGTCTTTTTGTCGGACGATTCGGGGTTTGCCTCGGTGGTTATCTCGGCGTTCTTCTCCACCGAAAAGTGCCTGTGTATCGCCGACAGCACCGCGTCCAGCCGCTTTGCGCCGAACACCGTCGGGGTACCGCCGCCGAAGTAGACGCTGTCCACCCTGCCCGCCACCGTCGGCGCGGTCTCGGCTATCTGTCGGATAAGCGCGGCGGCGTAGCGGTCGCAGAGCGCGTCGTCGAACGCGGTCACCGAGTAGAAGTCGCAGTAGGCACACTTTCTGCGGCAGAACGGTATGTGTATGTATATCCCGACCGGACGCTCGTCGCGCGCGGTGGGCGCTATCTTTCGTGCCATACCGTCCCCTCCTTTGAGTGTTTTATCAGTCCTCGTCCAGCTTGAGCACCGCCATGAACGCCTCCTGCGGCACTTCGACCGTGCCGAAGGTGCGCATACGCTTCTTGCCTTCCTTCTGCTTCTCAAGCAGCTTCTTTTTGCGGGTTATGTCGCCGCCGTAGCACTTGGCAAGCACGTCCTTGCGCATCGCCTTGACCGTCTCGCGGGCGATTATCTTGCCGCCTATCGCCGCCTGCACCGGTATCTCGAACAGCTGGCGCGGGATGTTGTCCTTCAGCTTTTCGCATATCTTGCGTGCGCGCGGATACGCCTTGTCCTTGTGGACGATAAAGCTCAGCGCGTCCACGATGTCGCCGTTGAGCAGCAGGTCGAGCTTTACGAGGTCGCTGCGCCGGAAGTCGCTTATCTCATAGTCGAGCGACGCGTAGCCGCGCGTGCGGCTCTTCAGCGCGTCGAAGAAGTCGTAGATTATCTCTCCGAGCGGCAGGTCGTAGTGCAGCTCGACGCGGGTCGCCTCGAGATAGGTCATGTCCTTGAACACGCCGCGCCGCTCCTGGCACAGCTCCATTATCGCTCCGGTGTAGTCGGGCGGCGAGATTATCGACGCCTTGACAAACGGCTCCTCGGCATAGTCGAGCACCGTTCCGTCCGGGAAGTCGAGCGGGTTTTGTATCATCTTCTCGGTTCCGTCGGTGTAGTGTATCATGTAGCTGACCGACGGTGCGGTGGTTATCAGGTCAAGCGCAAACTCGCGCTCGAGACGCTCCTGGATGACCTCCATGTGCAGCAGTCCGAGAAATCCGCAGCGGAAGCCGAATCCGAGCGCAGCCGAGCTCTCCGGCTCGAAGCTCAGGGACGCGTCGTTGAGCTTGAGCTTTTCCAGCGCGTCGCGAAGGTCGGGGAACTTGGCTCCGTCGGCGGGATAGACGCCGCTGAACACCATGCTCTGCACCTTGCGGTAGCCCGGAAGTGCCTCCTGCGCCGGCGCGGCGGCGTGGGTTATCGTGTCGCCCACCTCGCAGTCGCGCACGTTCTTTATCGACGCGGTGAGGAAGCCGACCTCGCCGGGTCCCAGCTCGCCGGTGTTTATCGTCGTCTTTGCGCCGAGGTTGCCGCACTCGACCACGTCGTACTCCGCGCCCGACTGCATCATGCGCACGCGGTCGCCGACGCGCAGAGTGCCCTCCATCACGCGCAGATAGACTATGACCCCCTTGTACGGGTCGTACTGGCTGTCGAATATCAGGCATCGCAGCGGCGCGTTCGGATCGCCGGTCGGCGCGGGGATATTTTTCACGATGTACTCGGGCACCGCCTCCATGCCAAGTCCGGTCTTTGCGGACACGCGCGGCGCGTCGTCCACCGCCGGAATACCTATCACGTCCTCTATCTCGTGCGCCACGCGGTCGGGATCGGCTGCGGGCAGGTCTATCTTGTTTATCACCGGCAGCACCTCAAGTCCCGCGTCGATGGCGAGATAGGTGTTTGCGAGCGTCTGAGCCTCTATGCCCTGCGCCGCGTCGACCACCAGCAGCGCGCCCTCGCAGGCGGCAAGGCTGCGGCTGACCTCGTAGTTGAAGTCGACGTGGCCCGGCGTGTCGATGAGGTTCAGCTCATACGTCTCGCCGTCCTGCGCCTTATACTGAAGCCGCACCGCGCGCGCCTTGATGGTTATGCCGCGCTCGCGCTCCAGCTCCATGTTGTCCAGTATCTGCTCCTCCATCTCGCGCTCGGCTACCGCGCCGCACATCTCAAGCAGACGGTCGGCGATGGTGCTCTTGCCGTGGTCGATGTGCGCGACGATGGAAAAGTTTCTTATCTTGGTTATATCCTGCAAGCGTTTCTACCTCGCTCCCGTTGTTAGGTATCGTCTAAAATTATAGCACAACACACGCCCTAATTCAACAGCCAAAGCGCGAAAACGACGGCGGGATGATTTCCCTTTTGCCCCGCGTGGAAGCGCGTCGCTGCACGATTTTGAAAAAGTTTGTGCAAATTGGGGGTGTACATTTTGGAATTATCCGTTATAATATAATAGTCGTTCA
>CAZBNJ010000006.1:0-25702 GCA_964493515.1 uncultured Oscillospiraceae bacterium | reverse complement strand
GCATTTTTAGGCAAATATCCGCTTTTTGCGGTTAAAGAGATTGTGAGGTATACAGATATGGCAAAGAACAACGGCAAAGACTCTCGTCCGACCGCCGTGTCCTCGGACATCGCGCGAAACGAGGTCGTCACCGCGCTGGAAGAGAAGTTGCGCCTGAACTTCGGCTGCGAGCCTGCCGAGGCAAAGCCGATACAGGTGTTCAAGGCGTGCGCTTTGGTCATGCGCGACATCATGGCGGCGCGCGTGGTGGACACCGACGCGATGATTGAAAAGACCGGCAAAAAGCAGATACACTACATGTCGCTCGAGTTTCTGCTCGGACGCTCGCTTGAAAAGAACGCCTACAACCTCGGCATACTCGACATAATCGAGGACGCGGTGCGCGACCTCGGCTTCGAGCCTGCCGACTTCTTCGAGATCGAGACCGACGCCGCGCTCGGAAACGGCGGTCTCGGCCGACTCGCCGCGTGCTATCTCGAGGCTATGACCACCCAGGGCATGGCTGCCACCGGATACTCGCTGCTCTACGAATACGGCCTGTTCCGTCAGAAGTTCATCGACGGCGAGCAGCAGGAGCTGCCCGACAAGTGGATGGACGTCGACGACGTGTGGCTCATCAACAACTTCGCGGACAACTATGTCGTGCGCTTCGGCGGCAAGGTGGACTATCAGTGGCGCGGCGGACGTATGTACCCCGTCTACACCGACGCGACCGAGCTTATCGCCCAGCCGAGCGACCTGCTCATCGGCGGCTTCGCGAACGGCATGGTCAACCGCCTGCGCCTCTGGTCCGCGCGCGTGGACGGCGAGATAGACATGACCCTGTTCGGTCAGGGACAGTACATGAAGGCGGTCGAGCGCCGCGCGATGGCGGAGATGATAACCAAGTGCCTCTACCCCGAGGACAGCCACATGGAGGGCAAGATGCTCCGCCTGCGCCAGGAGTACTTCCTCGCGTCGGCAACGGTGCAGGACGTCGTTCACAAGCACCTCGAGGAGCACGGCACGCTCAAAAACTTCGCCCAGAAGCACATCTTGCAGATAAACGACACCCACCCGACCTTTGCCATACCCGAGCTTATGCGCATCCTGCTCGACGAGCACGGCTATGACTGGGACGAGGCGTGGAACATCGTCACAAATTCGGTCTGCTACACCAACCATACCGTTCTGCCCGAAGCGCTCGAGTGCTGGCCGCAGAACCTCGTTCAGATGCTTCTGCCCCGTGTCTACGACATAATCCTTGAGATACACAACCGTTTCGAGCGCGACATCGAGGCGCGCTTCGGCAACGACGGCTCGAAGAAGCAGGCAATGTCCATCCTCTACGACGGACAGGTGCGTATGGCAAACCTCTGCGTCGCCGGCTGCCGCAAGATAAACGGCGTTGCCGCGCTGCACACCCAGATACTCAAGGACAAGGTGTTCAACGACGCCTACCATATGTTCCCGCACAAGTTTGAAAACGTCACCAACGGCATAGACCACCGCCGCTGGCTCGGTCAGGCGAACCCCAAGCTCTCCGCGCTGATAAGCGAGCTTATCGGCGACGAGTGGCACACCGAGGCGTTCCGCCTCAAGGAGCTGGAGAAGTTTGCCGACGACAAGACGGTGCTCTCCCGCCTCGCCGAGATAAAGCTGGAGAACAAAAAGATAATGGCTGACATCGTCAAGCGCAACTGCGGCGTAGTCCTCGACCCGAACTATATGTTCGACTCGCAGGCAAAGCGTCTGCACGAGTACAAGCGTCAGCTGATGAACCTGATGCACATTCTCTGGCTCTATCTGCGCATAAAGGACGGCAACGCCGCCGATATGCAGCCGCGCGCCTTCATCTTCGGCGCCAAGGCGGCGAGCGGCTATCGCATAGCAAAGCGCATAATCAAGCTGATAAACGACACCGCAAAGATGATAAACGCCGACCCGGAGGCAAGCCGATTCCTGCGCGTCGCGTTCCTCGAAAACTACAACGTGTCGCTTGCCGAGCGCCTGATGCCCGCCACCGAGCTGAGCGAGCAGATATCGCTTGCGGGCAAGGAGGCAAGCGGCACCGGCAACATGAAGTTCATGATGAACGGAGCGCTGACCATCGGCACGCTCGACGGCGCGAATGTCGAGATGTGCGAGCTTGCCGGACGCGAGAACATGTTCATCTTCGGCATGACCGCGCAGGAGGCGGCACAGCTCGCGGCGGGCGGACACCATCCGCAGAGCATATACAACTCGAACCAGAACATCCACCGCGTGATAGATCTGATGCGCACCATCGGCGGCGGTGAGGGTTACAGCGACATCGTACACTCGCTGCTCCACGACGACACCTACCGCCTGCTTGCCGACTTCCCGAGCTACTGCTCCGCTCACGAGTCCGCCGAGAGCGCCTACCGCGACCCCGAGCACTGGAACCGTATGTCGCTTATCAACATCGCGAGCAGCGGTCATTTCGCCGCCGATCGCTCGGTGCAGGAGTACGCCAAGAACATCTGGAATATCTAAACTTTCAGTATAATCCACCGCATGATAAAACGGAGAGGCGACCGCCTCTCCGTTTTTTGTCTTTGTCCCGCTCGCGGTTCTACACGCTTTCTATCTCGTCGATGCCCGCGGCGCGGTAGAAGTCCCCGCGTCGGACGTGCCTCAGCTCGTGCATCAGCGCCGCCCTCTGCGCGACCGCGTCCAGCCGCGAGTTTATGTACACGTTGTAGCTGCCGTCGTCGTTCGGGGTGGTCATCCCCCGTACCCGACAGGGCAGGTCTATCAGTCTGACTATGACATCCTGCATTCTTTCTCGTTCCCGCTCCTTGTTCGCGTATTAAGCAGTCAGTATCTCTGTGTCTGTGTTCCTTGTCACGCTCGCGTTGGACGCGCGGTCGGCGTCTACGCTCGCGATTCTTTCAGTCTTTCCAGCGTCCGTATCGCTTCCTCTATGTCCTCGGTCGTGGCGTCCTTCGAGGTGGAGAACAGCACCCGCAGCTCGGGACGCATACGCAGTCCGTCCAGCATCTCCCTCACCTCGGGGGTGCGCTCAAACGCCTCCTCGCCGCCCATCAGGTACTCGACCGACACGCCGAGCGCCGCCGCCATCGCCATCGCAGCCTGAGCGCCCGGCCGACGCTCGCCGCTCAGATAGCGCGATATCGCCGCCTCGGTCACCCCGCTCTTTCCCGCAAGCTCCTTCTGGCTCATGCCGTGCTCGGCTATCAGTTCACCCAGCCGCACCGGAAAATCCGGCATCCGTGATCCCTCCTTACAGAATATTTGTTCTATTATTATAGCAGATAATTGTCCTTTGTCAATAGCCTCCGCAAAATAAAAAAGCAGCCGGTCGCCCGACTGCTCGTTTTGTCGTTCGTTATTCCTTTTCGTACAGGTCGCGGAGCTTTGCCGCGTCGCTCTCCACCGCGTGTATCAGCGAGAACAGCGACTGCGCGAGCTGCGGATAGCCGTCCTTTATCGCGTCGTGGCTGAGCGGCTCGAGCAGATGCTCGCGGCGGTCGAGTGAGGTCTCGTATCCCTGCTGCGCGAGCGCGAGCCTCGCCGTCAAAAGCGTCCTCGCCTCCCGCTCGTCCAGCGCGAAGAACTTGCCCGGTTCGCTGCCGCTGCGCTGGTACACCTCGCGGAACATGCTGTAAAGCATCGCCGACAGGATGCTGTAACTGTCGGACACCAGCGCGGAGTCGTTGGTCTTGCCGATGAGATCGAACACCAGGGTCAGCGCGTTCTGAAGTATCTTCTTGGAGAACATCGCCGCCATGCTGCCGCGCACGCGGTTGTCGTTCGACTCGCTCGCGTCGAAAAATTCGTTGGGGTCAACGTCGCCGCCGTCACGCGACGCACTGCGTCCGAGCAGAAAGTCGGCGCTCACGTTGTAGTAGTCGGCAGCGATAGCGACAAAGCGCAGACCCGGCTCGCGAAGTCCGCGTTCGTAGTGCGAAAGCAGCGCCTGGCTGACGCCCAGCGCCTCCGCCGCCTCCTTTTGACTTACCCCTTTTTCACGCCGCAAAAGCGACAGTGTGCGCGGAAAATCAGTGTTCAGTTCCGGCAAATTTCCCACTCCCAATCTTTCGGTAAACCGTGTTTCGCCGAGCAAAACAGGCATTACGCACGGTTATGATAGTTCGACATATTTTACAGTGAGTATATTATATCGTGCAATATGTTTTTTGTAAAGGGCTAAAATCAAATTTTCTTTCTTTTTGTCGAAAAAGAGTGACCGCGCCGTCCGCAAAATCTATTGAAGTTTGAATATCGTTGTGCTAAAATGTAGTTGCGAAAGCAAATCTCCTTAATATATCGGAAAGGGTGTAATAGATATGGAACAGATGAAGGTTTTGGTCGAGGGCAGCGCCCGTCACGTCCACGTTACCAAGGAGGCTCTCGAGGCGCTGTTCGGCGCGGGCTACGAGCTTCACAACAAGCGCGAGCTGAGCCAGCCCGGTCAGTATCTGACCGAGGAGAAGGTCCGCATCGAGGGACCGCGCGGCGGCATCGACCGCGTGTCGATACTCGGACCGGAGCGTTCGGCGACCCAGGTCGAGGTCAGCTTCACCGACGCGCGCGTGCTCGGACTCACCCCGCCCGTCCGTGAGAGCGGCGACCTGAAGGGCAGCGCGCCCTGCAAGATAATCGGGCCTGCCGGCGAGATCGAGATAAGCGAGGGCGTCATCGTCGCGAAGCGCCACATACATATGACCCCCGACGACGCGGCGAAGTACGGTCTCTCGGACAAGGAGACGGTGCAGGTCCGTCTCGAGGGCGAGCGCGCGCTGACCTTTGACGAGGTGGTCGTCCGCGTCAATCCGAACTTCCGCGCGGCAATGCACATCGACTTTGACGAGGGCAACGCCGCCTGCCTGGGCGCTGAGACCTATGGCGTCGTGATAAAGAAGCAGTAAATCACCGCCCCGCGATCCAACAAACAAAAGGAGGTGGCAGCAATGGCGGAGAAGAACGCCAAGACTGCTAAGACAACAAAGAAAACCGAGACCGAAAAGACTGCCGCAAAGACCGCTGCGGCAAAGAAGCCGGCTGCCAAGACCGCGAAGGTCGAGAAGAAGGCTCCCGCAGCAGCGAAGGCCGCGACGGCGAAGAAGTCGGCTTCCAAGTCCGCATCCACCGCCGAGGTAAAGGCGCTCGCCGACCACATCTACCTCTACCACGAGGGCAGCGAGTGCAGAGCCTACGACTGGCTTGGCGCGCATCCCGCTAAGGTCGGCGGCAAGAAGGGCTACACCTTCCGCGTCTGGGCACCTAACGCCAAGAGCGTGTCGGTCATCGGCGAGTTCAACGGCTGGACGCGCGACAAGGGCATGATGACGCGCATGAAGGCGGACAGCGAGGTCTGGGAAGTCTTTATCCCCGGCGCGGACACCTATCACGCATACAAATACTCGGTGGAATCGGCGTCGGGTGACATCATGGACAAGTGCGACCCCTACGCCTTCCACTCGGAGACCCGTCCCGCCAACGCCTCCAAGCTCTTCCCGCTCGACGGCTGTCACAAGTGGAACGACGCCGCGTGGATGAAGAAGCGCGCGGAGGGCAACATCCTCGAAAAGCCGATGAGCATATACGAGATGCATCTCGGCAGCTGGAAGAAGGTCACAAACGGCGCGGACGGTCAGTTTTACAGCTATGACATGATCGGCGACGAGCTGATACCCTACCTCAAGGAGACCGGCTTCACCCACGTCGAGTTCCTGCCGGTCATGGAGCATCCGCTCGACGCGAGCTGGGGCTATCAGGTCACCGGCTACTTTGCCGCGACCAGCCGATTCGGCACTCCCGCCGACCTCATGCGCCTCATCGACCGCCTGCACGGCGCGGGCATCGGCGTGATACTCGACTGGGTACCCGCCCACTTCCCGCGCGACGGCCACGGACTGGTCGACTTCGACGGCACCGGACTGTACGAGGGCGAGGACGTGCTCATGCGCGAGCATCCCGACTGGGGCACCCGCATATTCGACTATTCGCGCACCGAGGTGCGTTCGTTCCTGCTGTCGTCGGCGGCGTTCTGGGTGGATGTGTTCCACGCGGACGGCATCCGCATCGACGCGGTGGCAAGCATGCTCTACCTGGACTACGGCCGTCAGGACGGTCAGTGGAGGGCGAACCAGCACGGCGGCAAGGAGAATCTCGAGGCGGTTGCGTTCCTGCGCAAGCTCAGCGAGGTGCTGCTGTCCGCGCATCCTGATGTCGCGCTGATAGCCGAGGAGTCGACCGCGTGGCCGATGGTCACCAAGCCGCCGCACGACGGAGGTCTCGGCTTCAACTTCAAGTGGAACATGGGCTGGATGAACGACATGATGCACTATGTCTGCCTCGACCCCTACTTCCGCCAGTTCAACCACAAGGACATAACCTTCTCGTTCATGTACGCGTTCAGCGAAAACTTCCTGCTGCCGGTGTCGCACGACGAGGTCGTCCACGGCAAACGCTCGCTGCTGGACAAGATGCCCGGCGAGTATGAGCAGAAGTTCGCGGGCGTGCGCGCGTTCCTGCTGTATATGTTCGCGCACCCGGGCAAGAAGCTGCTGTTCATGGGTCAGGAGTTCGGTCAGTTCATCGAGTGGAACTTTGAAAACTCGCTCGACTGGCTGCTGCTCGACTACGACCGCCACGCGAAGCTCAAAAACTATGTCTCCGCGCTGAACAAGCTGTATGTCAAGAACCCTGAGCTGTGGGAGATAGACTACTCGTGGGACGGCTTCGAGTGGATATGCCACGACGACTTCCGCGCAAACACCGTCTGCTTCCTCCGGCGCGACAAGAAGGGACGCGAGCTGCTGTTCGTGATAAACTTCTCGCCGGTCGACCGCGACGGCTATCTCGTCGGCGTTCAGAAGAGCGGCGTCTACAAAGAGGTGTTCAACACCGACGATCCGCGCTTCGGCGGCGAGGGCGCGCACCTCAACACCGAGCCGATGTACACCTACGCCGTACCGCAGCACGAGCGCGAGCGTTCGATACGGATAAAGCTGCCCCCGATGGGCGGCGTGGTGCTCCGTCTCGACCGCGAACTGAAGAAGGATAAGCAGTGAGCGTTAGGACGACGTAATGTGTCCAACCGAGGCGTGACAATTCCACCCCCATCACAGCCCATCGACTACCCGTCGGTGGGCTGTTTTTATGTTAGGGCTGGAAAATTCCAACAAATTTTTTGTCGAATTTATAAAAAATGGGTGACAAATAAAATTCTGTATGGTATAATTTAGCCAAAGTGGATGTGTGCGCCCGAAAAACGGTTTCGGGAAAGAACGTGCGCAACACAAAGGAGGCTATAAGTCATGGGCAACAGAAAAAACTGCGTGGCAATGATACTTGCCGGCGGACAGGGCTCGCGCCTGTACGTCCTGACGACCAAGGTCGCAAAGCCCGCCGTTCCTTTCGGGGGAAAGTATCGCATCATCGACTTCCCTCTGTCTAACTGCATAAACTCGGACATAGACACGGTCGGCGTGCTCACGCAGTACCGTCCGCAGGAGCTGAACGCCTACATAGGCAACGGCCAGCCGTGGGACCTCGACCGCAACGACGGCGGCGTCCACGTCCTGCAGCCGTATATGACCGGCTCGACCGGCGAGTGGTACAAGGGCACGGCAAACGCGATATACCAGAACATGGACTTTATCGAGCAGTACGACCCCGAGTATGTCGTCATCCTCGGCGGCGACCACATCTACAAGATGGACTACGCCAAGATGCTCGACCAGCACAAGCGCCAGAACGCCGCCGCTACGATAGCGGTCATCGAGGTCGAGTGGGAGGAAGCGAGCCGCTTCGGCATCATGTCGGTGGACAGCGAGAACCGCATCACCGAGTTTGTCGAAAAGCCGAAGGAGCCGAAGTCCAACCTGGCGTCTATGGGCATATACGTCTTTACCTGGTCAAAGCTCCGCGACTATCTCAACGCCGACGAGGCCGACCCGAACTCGAAAAACGACTTCGGCGGGGACATCATACCCGCGATGCTCGCCGCCGGCGAGACGGTCGTCGCGCACAAGTTCGACGGCTACTGGAAGGACGTCGGCACGATAAACAGCCTGTGGGACGCGAACATGGATATGCTGATAAATCCGCAGCTCGACGCGTTCGGCAGCGACTGGAAGGTTTACACCCGCAACCCCACCGCGCCGCCGCACTACATCGGCAAGAACGCGCGTATCGAGCACTCGATAGTGCCCGAGGGCTGCGAGATAGAGGGCGACGTTGAAAACTCGGTGCTCTTCCACAGCGTGGTTATCGGCGAGGGCGCGAAGGTGCGCTACTCGGTGATAATGCCCGGCGCGGTCATCGACCCGGGCGCGGTCGTCGAATACGCGATAGTCGCGGAGGACGCGCACATCGCGGCGGGAGCGCACGTCGGCGCCGACCCGAAGGACACGCATCCGGACAAGTGGGGCATCGCGGTGGTCGCGGCGGGCGTGACCATCGGAAAGAACCGCACCGTCGAGCCGAAGGACATGATAGACAGCGACCTCGCGGACAAGGAGGCGAAGTAAGTTATGAATAATCTCCACGGAATCGTTTTCGGATACGGCACCGAGCACAGACAGGGACTTCGCGAGCTGGTCGATCACCGCACCGCGCCGTCGATACCCTTCGGCGGACGCTACCGCCTTATCGACTTCGTGATATCCATAATGACAAACGCCGGCGTTACCGACATCGGCGTGCTTATGGAGGAGCGCTACCAGTCGCTTCTCGACCATCTCGGCGCGGGCAAGGACTGGGACCTCAGCCGCAAGCTCGGCGGACTGAAGCTGCTGCCGCCGTTCGCGCTCGCCGAGAGCCGCACTCACAAAGGCTCGAACACCTACTTCGGCGTGATGGACGCGCTGTCCAGCGTGCGCACCTATGTTGAGCGCATACGCCAGGACTATGTCGTTATCGCCGACGCTATGACCGTCGCGAACTTCGACCTCGCAAAGGTCTTTGAGAACCACCTCCGCATGGGCGCGGACGTCACGGCGGTCTGCCTGCCCGACGACCGCTACCTCGACCCGACGGTGCGCTTCAAGTTCGGTCAGGACGGCTGGGCTACCGACGTCAAGATATGCAAGGGCGGAACGTCCCAGCACGCCGACGGCATTGCCGGTCTCGGCTTCTACATCCTGTCCAAGGACCTGCTGCTCCGCATGATAGACGACTGCGCCGAGCACGGCGAGTTTGAGTTTGAAAGCGGCGTGCTGCTGCGCCATCTGCACGAGCTGCGGATAGCAAGCTACATCGTGCCGGTGTTTGCCGCGCGTCCCGAGACCACCCAGCTCTACTACGAGCTTTCTATGAAGCTGCTCGACAGCCAGGTCCGCCGCGACCTCTTCCCGCGTGACCGCACGATAAAGACCAAGGTCCGCGACGAGGCGCCCACCTACTATTCGCCCGATTCCAAGTCGGTAAACTGCCTTGTCGCTGACGGCTGCTACATCGAGGGCGAGGTCGAGGACAGCATCATCTTCCGCGGCGTGAAGATACACCCCGGCGCAAAGGTCAAGGGCTGCATCCTCATGCAGAACACTGTTGTCGAGTCGGGCGCGGAGCTTCAGTGCGTCATAACCGACAAGGACACCCGCATAAAAGAGGGTCGTATGCTGATGGGGCACGAGTCCTACCCCATCGTGATATCCAAGGGAAGCGAGGTCTGATCCTATGAAGACATTGTTTATCACCAGCGAATGTGCTCCGTTCGCCAAGAGCGGCGGTCTCGGCGATGTCGCGGGCGCGCTGCCCGAGGCTCTCCAGGCTCCCGGCAACTCCTGCCGCGTCGTCCTGCCGCTGTACGGCACCATAGGCGACCACTGGCGCGAGCAGATGACCTACGAGAAGAACTACTACGTCACGCTCGGCTGGCGCAAGATATACTGCGGCGTGTTCACCATGAAGTACCGCAGCACCACCTACTACTTCCTGGACAACGAGCAGTATTTCAAGCGCGACCGGCTGTACGGTCACTTCGACGACGGCGAGCGCTTCGCGTTCTTCTCCCGCGCCGCAGCCGAGCTTCTCTGGAACATCGACTGGCGTCCGGACGTGATACACTGCAACGACTGGCAGTCGGCGCTCGTGCCGCTCTATCTGCACGACATGATGGGCGTGGACGAGTCGCTGCGCGACATCAAGACGCTGTACACCATCCACAACATCGAGTATCAGGGACGCTACGGCCATGAGCTGCTCGGCGAGCTGTTCGGACTGAACGAGGGCTGGTACTCTTCCGGCAAGCTCGAGTTTGAGCGCGACATATCGCTGATGAAGGGCGCGATGCTCACCAGCGACGCGGTCAACACCGTCTCCCCCACCTACGCGCAGGAGCTGCGCTATCCCTACTACGCCTACGGTCTGGACGGCGTGGTCAACGTCCTCGGCGACAAGTTCAGCGGCATACTCAACGGCATCGACACCGTAAGCTACGACCCGTCGACCGACAAGAGCATCATCGAGAACTTCTCCGCCGACGACATATCCGGCAAAGCGAAGTGCAAAGCCGACTTCCAGCAGTCGCTCGGACTGTCGGTCGAGCCGGACACCCCGATCGTCGCCTGCGTCACCCGACTGGCGGCGCACAAGGGCATGGATCTCGTGCTCGCGCGGATGGACGCGCTCATGTCGCTCGGCGTGCAGTTCGTCGTCCTCGGAACCGGCGAGCACGGCTATGAGCAGTTCTTCCGCCAGGCGGCGCAGCGCTACCCCGGACGCATCGCTGCGTGCATCACCTTCAGCGAGGACCTCGCGCGCCGCATCTACGCCGGCTCGGACATATTCCTCATGCCGTCGCAGAAGGAGCCGTGCGGCCTCAGCCAGATGATAGCCATGCGCTACGGCACGATACCGATAGTGCGCGAGACCGGCGGTCTGAAGGACACCGTCGAGCCGTACAACGAGTTTGAGCACACCGGACTGGGCTTCACCTTCGCCAACTACAACGCCGACGAGATGATACACGTCCTGTGGCTCGCGACCCGTCTCTATCGCTCCGACCCGGACGAGTGGGAGGCGATGAAGCTGCGCGGCATGAAGCAGGACTTCAGTTGGTCACGCAGCGCGCAGGACTACCGTAAGCTCTATCAGCGCATTACCGGCAAGAGATAACCCAAGGCATAACAAAAACTCCGTGGATCGTTCCACGGAGTTTTTTCATGCCGGTTTCGGTCTTATTTGACGATGATGACGCGCACCTTGCCGCCGTTGTCCGGCGACGCGTCGAGCAGCAGCTCGAACTTCTCTCCCTGTGCGCGGGCCGCCGACACAAGCTCCAGCGTGCTTCCAAAGTCGCTCGCGTTCATGAACACGCCGATGCTGTCCAGATACACCTGCACGTCGGACGCTATCGGCACGTTCTTTCCGCCTATCTTCACCGCCGCCGAGCCGACAAAGGTCGTGCGGTCGGCGTTTACGCTCACGTTAAGCGGTCGGCACGCCTCTATCTCACCCTGCGCGCCGCACGCCACGCCGCACCAGACATAGCGCCGTCCGTAGGTCGCGTTTCTGTCGCTTGCGACCAGGTCGGAGGGCAGCGACGCGGTCTGCGCCACCGAGCGGTCGTCCGTTCCGTTCGAGCTTGCGAGCACGATGTGGCGGCGGTCGTAGGTCGCGGACAGGACGCCCCCGCCTATCGTCTCCTCCTCGGTGTACATCCAGGCGCGGCCGTAGTCATATCGATCGCCGGTCACGTCGTCAAAAACTATCAGGTTCGCGCGTCCCGCCGCGTCATAGCTGACGTTCAGTATGCTCGACGACGACACCTTGCTGCGGTTGATATCCTCGACGGTGATGCTCACCGGCGTCTGACCGGCGACGCGTTCAAAGAACATACATCCCACCGCCAGCGGAGTGCCGCCGAGGGTCATCTCGTCCAGGTCGAGCGTCGACTTTGTCGGACGGTCGCTCACCCTGGACACCGACGGCTGTCCGTTCGTGCCGCAGCCGACCGCCACCAGCTCGCCGGACGCAAATCCGCCGAGGCCGTCTATCCTGTCAAAGGTCGGGCCGCCGAGGAACTTCACCTTCGAGCCGTCGACCACTCCGACCGATCGGGTGTTGCTCGCCGCCAGAGCGCCTGCGACGCGTCCATCCGGCGCGAAGATCAGGGTCAGTCTCTCATTGGGCTTGAACTGCGAAACGCTCTTAACGGCGCACGGAGCGAGTCTCAGCGTGTTTCCGTACACGGTTATCGACTCGGGCGCGGTGGTGTTCGGCACGGCGTAGGTGTACACCGCGCTCAGGCGAAAGCCGCCGACCATTATCACGCTGCTGCCGGGGATGTAGCTCGCGGCGTCATAATCAGCGAGCGCGGAGAACGATGTCTCCGCGCCGTTTTTGTATATCGTCACGTTCTGCGGCGCTCCGAGCGCCTCTCTCAGCGCCGAGAGGGTCATGCCCGGTTCGATGAGCGCCACCTTTGCCTCGCCGGTGCGCGCAACAACGTGCTTTACCGTGCCGTCCGAGCCTATCGCAAGCTCAAGCACGTCGCCGTAGCTCAGATAGTCACGCACCGCGCTGAACGCCTGCGCCGCGCTCATCTCGCCGTTCTCCACCCTGTATGTCGGCGTGGCGGCGGGGACGGTGAACACCTCGCCGGTTATCGCGGTCACGCGGTCGCCCGAGTAGTATGCAAACGAAACGGTGCGGTTGCGGCTCTCAAGCAGCTCCGCCTTCACTATCGCGCCGCTCTGGTTGTCTATCGTCAGCTTCGCGCTGCGAGCTATCCAGCTCTCGTCCGCCGACGCGAGACAGAGCACCTCGGTTATCCCGTCGAGCGAGACATAGACAAGCCCGTCGTCGGTCTTTGCCGAGTAGATGAACGCGTCCTGCCTCTCGCTGGTGCTCATCTTCACGTTCTCGGCGTACATTATCGCGGTCGCGTTCTCGTTCAGCGTCAGCTTCTTGCGGGTGCCGACGTCCGACGCGGTGAGTCCCGCGGCGTTGACAAACTTGTCGTCCGCACGTTCGGCGATGCGCACGCCGTCTGAATCAACCGACAGTATAAGCGCCGATGATATCGACTCTCCGTACATGTTGTCTATCAGCTTCGAGCCATCCCTGCGCTCGACAAACAGCGCGTTGTAGAAGATGTTCGCCGCGTCGGCGCGGGTTATCTTCTCAAAGTCGCCGCGCGACACACGGTCGCCAAGCCCGCTCGACTTCGCCTTGTCGGTAAAGTCCTTCGGCCAGTTGTAGCCGATGTCCGCGTCGCTGAATCCGAGCGCGCGCAGGATTATCGTCGCCGCCTCGCCGTAGGTTATCGTGTTGTTCGGACGGAAGGTGCCGTCGGTGTAGCCCTTGAGCAGCCCGAGTCCGCCCTTCTCCCTGTCGCGCGCGGCATAGTTTATGTACTTCGCCGCCCAGTCGCTCGACGGAACGTCGCCGAATATGGTGTACGCGCCGAAGGTCTCGCACGCCTTGCCGCCGCCGAGCAGCGTCACCACCATCTTGGTGAACTCGGCGCGGGTCAGCGTGTTTTGCGGACGGAAGGTGCCGTCGGTATATCCGTTGACCACGCCGAAGCCGGAGAGCATCTCCAGCCGCGCGGCAAGCTGCGTGTCCGCAACGTCGCTGTAAGCGCCCGCCATCGGCACAAGCCCGATGACCAGCGCCGCGGTAAGCAGCAGCGAAATAAGTTTCTTCTTCATATCATTCATCCTCCCCTTACTCGTTCCTCAGCGCCTCGACCGGCTGCAATCTGGATGCGCGTCCCGCCGGGTACACGCCGAATATCACGCCGAACATCACCGACACCACGCAGGACACCGCGAGTATATACGGCGGCGGCGCGACTATCGCGTCCAGGATAAGCTTTCCCGCGACCACCGTCCCCAGGCATCCTATCACCATTCCGATTATGCCTCCGAGTGTGGACACCATCGCCGCCTCTATCAGAAATTGCGTGATTATCGAGCGGCGAGGGGCGCCTATCGCCTTGCGTATGCCTATTTCGCGGGTGCGTTCGGTCACCGTCACCAGCATGATGTTCATTATGCCTATGCCGCCGACGAGCAGCGATATCGCGGCGATCGAACCGAGCAGCAGCGTCTGTTCCGCAAAGCCTTCGGTCTGGCTCTGCTGCCACTCGTCGTTCGACCACACGTCGACCCAGCCGTTGTTGGTGTCCACCCGCGCCTCCAGAAACGCCCTGATGCGGTTAGACACCTCCTGCACCGTGTCCGAGCTTGCCGCCTTGACTACGAACTCGTAGCTGCTCGAGCCGCCGCCGGACGACTTGTTTATCCGCTTTTCCAGTGTGTAGGGCACCACGACGATGTTGTCCCGATAGCTGCCGCCATACTCGTCGCTCACGCCCTTCGACTCATAGTAGCCGACCACCGTGTACTCGTCGCCGGAAATGGTTATCTTCTTGCCCACCGGATTGGCGTAGTCAAACAGGTCGCTTGCGACCTTTGACCCGAGCACGCACACGCGGTTCATCTTCTGAATGTCGAGATAGCACAGGTCGCGTCCGCCCGCGATGCTGAAGCCGGAGCACACCGAATATTTGTCGCTTGCGAGGTAGATGCTCGGATACTCCGCGCGCTTGGACTCGTAGCGTATGCTGTTCGACCACGCGTACTTCTGCGGCGTTATGCCTATCACCTTTTCCGGCCCAAGCTCGGCGCAGAGCTGCTCAAGCTCCTTTGTATAGTCGGGCGCCTCGCCGTAACCCCACTGGTAGTAGTAGATCTCTATCTGGTTTGTGCCCATCTTCTCAAACTGTTCCATCACGGCGTCCTGCTGTGCCTGAACTATCGACACGAGGATTATGACCGCCGCGATGCCG
Organism: uncultured Oscillospiraceae bacterium; assembly: GCA_964493515.1. Taxonomy (GTDB): domain Bacteria; phylum Bacillota; class Clostridia; order Oscillospirales; family JAAYOS01; genus CANRIN01. Next base: position 10,929 of record CAZBNJ010000006.1, on the reverse strand, counting down.
ATGATTATGCCGAGCATCGTCAGAAACGAGCGTCCCTTGTTCGAGCCTATCGACTTTGCCGCCATCTTTATCGACTGAATTATGCTCATGCGCTCGCCCCCCTCTCGGTCAAACCGCTTCGCGGTTCTCCCATCGACCCTAATGGGTCGCCTCTCGAGCCGTCGTCGCCGTCCCGCTTCGAGTCGTAGACGATGCGTCCGTCGAGCAGGCGTATCGTGCGGTCGGCGGATGCCGCGATGTCGCGGTCGTGGGTTATCAGCACCACTGTCGAGCCCGCGGCGTGCAGGTCGCGAAGGATGCGCATGACATCCTCGGTGGTGTGGCTGTCCAGGTTGCCGGTCGGCTCGTCCGCCAGTATCAGCGGCGGATTGGTCACTATCGCGCGGGCGATGGCGACACGCTGCTGCTGACCGCCGGACATCTCGCTCGGCTTGTGGTTTGCGCGGTGGTCGATGCCCACCTTCTCCAGCGCGGCGTAGGCAAGCTCCTGACGGCTCGTCATAAGCCTTGCGTCCGCGCCGAACTCGCGCTGCGCCTCCTTGCGGGCGCGTCTGCCCGCTCCCGAGTATATGAGCGGCAGCTCGACGTTCTCAAGCGCGGTGAGCGCGGGTATCAGGTTGAAGCCCTGAAAGATGAACCCTATCTCGCGGTTGCGTATGGTCGAAAGCTCCTGGTCGGTAAGCGAGCTTACAAGCTCGTCGTGCAGGTAGTATTCGCCGTAGGTCGGCAGGTCAAGGCATCCGAGGATGTTCATCATCGTCGACTTGCCCGAGCCGGACGAGCCGACTATCGCGGTAAACTCGCCGCGGTCTATCGTCAGGCTCACGCCGTCCAGCGCGCGCACCTCGCTCTCAAGCCCCTCGCCGTATATCTTGTATATGTCGTTAAGCTCGATAAGGCGCTCGGGCGGGGATGAGGAATATGCTGTGTTCATCGCCTGCCCCCTTAGCCTATCGCAACGGAGGCGCCGAAGTACATGTCATCGCCCATGCCGGCTATGCCCTCGGCGACATACAGCTCCACGCCGTCCTCTATGCCGCTCACTATCTCCACCTGGCTGTCGTCGGACATTCCGGTCTCGACCAGCACGGCGTAGAATCCCTCCGGCACGACGCCATCGGCGAGCTGCGGCGCGTCGGACGGTGCCTTCTCGCCATCCTGGAGCTTTACGAACACGCAAGCACCTATCTCGGTGTACTTCACCGCGTTTATCGGCACGAGCACGCAGTCCTCCGCCTCGCTCATCACTATCTCATAGCGCATCGACGAGTTCGCGCGCAGTCCGTCGCCGTTCTGTATCGTTATCGTCGCCGGATAGTAGGCGTAGCCCCATTCGTATGTGCCCTCCAGCGCGACCGACGTCACCGTTCCGAAGTAGAACTGGCTGCCCTCGCTGGTGTCCTGGGTCAGATTGACCGGCGTGCCGATGGATACGCTGCCCACGTCGCGCTCGTCCAGCTCTATCGCGACGGTCATCGCCGACGTGTCCGATATCGCCAGTATCGGCGACTTCTCCTCGAGTATCTGACCCTCGATCGCGGTTATCGCCGTGACCATGCCGCTCATCGGAGCCGCGCCGTTCAGCTTATCAAACGTCTCGTTCAGCTTCGCTATCGCCTCGTCCGCCTTCGCGATGTTGTTCTCGTTTTCGGTTATCGACTTGTCGTAGCCCTCCACGCGCTCGCGCACGCTCTTCGAGTTATCCTGCAGCGCCTCTATCTCGCCGTCATACTCGTCGCCGCTCAGGGTGTACATCACGTCGCCCTTTCTGTACTCGGCGTAAGCGGTCATGTTCACCGACAGCACCTTGCCCTTTGCCGGCGCGGTCAGCGTCTCCACCTGCGAATACTCCAGCCTTGCCTGCTCCGCGGGGGTGATGGTGTCGCCGTTCGGCGCGGTCAGGGTAAATATCGCCTCCATGCCCTCGGTCAGCGCTCCCGGATTCTTCATCGTCACCTCAACGGCAAACAGCACCGCGCCCTCGGTGGTGACATAGCGCACCTTGTCTATCTTGGTGACCTTGCCGCTCAGCACCTCCATGCTCGCGGGTATCGACACCTGCGCGGTCTGTCCGAGCGATATGTCGTTTTCATATGCGTAGCTGAAATAGCACTTCAGCCGCATCTCCTCGTCGCGGACTATCTTGCCCAGCACCGCGCCCTCGGATATCATCTCGCCCACGCGGACGTTGTCGCTCATCTCGACCAGCTTGCCGTTGAACGGCGCGGCAAGATTGCGCTTTGCCACCTTGGCGCGTATATCGGCTATCTGCCTGTCGAATTCGCTCAGCGACTCGAAATCCTTGACGCGCTGCTCGCGGGTCTTTTCTATCGCGTTCTGATACTCGACCTTGCTGTCCTCCATCCTCTGGATCTCTTCCTTCAGCGCGGCGTCGTCCAGACGGAACAGCTCCTGTCCCTCGTACACGATGTCGCCCTCGGTCACCAGCAGCTCGAGCAGCTCGCCGCGCACCGGTGCTCCGACCGACTCGGTGCGGTTCGCCTTGACCTGGCCGTAGCCGCTTATCGAGTTGGAGAACGACCCGCGGTAGGAATATGTAGTCTGCGGAGGCGGTACCGGCTCCGGCTCAAGGAACAGCTTGTACACGCCGTACCATATGCCTCCGGCTATCGCGAGCAGTATCACCGCGATCACCGACCACTTGATTATCTTTTTACGACGGCGCTTCCTCGCCGCGATGCGACGCTTCTCCTGACGCGCGGCGGCGATGGGATCTACGACCTCGGTCGGCTGCGCCGCGACCTCCGGCTGTTCCGCAGTTTCGGTCGCCGTCCGGTTTTCCGGGTTCATGTTCTCGTTCAATTTGCTCTCCTCCTGTCCTTGAAGTCGTCCTGCTTTTCAGACGCTCGCATACGGGATTTGTTCCCATTGTAGACGAGCAAAATGGAAAAATCAAGCGAATTTATAGATTGTTTATGGTTTGTAACCACATTGTAACCTTTGCCCTCTTCGCCCGCTATGGATTCGATTATACCAGGACTGTCGGATGTTGTCAAGTTAAAACATCATTTGTGATGAAGTTATATCAATCGTGATGTGGTACACTTGACAAGGGTGATGATTACGGAATTCAACGGACTTTCGCTTACGCCGGACAGAATAAAGTCTCTGCGTGAATCGGCAGGGCTTACGCAGGCAGAGCTTGCGCGCCGTCTCGGCATAACCCGCTCCAGCGTCAACGGCTGGGAAATGGGGCTGGTGCTTCCGTCCACCGCGCTGCTCGTGGAGCTGTCCCGCACCTTCCACGTCTCCACCGACTACATCCTCGGGCTGGACGGAGAGGCGGTGCTGCACACCGACGGTCTGGACGAACGCTCGACCGCCGCCGTGCGGGAGATAATCGACTGCCTGCTCGAAAACAAATAACGACCGACCGCAAAACGTGCCCGAGCCGTCCTGTGACGACTTGGGCGTGTTGTTTTGTCTATATCTCCGCCGCCATCTCGACAAACGCGATGCCGTCCCTCTCCTGCGCCGCGCTCACCGTGACAAATCCCATCTTCTCGTAGAATCCCACGGCGTCCGGCTCCGCGTTCACCGTCAGCCGCGAGATGTGCTCGTCGCGAGCGCTTTCCGCCACCGCGTCGATAAGCGCGGTCCCGAGCCTGCGGCCGCGATAGCCCTCCTCCACAAACAGCAGCATTATGTGCTCGCCGTGCTGCGAGGTACACGCTACGCCGCGCAGCGCGGGGTCGCCGATGCCGAACAGCTTCAGCTCGCCCGCCATGATGCCGCCCATCACGCGCGAGAAGTCGGTCGCACGCGCAAACGCACGCCTTCCCTCGGCTGTCGTGTTCGGCAGCGCGTCATAGCAGTCGCGCGCAAGGTCGAGGGCGTCGCGCACGCCGTCGGGTGTGATTATCGGAGCGCATTTCAGCATGATCCCACCTCCAAAATAAATTCAATTACTATTTGTATTATTCGCCGTCCGCTATACGCGCATTTATTGCGGCAAACAGCGCGTTTATCGACGCGAAGATTATGTCGCTCTCCACGCCCACGCCCCACCATACCCGGTCGCCGACAGCTATGCCGACATACGCCGCGGCGCTTGCGGTCGAACCGCTCGACAGCGCGTGCTCCTCATAGTCGTCTATCCTGAATTCGAGATCGGTGCCGCCTCGCAGCGCCGCCGCGACCGCGTCCAGACGGCCGTTGCCGCCGCCGCGAAGTCGCAGCGTCTCGCCCCTGTACTCGCAGTCGAGCGCGGTGTATATCCGCTCGCCGCCGCCCCGCTCAAAGTGGCAGTCGATGAGCCGCAGCGGATAGGGCTTGGGCGAATATTTCGACATGAATATGCGGTGGAGGTCTTCGGCAGTCAGCTCGCGTTCCAGACGGTCGCTGCGGCTGCCCACCTCCGCTCCGAAGTCGCGCTTCATGCCCTTCGGCAGTCGGAATCCGTAGGCGTGCTCCAGCTTGAACGCCGCGCCGCCGCCGCCCGACTGGCTGTTTATCCTTATCACGTCCGCGCCCGCGCGCTCGCCTATGTCCGCCGGGTCGAGCGTCAGATAGGGCACGCTCCACTTCTGTCCCGGATGCTCGGCGCGCCACTTCAGTCCCTTCGCTATCGCGTCCTGATGCGAGCCGCTGAACGCCGTGAACGCAAGCTCTCCCGCGTATGGCTGGCGCTCGCCCACGCCCATGCCGGTCAGCCGCTCGAATCTGCGCCGCACCTCGGGCAGGTCGGACAGGTCAACGCACGGGTCGACTCCCTGCGAGTACATGTTCAGCGCAAGGGTCACCAGATCGGCTCCGCCCGCGCGCTCGCCCAGACCGAACAGGCATCCCTCCACCCGCTGCGCTCCGGCAAGCAGGGCAAGCTCCGCCTCCGCCACCGCCGTGCCGCGGTCGTTGTGCGGATGCACCGACAGCGTGACGAACTCGCGCTCGCCCAGGTTTTTCAGTATGTATTCCACCTGGTTTGCAAAGATGTTCGGGCTTGCGAGCGACACGGTGGAGGGCAGGTTGATTATCGCCTCTCGTCCGCTCTCCGGCTGCCACTCGTCCAGCACGCGGCGGATAACCTCCATCGAGTAGTCCGGCTCCGCCCCGGTAAAGCTCTCGGGCGAGTATTCAAGCGTTATCTCGCATCCGTCCACCAGCTTCGCGCAGGTTCGGCAGAGTCTCGCACCGTAGACCGCAAGGTCGGCGACCTCGTCGCGCGACATCCCGAATACCTGCTCGCGCCACGCCTTTGACACCGACGTGTAGAGATGCACGGTCGCCCGCTTCGCTCCCTTTATCGCCGCAAACGTGCGCTGCACGATGTGCTCGCGCGCCTGCGTTATCACCTGTATCGTCACATCCTCGGGGATGAGATCGTCCTCTATCAGCCGCCGCACGAAGCCGAACTCGGTGTCCGACGCGGCGGGAAAGCCCACCTCTATCTCCTTGTATCCGAGCGCGACGAGCAGCCGGAAATACTCCAGCTTCTGCTCCAGTCCCATCGGCGTGGGCAGCGCCTGATTGCCGTCGCGCAGGTCGATGGCGCACCAGCGCGGCGCGCGTTCGATGCGGCTGCGTCGCGCCCAGTCGGCGGACGGGTTTTCGGGCGGGAAGAATCCCGGCGCGTACTTGGATGCGTTTTTCATCTTGCCCTCCCCCTGCGAAAGGTGTAGAATAGGTTTAGGAAATTATAGCATAAGGAGAGAAATTATGCAACAATACATACTTGCTCTCGACCAGGGCACGACATCCTCCCGCGCGATAATCTTTGACCGCACCGGCCGTCCGGTCGCAAGCGCGCAGCGCGAGTTTCGGCAGCTCTATCCGCAGGCGGGATGGGTGGAGCACGACCCCGACGAGATATGGTCGTCGCAGCTCGAGTGCGCTCGCGAGGCGCTACGGCTCGCGGGCATCACCGCCGCCGAGGTCGCGTCCATCGGCGTGACCAATCAGCGCGAGACGACGATAGTCTGGTCGGCGGCGACCGGACGTCCGATATACAACGCGATAGTGTGGCAGTGCCGACGCACCGCCGACCGCGCCGACGAGCTTTCGCGCGGCATGGGCGACAGGATACGCTCGATATGCGGCGTGCAGCCCGATGCCTACTTCTCGGCGACCAAGATAGAGTGGATACTCGACCATGTCGACGGCGCGCGGGAGATGGCGCGTCGCGGCGAGCTGCGCTTCGGCACGGTCGACTCGTGGCTGATATACAACCTGACCGGCGGCGGCGAGCACCTCACCGACCGCACCAACGCGGCGCGCACGATGCTCTACGACATCCACCGCTTCGAGTGGTCGGACGAGCTGTGCGCCGTGTTCGACATACCGAAAAGCATGCTGCCCGAGGTTCGGCCGAGCGGCGCGGGATTCGGCTCGACCGCTCCCGAGCTGTTCGGGCGCGCGATACCGATAGGCGGCGTCGCGGGGGATCAGCACGCCGCGCTGTTCGGTCAGTGCTGCTTTGAGCCGGGCGAAGCGAAGAACACCTACGGCACCGGCTGCTTCCTGCTTATGAACACCGGACGCGAGCCGATAGCGTCGAAAAATCGCCTGATAACCACCCTCGCGGCGACCGAGACCGACACGCCCGAGTACGCGCTGGAGGGCAGCGTGTTCGTCGCGGGCGCGGCGATACAGTGGCTGCGCGACGAGATGGGTCTGATACAGAGCGCCGCCGAGAGCGAGAGCGTCGCGCGCAGCGTACCCGACACTGCGGGGGTGTACCTCGTGCCCGCGTTCGCGGGTCTCGGCGCGCCTTACTGGAACGCCTACGCGCGCGGAACACTCGTCGGACTGACGCGCGGCGCGGGTCGGGCGCACATCGTCCGCGCGGCGCTCGAGTCGATAGCCTACCAGACCTCCGACATCCTGCGCGCGATGGAGGCGGACACCTCCCGGTCGATGCCGCACCTCAGGGTGGACGGCGGCGCGAGCGCCAACGCGTTTCTGATGCAGTTCCAGGCGGACATCCTCGGCGCGGAGGTGCTGCGGCCGTCCTGCGCGGAGACAACGGCGCTCGGCGCGGCGTATCTCGCGGGGCTTAACGCCGGCGTGTGGTCGTCTCGCGACGAGCTGCGCGCGCTCGGCGGCGGGCTTACCGGCTTCCGCCCGACGATGGAGCCTTCCGCGCGGGAGCGTCTGCTCGACGGCTGGCGTACCGCAGTGCGGCAGTGTTTGGCAGGCGCGGGCATTTGACCTGCGAACGGTGCCTTTCACGCGGTTGACAGTCCTGTAACAACAGTGTATACTGCAATTATCGGATACACTTAAAAATAATCAAGGAGGAATCGTTATGACAAAAAAGCTCACCGCCATCGTGCTTGTACTGGCACTGGTGCTCGGACTCATGCCCGCGAGCGCGGCGAAAAATCCGTTCACCGATGTGACAACGGGCAGCTACTACTACGACGCGGTCATGTGGGCTTATGAAAACGGCATCACCACCGGCACGTCCGCCACCGAGTTCAGCCCCGAGGACCACTGCACCCGCGGACAGGTGGTCACCTTCCTCTGGCGCACGATGGGCAAGCCCGAGCCGTCGAGCACCCGCAACCCCTTCACCGACGTGAAGTCCTCCGACTACTTCTACAAGCCGGTGCTCTGGGCGGTCGAGAAGGGGATAACCACCGGAACGACTTCCACCACCTTCAGTCCGAGCCAGGAGTGCCTCGAGTCGGAGGTCATCACCTTCCTCTGGCGCACAGCCGGCAAACCGAGCGCCGACGCGACCGGCACCAAGGCGTCGGGATACAAGGACAGCGACTACTTCAAGACCGCCGTCGCGTGGGCGGATCGCAACAACATACTAATCAGCTTCTACTCCAGGTTCTATCACGAAACGGAGTCCGACCGCAGTGACATCGTGTGCTACCTGTACAACTATACCCTGTCGAATGGCGGCAGCTCCAAGACCCGCACCGTTCCCGACATGATGGCGTACTTCGGCGCGACCGACGTAACGACCTCTGTCTACGACGATTACACCGTCTACTCCTCCAAATTCAACACGGTAAGCGACTACAACTTCACCATGGTCGAAGGCTTCGTGAAGCTCATCGACACTCACGGCTATAATCTGAAGCTGGCTGACGAGCGGGCATCGCACGACGACCACGGCGACTACCGCTACTACTGGTATGAGTACACCGGGCCGGAGGCGAACGAGGTGGGCGTCACCTCCGCCGGCTCGAACTACAACTTCAGCGTCATCTACCTGAACACCAAGGGCTACGACAATCCGGCGTTCAACTGCTGCGAGGTCCGCGTCTGCGTGGGCAGCGGACTTAATCAGGTGGACACCGGCGAGCGAGTCACGCGCAAGCTGGCAGCGTTCACCCCCACTGAGACGACGCCTACCCCCACGCCCACTCCGACGACCGGCAATTTGACCCCGATATTGCTAAAGCAGGAGTGCGAGGACTGCGACGGCTACGGAAAGCTGATCTGCGGCTACTGCGACGGCAAGGGCAGGCTGTCGATAAACTTCGGTCCCTCACAGGCTTGTCCTCGCTGCAGCGGCGACGGTCGTTACGCCAGCTGTCCCGACTGCGGCGGCGACGGCGAACTCGACCCTGGCGACAGAGACTATCGCGGTCCGATGTGGAAGATACCCGCCGGCTATGTCGGCCGCTGTCCGTTCTGCGACGGCTACGGACGGTTTAAGTGCATCTGCGACAACGGAACAGTGCACAGATATAACAGCGTGACCAAGAGGATGGAGGACGTTCCCTGCACCGTTTTCAAGTGCAACAGAGGCTGGATAAGCTGCGACGGCTGCGGCGGCGACGGTCGGATAGATTTGAATGACCCGCATGACTGATAAGAAGCGCATCACCGCATTACAAACGAGAGAACGGTCGAGGCTGACTGCCCCGACCGTTCTCTTTTGCCTTTCACAGCAATTCGCCGCTTATCGCCTGCTTCAGCGCGTCGACCAGCCGCTTGTAGTGTGTGCGGAACCGCTCGTCGCGGTCGGCGTAGCATAACAGCTCGGGACCGTCGCCGCAGGCGGCAGTCGGTGCGCCCTGCGCGTCACTCCCGTCTGCATCCGACTTGGCGGGCGCACGGTCAAGCACGCCGAAGCGTATCATGCGGTCGACAACGTGGTTTGCGACAAATCGCTTGTACTCCGGCTCGTCGCAGTATTCGACAAGCTCTACCTCGTCATTTTCGCGCAGGGCGGTCAGCAGATCGTCTATCCGCGTCTCGCTTGCGACCTTCACCTCGTGAGGGCAGACCAGCTCGCTGCTCCAGCCCGTTTTCCCGCGCTCAAACCCATCGTCGGCGACCGCATAGACCGAGCAGCTCTTCCCCGCGTAGACGCTCTCCAGCGCGCCGGGATAGCACTCGGACACGACCAGCCTGCCATCCACCGTCGAAATATTGAAGTCGAAGTCGTCGTGGCGCGCGCCGAAGACCAGCGTCTGGGCAAAGCTCTCCAGCGCGAAGACATACGGCGTGCCGTATGCGCTGTGGGCGGACGCTCGCGGCTCGAGCACGATCAGATTCGGGGTGTCGGATGCGTGGTACAGCATGATATCGCTCCTTTCAGTTGGTTTTGAAGAAATAGCAGACATCGTCACCGTTCGATTCGGCGCTCAGCATGCCGCCTACCTTGCGATAAAGCGCGTTTGCGGCGGCGTTCGCGCGCGACGCGATGAGAAACACCTTGCCGACGCCATCCCGCCGCGCCGTGTCGAGCAGCGCGTCGAGCATCGCCGTCCCCACACCGCGCCGCTGATGATTTTCGGCGACGCCGACCTCGTGGATGTAGAGCATATCCGGCTTGCCGTCCATCCGCGTAAGGCGATAGCCGTAGGCAAATCCGATGACTTTCCCGTCGTGTATCGCGGCAAACAGCAGATTTTTGCCGTCGGATAGGAACTTTTCGAGCGTCGATCCATTGATCAATCCCTCGCGGAAGTCGGCGTTCATGCCGAGCGCGAGCGGCAGGTCATCCACCCCGAGCCGACGGTATTCGACGTTTTCAAACTCACTCGAAACCCGCTCCCAGCGCGGCTTTGACAGGACACGCTCTATCTCGCGCTCGATGTCCTCGTAGCTGACCCTTTCAATGTCGGTCGCGTCCACCTCGACAAGCTCGCCCATGCGAAACCGCGCAAACCCACGCCGCTCCATGCCCTCGGCGAACTGCCCGAGCGTGAGCGACGTCGGCGGCACGGCGCCTTCGGCGGGGTATCGGTCGTTTCGGATGTGCCCGGGATGGCGGTCGGGCGAGTGCTCCCTCGCAAGAAATCGGGAATATATCGCCTCGATATCTCCCGAAAATCGGACGGTTATCGCGGTATATCCATACTTTTCGAGTAGCGTTCTCAGCGGCTCATACGAGCTGTCCTCAAAGTTGTTTTCGAGCAGCAGGTCGCGGCCTGCGCGCATCTCCCGCTCCGCAAAGCGGCACATCAGCTCATACGCCGCGTTTCCCAGCCGCACCTTCTCCTCGCGCGAGCCGAAGCCGAGCGTGTCGAACAGCCGCTCCTTTATCTCGTCCTTTGAGATGAGCGGCAGCCCTCGGCGCGCGGAAAGCCACTCGGCGAACCGAGTTTTGCCCGCAGCCGGCAGACCCGCGACAAGAATTGCGTACATCGTTACCTCCAAAGTCCTTAAAACTCCGCAAATAGTAAGAAAAGCAGCCCGTGTGGACTGCTTTTCGTTTGTGTCGGCATCACCTATTTTTCCGGCCCGTCTCCAGGCAAGTATCGTTGGCAGGAGCGAGCTTAACTACCGTGTTCGGAATGGGAACGGGTGTACCCTCGCGCTAATCGACACCGACTCGTGCTTTCCCCTCGAGAGAGGAAAGTAAGCAACATACGAAAGGTCGTCTGCTCCTTACCTGCCTCGTCGCAAGGACTATTGTAGCACACTGTATGAAATTGTCAAGAAGAATTTGGTGACCCGTACGGGAATCGAACCCATGTTTGCGGCGTGAGAGGCCGCCGT
>CAZBNJ010000005.1:0-60634 GCA_964493515.1 uncultured Oscillospiraceae bacterium | reverse complement strand
GGCAGCTACACGATAAGCATGAGCGCAAAATGGGTGCAGGACGAGGACAGCACGACCGATATGCTGAGCGTGTCCAACATCCTTGGCACCGAGCTTGCGCTTATCTTTCAGATACCGAAGAACACCGTGGTCGTCGGAAGCAGCCTGGAAATGCTGCGCGCGTCGACGGAGGAGAGCTACGGCGTGGAAAGCTCCGACCCGGTGGACGGCTTTGAGATGCCCGGACTGTCGGACGTCTGCGCGTATCAGGGCAAGATAACGGCGTCCGGACTGAACTACGAGGGATGCTTTGTGTACGGTCAGAGCGACTACGCCTTCTATGCGATAGTCTTCTTTGCGCTTAACTGGAACGAGGAGAAGATGGACAACTACCGCACATACTGCGCGACCTTCAGCGAGGACGCGCCGGAGGTGGAGAACACGACCACGGTCGAGCTTACCGACACCGTGCGCTGGATAAACGCGTCCTACGCGATACTCACCGAGGTGAACGGCTGGGGCTACAACATATTCGCCGGAGCGATCGCGAACGACGCAAACCGCGAGCTGGAGCAGATCTCGCTTTCGGAGTGGTGGGACGTGACCGACCGACAGAGCGCGGAGGATACGCTCGAATGGATACTTGAGGAGGGCCATCGCGCCAAATTCGCGAAGGATATGGAGTATCTCGAGAGCATTGGGCTTAGCGAGCTGGACGACCGTGTCACCTTCCTGGCGATACTGACCGACGCGGACGAGGAGACGGCGGCGAGGTACGCCGAGTGGTATGAGATGTACGAGGACTACGGCTCGACCGCGATAGACGCGTGGGACTACTGCCGCGCGCTGAATCTGCTCAGCTTCTACTACATTGCGGGGTACTACACCGAGCAGGAGGCGCTGGACGGCTCGCTCGAAATAGCAAGGACGCTCCAGTCGATGTTCGGCTCGTGGGACGAGCTGGTGGACAGCTATCTGCGCGGCTACGAATACTGGGCGGAGGAGTCGAGCGACGAGCGCCGCGGGATATACGAGGATCTGAAGAGCCGCGTGGATAATCCCTACGCGGTGGACTACAATATCGAACTGACTAAAACTTGGTGATTAAGGAGGATTATGATGCGCAGCTTTGAAAATCTTATCCTGGATCAGGCAAGGAGATATTCCGAATTCACGCCGCAGGACGCGTGCAAGGCGGTGTTTCAGGAGGTGCTCGGTCCGGGACACCTGATAGACGACGAGGGCGCGGCGGAGGCGTATATAAGGCAGGAGCTTGCCTCGGTGCTGCCCACGTCCTCGACCGAGCTTGTGGAGCTGCTGGGCGGGCGTTTCTTCCGACTGCACCTCGGCGCGCTCAAGTGCTCGGGACTGTCGGTGCGCACGCTGACACGGATGCTGCTGCTCTCGACAAAGATGGAGACCGGCGACCGCGTGGAGCTGGAGGCGGGCACGGAGGCGATAGTGCGGCTTGCGGGCGAGGGAAAGCTCGGCTTTTCTGCCGATGAGGCGCGCGAGCACATCGACCGCTGGCGCGCGGACGGATACCCGATATGCCACCACAGCGAGCGCTTCCGCGAGAAGTACGCGCCGACCTATCGCGTGATAGCGGGACAGATGGCGGCGCTGCTGCCGCTCCTTTGCCGACTGGACGGCAGACTTCGGGAGGGAAAGCGCACGATACTCGCCATTGACGGAATGTCCGGCGCGGGCAAAAGCTCGCTTTCGCGGATACTCGAGGAGCTGTACGGCTGCGCGGTGTTCCACGCCGACGACTACTTCCCCCGCGCCGAACAGCGCACGCCGGAACGCCTGCGTCAGCCGGGCGGAAACCTCGACCGTGAGCGTCTGCGCGACGAGATACTCGAGCCGCTCGCGTCCGGCGCGGAGGAGATAACCTTCCGCCCGTTCGACTGCCACAGCATGACGCTCTGCGAGCCGCGGACGGTAAGCGTCGGAAAGCTGGTGGTAGTGGAGGGAAGCTACTGTATGCACCCCGAGCTGCGCCGCTACTACAACGACACGGTGTTCCTGCGCGTGTCGCCGCAGACACAGCGCGAGCGGATAATCGAGCGGAACGGCGACATGGCGGAGAACTTCTTTAACAAGTGGATACCGATGGAAAACGCGTACATAGAGGCGACGCAGGTGCAGCGACAGTGCGAGTTCCTGCTTGCCGCCGCAGACATCGAGATGAGACTGAGACAGGACTGACCGGAGAGCAGCCGGACTGCGGTCTTTTCATGCCCATAAAGCATGCCCGATATAGCGAACAGGTATTTGCGTATCGTGCGAACCGGCGGTATAATTACAGCGGATTGTTGGCAAGACAACAAATTTTCAGAAGGAGACGCAAAAAATGAACAGAGATAGTATCAAAAGAATGGTGACGGCGGCGGTATGCCTGGTGCTGTGCTATGTGCTGCCCTTCCTGACCGGACAGATACCGCAGATAGGCGTGGCGCTCAGCCCGATGCACCTGCCCGCGCTGCTCTGCGGATTTATCGCGGGACCGTGGTACGCGCTGGCGGTCGGACTTATCGCGCCGGTGACCCGCAGCCTGATGTTCGGTATGCCGTACCTCTATCCGACAGCGGTGGCTATGTCGTTCGAGCTTGCGGCTTATGGACTTTTCAGCGGACTTCTCTACGCGAAGCTGCCGAAAAAGCTGCCGTATGTGTACGTTTCGCTCATCTGCGCGATGATACTCGGACGCGTGGTGTGGGGCATTGCGCAGGCGATACTTCTCGGCATCGGTGGCTCGCCGTTCGGAATGTCGGCGTTTGTCGCGGGCGCGATAACCGGATCGATACCCGGAATAATAGTGCAGATAGTGCTCGTGCCGGCGATCGTCATTGCGCTGGACAGGGCAAAACTGTTCCCCAAAAAGTGAGCATCGGCGAACGAAAACATGAAAAAACACCGCGTGTGCGGTGTTTTTTTGTTACAGGTTTGCCGCGAGCAGCTCGCGCAGCTTTGTCGAGTGCGCCGAGCATATCCGCATCAGCGCGTCGCCGCCGAACTCCGACCCGAACTCGGCGTAGAGCTTCGCGAGCGAGCGCTCAAGCGTCCGCGCCTTGCGTATGCCGTCGCGGAGGCTGTCCAGCCGTGGGGCTTCGGGTTCGTTGAAACGGTACTCGCCGCAGGTCAGATAGCACTCGACGGCGACGGTACGGGCGGACGCGTAGGCATCGGCGGACAGTCGGTCGAACTCGCGCGCAAGGCCGCGCATTCGCCGCGACCGCGCGTATTTCGCGAGCGTTCGGTAGATGGCGAACAGGCACAGCTCGCCGTCCACGGCGGAGCAAAGTCGGGCGCACGCCGATGTTGGGTTCGGCGCGGTGGCAAGCGCCGACGCGTCGACAGACGGTGCACGGTTGGCTGCAGCGTCCTCTGAGGATGAAAGCGGCGCGCCGTCCGACGAGCCATCCGCCTCGGCGTTCGGATACAAAAGCGTGTCGAACACCTCGGGCGGCGGCGTTCCGGGCACGGCGCGCTGCCAGATATCAATAAGTTTTTCGCGTGAATAGTCCACCGTGACCGCCCTCCAAAAAGTGTACTTTGGGCAGTATATTCGGCGGACGCGGCGGAGGTTACTTAATAGTTGCGGAGAAGCGCCTTGACCACGCCGAGAATGGTGCAGCCGGTGGCGTATATCGGCTCGTAATCGGGATTTTCGGGCATCAGCCAGACGTCGGTGCCGTCCAGCTTCAAGCGCTTGACAGTCGCCTGGTCCTCTATCATTCCGACGACTATCTCGCCGCTCATCGCGCTCTGCTGGCGGCGCACGACGACAAAGTCGCCGTCGAGGATGCCCGCGTTTATCATGCTGTCTCCCTGCACGCGCAGCGCGAAAAAGTCGCTCTCCGAACCGCTCTGCGGCTCGTAGGGGATGTAGTCCTCGACCTCCTGCACCGCGAGTATCGGCTGTCCCGCGGTGACCCTGCCGAGCACCGGAATCTTGCCGTTGTGGCTGGACGAATCGGCGGTGACGAGCGCGCGGGTCTTGCGGTCGTCCTTTTGGATGTAGCCGAGCTCCTGAAGCGACTTTATGTGGGCGTGCACGCTCGACGGGCTTTTCAGCCCCACCGCGGCGCATATCTCGCGGATGGCGGGCGGGTAGCCGTGGTCGGCGGTGAAGGATACGATGAAATCGTAGACCTGCTTCTGTTTTGCGGTTATGGAGCGCATAGTACACCTCCGAAACATTTTCTACGAATAGTATAACACATGTTCGAGCGAATTGCAAACAGTTGTTTGAAATTTTTGAAAATTTTTGACTTGCGGGCACGTCTGTGGTACAATAATACACAAATGTGAACGCGTCGGAGGAGCGGATGCCCTTCGGATATTGCGGTGAAAGGTTATGATTTTCTTTGAATAAGCGGATGATTTGTGGAGTATATCCGATAGTTGTGCTGATATTTGCGATAGCGGCGTGTGTCCTGCGGCTTTCGGAGCTGTCGAGCGCGTTTGAGCTGCTCAACGAGACCGAGGTGCTGAAGTCGGGCGTGGGCGCGGTCACGGCGATGAGATTCGTCACCGCGGCGGGCTGCCTGCTTGTCGCGCTGCTCGCGTCGATGGCAAAGGATATCGAGCTTGAATACGAGGCGTTTGTCGACGGTGCCGGCAAGCTCTCGTCGGTGGTCGCGGGATTCCTGCTCGCGGCGGCGGGCGGATACGGAATAGCTTCGCACATGGGGGACACGGTGCGCATGGTGCTCGCGGCGTTTGAGATAGTCGCAGGCGCGGGAATGGTGCTTGCGGTAAAGGCGCGGGGCGGCGCGTCGGCGATAGTGCCGGTGTTCTGCGGATGCTTCCTGCTGCTGACGCTGTATGTGGAAAACGCCGGCAGCGCGGTCATCGAGCGATACGGATACACGGTGCTGGCGGCGGCGGCGTTTACCGCGACCTGCTACTGCGCCGCGAGCGCGGCATACGGCGTGACAAAGGCGCGGTTCAAGCTGGCGGCGAGCGGCGTGTGCGCGATACTCGGCGTGACGGCGGCCGTGACCTCCGCGACCGACGGCGACTGGCAGCTTGCGGCGATGTTTGCGGCAGCGGTGGTGTTTGCGGCGGGCGAGTGCTTCGCGATATGCCATCCGAAGCATACGGCAAAGCGCGCGGCGGAATAATTTTCAAGTTTTGACAAAAACTATGGCGGTAACTCTGCAAAGGAGGTATCGCCATGTTTTTTTCGCGCGCGAAACGCACCCACGCGGCGCGTCCCGAGGGAGTGCCGAAGCGGTACGACGACATAGCGTTTTCGACGTCGCTTAACGAGACCGAGGCGACGCTCAAAAGCGTTTTCGACGGGGACAACACGATAATCTTTCGCCGCTTCGGGCCGAACAGGGAGTTTCTGATACTGCTTGTCGACGGCATGATAAACGACCAGATAGTGAACGACTACATCGTCGGACGGGTGGAGGACGCGTGCGGCAGGCGGCAAACGTCGCCCGACGTGGACACGCTCGCCGACGAGATACTGAGCATAAACGATGTCAAGCGCACCCGCGACCCTGTCGAGGTGTTCGACACGCTGCTGTACGGGGACACGGTGCTCTTCCGCGACGGCAGCGACGAGGCGCTGATACTTTCGACCAAGGGATTCGAGCGGCGCGGAATAGGCGAAAGCGAGAACGAAAAGGGCATAAAGGGGCCGCAGGAGGCGTTCAGCGAGGCGTTCATGCCGAACCTGTCGCTGATACGGCGCAAGCTGCGAAATCCCTCGCTCAAGTTCAAATTCCGCAAGATAGGCACGGTCACGCGCACCAACGTGGTCGTGTGCTATATCGAGGGACTCTGCGAGGACGGGCTTATCGATGAGCTGAACGCGCGGCTGGACACGGTCGAGATGAACGGCATACTCGACTCGAACTACATCGCCGAGGTGATATGCGACTCGCCCGCGTCGCCGTTTCGTACCATCGGCGCGACCGAGCGGCCGGACATCGTGGCGGCACGGCTGCTGGAGGGACGCGCGGCGCTGGTGGTGGACGGAAGCCCGACGGTGCTGACCCTGCCGCATCTGCTCGTGGAATACTTCCAGAGCCAGAACGACTACTACCGCAGCTTTTGGGGAGCGTCGGTGTCGCGGATACTGCGATATGTAGGTTTTTTCATAGCGGTCAGTGCGCCCGCGCTGTATACCGCGATACTGAACTTTCACCCCGAGCTGCTGCCGACGACCATGCTGATAAGCGCGGCGCGTGCGCGTCAGGGGGTGCTTATACCCACCGTTGCCGAGCTGACGCTGATGCTCATGGCGCTTGAGATACTCCAGGAGGCGGGACTTCGCGCGCCGCCCGCTATCGGGCAGTCGCTGTCGATAGTCGGCGGTCTGATACTCGGACAGGCGGCGGTGGACGCGAAGCTCGTCAGCGCGCCGGTGGTGATAGTTGTCGCGGTGTGGGCGGTGACAAACATGATGCTTCCGAATCTGCGAAGCCCGGTGTTCATCGTCACGCTGGGACTGCTGCTGCTGAGCGGCGCGCTCGGGCTGTACGGCTACGCGCTCGGGCTTGCTCTGCTTGGGATACACCTGTCGTCGATGCGGAGCTTCGGCGCGCCGTATACCGATTTCGCCGTGCCCTACTCGATGCGCGAGCTTCGGGACAGCCTGATACGCGCGCCGTGGCGGAGGATGAAGCAGCGTCCGCTGTTTCCCAAGAGAGGGGGAAAGCCGTCGTGAAACGATTGCTTGCGGTAGCGCTCGTCGCGGCGATGCTGCTCGGCGGATGCGACTATGTCGACCCCGACCGCATGGCGATAATCACCGGCGCGGCGATAGACTGGACAAAGGACGACGGCTACGAGCTGACCATTGAGGTGGTAAAGACCGAGGGTTCGTCGCTGGACGAGCCTATCGAGACGCAGATGTTCGCCGCGACCGCGCCGTCGCTCGATCTGGCGGAGCAGAAGCTGAAGACGCTGTGCGGCGCGGCGCTCTACTGGGGCCACGCGCAGGCGTTGGTGCTGAGCAGTGACGCGGCAAAGTCGGCGTTCGCACCGATAGTCGACTGGGTGCTGCGCGCGGGCGACCTGCGGCTGACGGTGGTCATCGGCGTGAGCGGCGAGGAGGACGCAAAGACGATACTTTCGGGAGAGCACAGCGGCTCGTATGCCGTGGGCAGCGCACTTGCGTCGGCGGTGAGAACGAGCGGATTTTCGGCGCGCGGCGCGGGTTCGAGCGCGCATCGGACGGTGGAGGCCATCGAGAGCTCGGGCGCGGCGCTGCTGCCGGCATTTTCGCTTGCTGCGCAGGACGAGGAGCGCGAGTACGCGGTGGTGGACGGCGGCGCGGTGATGGTGGGCGGCAAGCTCGCCGGGTTTATGAGCGATCGTCACGCGCGCGACCTGTTGCTGCTCATCGGCGCGGGCGACAGCTATGAGCTTGTGCGAAGCGACTCGGGCGATTACGGGCTGGAGCTGGACGAGCTGAACTCGCGGATGTCCGCCGAGATAAGCGACGAGGGGGACGCGGTGGTGACCTTTGCGCTTGACGGGGACTGCACGATAAAATACTACGACGCGGACGCGGAGCACGCCGAGGAGCGGGAGATACAAAGGATGCTCGATGCCGCCGCGGAGCTGCTCGCGGTGCGGATAGCCGACGCGATAGACGCGGCGCGGGAGCTTGGCGCGGACGCGGTGGACATGACGTCGGCGTTGCGGCCGCTGGTCGGAGCGGACGCGGCAAATGAGACGGCGCTCGGCTGCAAGGTCGAGGTCAGCATCGAAATAGAGCTTGCGAACACCGGGCTTATCGCGCGGTCGCCGCTTGGATAGGGAGGTAAGGCGTATGCGTCATGTCAGTCCGCGAGCGAGAGGACTTGCGGCGGCGATGTTTGTGACCGGAGGCGCGCTGCTCGGCGGCGCACCGAGGGGTTCGGCGGGCGCGGGCTGGGTGTCGATGCTGATAGCGACCGCCGCGGGCGTGCTCGTGTGCGCGGTGCTCGGACTTGTCGGCTCGCGAGCGCCGCAGCGCGATTTCTTCGGCTCGGCAAGCGACGTGCTCGGAGGCTTCGGCGGAGGCGCGGTCGCGGCGGTGCTCGGCGTGCTGGCGCTGGGTATGCTCGTGCGCGACCTGGCGGTGATAACGCAGTTTGTCGGCGCGAACCTGATAACCGAGACGCCGCGATGGCTGATAGCCATATCGCTCGCCGCGACCGCCGCGTGGTGCGCGTCCTGCGGGCGGAGCACCGTCGGACGATGGACAGAGCTTGCGGCGCTGGTGGCGGGCGTGTCGCTTGTGATATGCCTTGCCGCCACGGTGGGCGACTTCGACCCGCGCGCGGTGTCCGACGGGCTTGCCGCCGACGCGGATGGCATATTCGGCGGAGCTGTCGGGCTTTTCGCCGAGTGCGCGGGAAGCGTCCTGCTGCTTGCGGCAACGGTGTTTCCGTTTGGGAAGGACGAAAAACGACGCGCGGCGCCGCTCATGGCGGGACTTGCCATCGGGGGCGCGCTGCTGGCGGTGGTGATGCTTTTCAACGTGGCGCTGCTCGGGGCGGAGATGCTGGACATCTTCAACTTTCCGACCTATCACGCGCTGCGGATAAGCGGACTCAGCGGCGTGCTCGAACGCATGGAGGCGCTGCTGATGATACCCGCCGTCGCGACCGCGATACTCCGCGTGACGGTGGAGCTTACGCTCATTGTCGGCGCGGTCGAGCGGTTCTGTCCGGACATCGGGGGCAGGAAAAGCCCCGCATTCGTCATAGCGGCGGTGGGAGTGACCGCGGCGCTCGTCCTGCTGCCAAGCCAGGTAGAGCTGAAGGCGGCGGAGACGTCGTTTGCGATGGGATACGCGATAGCGTTTGCGGCGGTGACGCTGGTGCTCGGAGTGGCGTCGCTGATGAAAAAGAAGGGATAGCGCCGCAAAAGCGCGCTTGCGCCGACGGTCAAAGCGTGGTACAATAACGGCAGCGGTACATTTTTCACCTGGAGGTACACTGCCTTGAAGAGATTTGCGGCACTTCTGCTTGCGCTGATACTCACGCTTTCGCTGTTTGGCTGTTCGGTGGACGAGGGCAAGCCGATAGACGGCTCGGCGGCTCCGTCCGAGTCGGATGCGCCGTCGCAGAGCACAACGATCGCGCCGGCATACGGCATGGCCGAGCTTACCGAGACGGTGATGTACGTCGACGGCGACGCGGTATCCCTGGGCGAGATGCGCTACCAGATGGCGTCGCTTATGAACGCCTATGAATACTACGGCGAGTACGCGGTCGACTGGGACGAGGAGATAGACGGCAAGCCCGCGCGCGAGTTTTTCGTCGACGAGGCGATAGACACCTGCAAGCTGTTCCGCGCGGTGGTGAAGTACGCGCGCGACAACGGCTACGAGATAGACGACGCGCGAATGTCCGAGCTTGAGGAGGAGATAGCGGGATATGTCGAGAGCGCGGGCGGCGATGACGAGTTTGCCGCGCAGCTTGCCGAGATCGGCATGACCCGCGAGCTGTACGAGTATCTGATATATGTGCCCGAGCTGTACTATGTCGTGTACAACAACATATTCGGCGACGGCGGCGAGCGCGAGATATCCGACGACGCGGCTGCGGCGTACTTCGGCGAGAATTATCTGACCACGCGACACATCCTGAAGGTGGCGATAGACGACGACGGGAACTATCTCTCCGAAGAGGAGACGCAGCGCGTGTACGACGAGACGGCGGCTTTGAAGTCGCAGCTCGACGGCGGCGCCGACTTTGCGAAGCTCGCGGACGATAACAGCGACGACGAGCTGCTCGGCGAGAAGATAACCTTTGAGCTAAGCACCATGCCCGACGTGTACGTCGCGGCGGCACAGTCGCTTGCGCCGGGCGAGATAAGCGGGATAGTGGACATCGACGGCGCGTATGTCCTGATACTTCGCGAGGAGCTGGACACATCCTATCTGACCGAAAACTTTAACGAGATAAAAGAGGAATATGGGCTTGGGCTGTTCCGCGAGATACTCGACCCGGTGCGGGACGGGCTTGCGGTGGAAAAGACCGACGCGTTCGGCAAGGTGGATGTTCGAGAGGTATACGACGCGTTCTTCGTCGAGTGATATCGGGCGACAAAAATCGGCTTAGGAGAAGAAAATCTCCGAAGCCGATTTATTACCTTTTTATTTTTTCTGCTCCCAGCGGCGTATCGCCTCACCGAGCACTATCGGGTCGACCACGTTCCGCAGAGGATTTATCGCAGCCTCGCCGCTCGACTCAAGCAGGGTGACGAGCGACTGGATAAGCTCCTCGTTCGACTGCTTGGCGGGCTTTTCCGGCGTTGGCGGGACAGGGGGCGCGTGTCTCCACAGCTTCTCGTTGAGCCCTCCGAGGAAGGGCATTATCGGCTGGAGGTCGGAGAAGTCTGCGCCCGAGTCGAGCGCGTTCATTGCTATCTCGGCGAGCTGCTCCTCGTCGAGGAAGGGAGCTATCCCCGCAAGCTCGTGTACGCTGCCGCCGTTCTTTACCGAGTACATCGCCACGTCGTACAGGTCGTCGTCGTCCATAAACGGGGCTATCGCGGCGAGGTTATCTATCTTTTCGCCGCGCTCGACCATCGTGCGGGCGATGCCGCCCAGGTCGTCGTCATCCAGAAACGGAGCTATCGCCGACAGACTGCCTATCGACTTGCCGTCGCGCACTGCCTGCTTTGCGATGTCGCCCAGGTCGTCGCTGTCAAGGAACGGGGCTATCGAGGCAAGACTGCCGATCTCGCCGGTCTTTTCGTAGCGGACGCGGGCAAGCTTTGCGAGCGTATCGTCGCTTATAAACGGAGCTATCCCGCTGATGGCGGCGAAGTCGTCGGTGCGGTCGAGCGCCTTTATCGCAAGCTCGTCGATGATATCATCGTCCATGAACGGTGCGAGCGCGACCACATCGTTCAGATCTCCGCTGCGCTCGAATAGCTTGAGCGCAACGTCGCTTACGACGTCGTCATCGGCGTGCGGTGCTATCGCGATGAGCACCGAGGCATCCGAGTTTTCGTCCTCCGCAAGCTCTCTCAGCTTTTGGTTGAGCGTTTCGGTCGGAAGGAAGGGAGCGAGTCGCGCGAGCGCTTCGAGGGTGGATGTCGGGTGTCCGTCGCCGTCCTCGTCGGAGCTCGTGAACGTCTCGAACCACCGCCCCACCCGTCCGGCTCTGCGCTCGGCGCGCTCCGATTTGCGTTCGATATTCCGCTCGGCGCGCTCGGCTGCGCGTTCCGCGTGTCGCTCGGCGCGTTCTGCATTGCGCTCCATCTTGCGCTCCGCACGTTCGACCCTGCGGTCGATGTACTCGTCCTCGCGCTCTTCGACAAGCTCCTCCCCGATCTCATCGACGATATCCTCGATGTGCGTGTCGAACTCGCCCGAGTATGTGACCTGCTTCTCCTTCAGCTTGTCACGCACCGATTCAATGCTGAACCGCCTCGCAAGCGACTCAAGCTCGCGGCGCGACTGCTCGTTGTGTACCGTTATGTCGAGCAGCTCGCGAAATTCCTTCCACTCGTTTTCGGAGTTTGCGACCACGGTGAGGGACATACCGCCCCTGCCGATGTCGTGCGTCTCGACGTGCACGTCGTTTAGGTCGATCGAGTCGAGCTTCTCGTGCAGCATACCGAGCTTGTCTTCGATCGCCTCGTTTATCTGACTGGAGAACTTGCCGCTCATCGCCTCCTGCACCTTCTTTGAAATTACCTGACCGAGGTTGCCGAACTTTGAGAACACCGAGCCGAATGTCCTGTCCACCTGCTCGGGCTTGAGTATCGGCGCGACGTCCGCAAGCTCCTCCGGCGTGATGTCCGGGTCCTCGACCGCCTCCTCGACCTGCTTTATCACCTCCGCGGTGCGCTGCGAGCCGAGCAGCTCGTCGATGGAGCAGCCGAGTATCTCGGCTATCTCGCCAAGCTTGGAGATGTCCGGCGCGGTCTGCCCGCGCTCCCAGTTGGATACCGCCTGATAGCTGATACCCAGCTTATCCGCAAGCTCCATCTGTGTCATACCGAGCGTCTTGCGGCGCGCGGAAATGTTTTTACCGAGTTTTACTATGTCAAACATTGTTCTGCCTCCTTTGGATTCGCGGCGGGCCCACCGCTTCATGGCACTATCATATCCCAAAACGCCGGCAAAGTAAAGCAAGCGACGGTTGAATCGGCATAAATCTGCCAACTCAAGCGTGGCTTGAGTTGAGTTGGACGCAAAAATAATTTGACAATCCTGTCCGGCTGTGCTACAATATCCAAGCACGAATAACCGGGTGTGGCGCAGCTGGTAGCGCGCTTGACTGGGGGTCAAGAGGCCGCAGGTTCAAGTCCTGTCACTCGGACCATCGGTGAGTCCTTTGGGGCTCACCGATTTTTTATAACGGTTCATCGCAAAGGAGAAACGACTATGCGGAATGTCAGTTTTGCAACGTCCACATATCGCCTTGCCAAGGAGTTCCAGGCAGGGGTGGAGGAGCTGTCAAAGCAGGGGCTTGCCATGTACGCGCGCGAGTATCTGCTCGGCGGCGCGCGGCGTGAAGAGCTTGGCGACGACTTCTACGCGCGCGTAGACGAGCTTCAGTCGATACGCAAGAGCGGCATCGGCGGTGAGATGAAATATGTCCGCGCGCAGGTACAGGTCTACTTCCGCGACAACCCGGACAAGCCCGCGCAGACGCCGGAGCAGCTGCTCGGCGAGAAGGTGCTGAGCGGCGACGACATCAGGGTCGGATTCGGCGCGGATATCTACGAGATAGCGCCGAGCCTGAAGGTGTACGAGCTGTTCATGTGGCTCGGACTGAGCGAGCTTGAGAGGTAGCGGTCACTTCTTGCGCATCTCCGCAAGCTCGCGCGACTCCTTGCCGGTCATGTGCTCGACGGCAAGCTCGAGCACGCACATATGCGCAAAGCTGCCGTCTATCTCAGCGGAGATCGACGCGTCGGTCTCGTTTGGCGAGTAGCGGCGGGCAAGCAGCTCGATGGCGGCACGCTTGTCGCTGCCGTCAAGCTCGCGCACGCGTCCAAAGACGATAACGCTGCGGTAGTGGGTGGTGAAGCGCTCGGGCACGACATCGTCCTGCGACACCACGCAGAAGGACGCGCGGTCGTTGCGGCGTATTGCGCGCAGCTTGTGGCCTTCGATGGCGCAGTGGAAGAATACGCGTCCGTCCGCGTAGACATAGCTGAGCGGCACGGCATAGGGATAGCTGTCGTCGCCGTCGAGCGCAAGCACGCCGTGGGTACACAGCGCGAGTATCGTCTCACATTCGGCGCGGTCGAGCGCCTGATTTTTACGCCGCATCTCACTGAACATGTGGGCACCTCCGTGTTTTTTCGTTGTGATAAGTCTACCACATATCCGGTCGGTGGGCAAGACGAACGCTTGCAAACTTTCGCGCAAAGGTGTAAAATACAGGATAGAAATTTTCCCGGAGGTTTTCGGATGAACGATACGTTTTCGATAGAGTTTGGCGTAGGCGCGTGCGAGAGCGACTGCTTCGGCAGGTTGCGTCCGTCGTCGCTGATGCACTTTATACAGGAGGCGGCGATAGGTCATGTGCTGGAGCTTGGCATCGACCGCGAGTGGACGCTCGAGCACCTCGACTCGGTGTGGATGGTCATTCGCACCCGCGTGGAGCTGAAGCGTCCGATACGCTACGGCGAATATGTGCGGGTCACGACCTGGGCGGCGGAGACAAAGGGAGCTGTTTTCCCGCGCGAGAGCGAGATATTCGTGGGCGACGAGTCGGTGGGCGAGGTGTCGGCGACGTGGGTGATAGCGAACATCGACACCGGGCGCATGCTGCGGCCGAAAGCGCTGTTCGAGCTTGCGGATTTCCCCGATCTCGGCGCGCCGAGGTTCAAGCCGGTCGAGAAGATATCGCCGATAGAGACGCTGGGCGAGCCGGAGATCCACCGCGTGCGTTACAGCGACATGGACATGAACCGCCATGTGAACAACACGCGATACACCGACTTTGCCGCCGACCATATCGCACTGGAGACCATGCCGGACAAGTGGATACGCGAGATGACGGTGTCCTTCAGCTCGCAGTGCGTCGCGGGAGACGACATTGTGCTCGCGAGCGCGAACGACGGCGACCGCTGGTATGTGCGCGGCTCGAGTCCGGAGGGCAGGATACACTTTGAGCAGGAGTTCGTTCTCGCGGATGTGAAGTAGAAAGGGGACGGCGGACGGACGGGGTATGCCCCGCGCCGTTTTTGTGGAAAATCCCGATTGACAAGCACCCGTGTGTGTGGTATGATACCTTCAATCCACGTTGGCATGGCCATGTGGACGGCAATGACGAAGAACAGTAGGCGTGGCGGTCGTTCTTTAGAGAGCTGTCGGTCGGTGAAAGACAGTGTGCGGCGGCGTCGAAGCTCGCTTCTGAGCCATCCTTCCCGAAAAGCGCAGTAGGGAGGACGGATGCCCACCGTTACAGGGGCGGAGGCGTATTCGCGTCTCGTGAGCGGCAGGGATTTCCTGCAATTAGGAGTGGTACCGCGGAGCGTGCGCTTCGTCTCCTTGAACTATTCGGAGACGGCGCACTTTTTTGCTGTCCCGGGGAGGTATTTTGATTATGAATGAGCAGAATCCACGCTGGATGGGGCCTTCGCAGCCGCCGCTTCGCGAGATAACGATGGCGGATATGTTCGATGAGACCGCCGACAGATTTCCGAACAACGACGGCCTTATCTGCCCGTCCAGCGGCAGGCGTTGGACGTATGCCGAACTGAAGGAGACGCTCAACAAGGTCGCCCGCGGACTGATGGCGATGGGCGTGAAGAAGGGCGACCATGTCGCGATATGGGCGACCAACGTCCCCGAGTGGGTACTCACGCAGTTTGCCACCGCGAAGATAGGCGCGGTGCTGGTGACGGTGAACACGGCGTACAAGCAGTTTGAGCTTGAGTATCTGCTTGAGCAGTCCGACTCGACCACGCTCGTTATGATAGGCGGCATAAAGGACAAGATGTACATAGAGCATCTGCGCGCGATCTGCCCGGAGGTGGAGACCGCCGAGCCGGGGCACATCGAGTGCGCGGCGCTGCCCTATCTGAAAAACGTGGTCTATGTGGGCGACCGCGCCGACCAGCTTCCCGGAATGTACAACTTTGAGGACATATACGAGATGGCGGAGAGCGTGACCGAGGAGGAGCGCGCCGCGGCTCAGGCGGCGGTGGACATCCACGACGTTATCAATATGCAGTACACGTCGGGCACGACCGGATTTCCCAAGGGCGTCATGCTGACAAGCTACAACATCGTAAACAACGGCAAGTCGATAGGCGACTGCATGGCTTTCACCGAGCGCGACCGCCTGTGCATAACCGTGCCGCTGTTCCACTGCTTCGGCATGGTGCTCGCGGTCACCGCGTCGATAACCCACGGCACGACGATGGTGCTTGTCGAGCGGTACAACCCGCTCCGCGTGATGGAGGCGATAACCTCCGAGAAGTGCACCGCCGTCCACGGAGTGCCGACGATGTACATCGGTATGCTCGAGCACCCCGACTTTAAGAAGTTCGACTTCTCGCATATGCGCACCGGCATAATGGCGGGCTCGCCCTGCCCGATAAAGGTGATGGAGCAGGTGGTTCGGGATATGCACATGCCGGACATCTGCATAACATACGGCCTGACCGAGTGCTCGCCCGCAATGACCATGTCCGCGACCACCGATTCGCTGGAGACGCGCGTGGCGACCGTCGGCAAGCGCCTGCCCCACTGCGAGGTGAAGATAGTCGATCCGGACACCGGCGAGGAGTGCCCGCTCGGCACACCGGGCGAGATAATGACGCGCGGATACCACGTCATGCGCGGCTACTACAAGATGCCGGAGGCGACCGCGCTTGCGGTGGAGCCGGACGGCTGGCTGCACTCGGGCGACATCGGCACCGAGGACGAGAACGGCTATTTCAAGATAACCGGACGGCTGAAGGACATGATAATCCGCGGCGGCGAGAACATTTATCCGCGCGAGATAGAGGAGTTTTTGTACACCAATCCAAAGGTGAGCGACGTGCAGGTGGTCGGCGTGCCCGACCAGAAATACGGCGAGGAGGTGCTCGCCTGCGTGGTGCTTGCGGAGGGCGCCGAGGCCACCGAGGAGGAGCTTATCGAGTATGTCAAGCAGGGCTTGAGTCGGTTCAAATCTCCCCGATATGTGATGTTTATGGACGCTTTCCCGATGAATGCCGCCGGAAAGATACTCAAATATAAGCTGCGCGAGATGGGCGTGGAGAAGCTGGAGCTTCAGAACGCCGCGAACATCGAGACCGCGTAGAATCGCCGAGGTAGACGTCCAACCGAGGCGTGACAAAGAAAAAAACAGCGCCGGGAGCGACTCCCGACGCTGTTTTCTCTCATGTATGTTATATCGCGCGAGTGACCTTGCCCGAACGGAGGCAGCGAGTGCAGGCGTAGACGTGGCACGGAGTTCCGTTGACCACAGCCTTGACGCGCTTCACATTCGGCTTCCACATACGATTGGTACGGCGATGCGAATGGCTGACGTTGCAGCCGAAAGTAACGCCCTTACCGCAGAACTGGCACTTTGCCATGATTGCACCTCCCAGAAATTTGTCCATTTATCGAGCGCTGTCGGACGTGGTGTACCGAAGCGCAAAACGGCAGATTGTGCGTCGTCCACAGCGGCGCAGATATTATAATAGCAGAATTTTCCCTCGATTGCAAGGGTTATTTCAAAAAAAGTTTGCCAAAATCGAGCCTTTTTTGCCGTCGCACGAGGTAGATACGCCGATATGATGTATGCTTTGCCCGCTTATGCTTGCGCGAAGCCCCAACACATGGTATAATATCCGCAGGATACTTGATTCAACTGCATATACCGTGCGACAGTAAGTATACACCTGACCGAACGACATTGCAAGAGGAGGCGGACAGATTGCCGGAGACTTCCAACGGAATAATACCATATCAAAATGCCCGCCGCGCAGGCAGACGTTGGCTGAGCGATAACGCGAAGGACAAGTACGCTGGCGGACTGCCGATACTGGAACAGGAGATGGACGGCGTCGAGACGATGGGCGAGATCGTTCTCGGCACGCATGAGATACCGCTGAAAAAGATAGTCGGAACATACACCGCAAACCGCGCGGACGCGTTTGCGGGCAACTTTATGCCGCTGCTGGACGAGGGCACCGAGTTCGCGTCCAAGTGGCGGTCGCTGTACGGACACCATCTGCGCGACGGAATAACCGACCCGATAAAGGTGTACGAATATATCGGGAGATTCTACGTCATCGAGGGAAACAAGCGCGTGTCGGTGATGAACTATGTCGGCGCGTACTCGATAACCGCGGACATAACGCGCATACTGCCAAAGTACGACGAAAACGACGAGCAGCTGAAGATTTATTACGAGATACTCGACTATGACCAGCGGTCGTTTGCGTTCGGCGACATGTGGTTCAGCCGTGTGGGTACATTCAGCTGGCTTATCGAGGAGGCGGAGGAGTTCGCGAAAAAGACGCCCGCGCTTGCGGGAAAGAAGCCGGACGAGTGGCTTCCGAGCGTCTATCGCGACTTTGCGCTGCAATATTCGCGTGCGGGCTTCCGCGACATAAAGATGACCACCGCCGACGCGTTCTCGCAGTTCGTGTGCGTGTACGGATTCCCGATAGACACTCCGCCGGACGAGCTTGCCGAGCGTGTCAAGAGCTGCGAGGCGCAGTTCAGGATGATAAGCGATGAGCTTCCTCCGATAACGATAGAGGAGAGCGGCAGCTCGCCGACGAGCGGTCGCGGAATACTCGGCATAGGCGGCAAACGCGCAAAGGCGGTGTTCGTATACGGCCCGTCGCCGAGCATATCGACATGGACACGCTCGCACGAGGTCGGCCGTATGGACGTTGAGAGATTCTACGACGGACGGGTGAGTACCGAGGCGATATACGGTGTGGACGAGAGCAACGCCTACTGCGAGCTGGACGCGATAATCTCCGAGCACAAGCCGGATATGCTCTTCACCGTCAACGCGGATTTCGCGCACGCGTCGCTGCAGATAGCGCTGGAAAACCCAAAGACGCTGGTGTTCAACTGCAACCACTCGAATCCCGAGATGAAGCTGAACACCTACTACTGTAAGCTGTACGAGCAGGCGTTCGTGCTCGGGGCCATCGCGGGGGCGTACACCAAGAGCGACATAATAGGCATTGTGGACATGCCGATAAAGGCGTATATCGCGACCTACTCGCTCAACGCGTTCACGCAGGGCGCGCGGCTGGTCAACCACAACATTCGGGTCAAGCGGTGCTCGCCGCGAGTGAACTACGCCCACTCCGAGGACAGGATCTGCCGCAGGATGCTCGCGGAGCGCGGGTGCGACGTGGTGCTCTGCCAGTACCCGACCTACGGCGCGGTGTCGCTCAAGCCGTGCGACGATCTCTACGCCATGCTCTGCTCGGTGCATCCGAACGGACGCATAAAGGAATATCTGGCGGCACCGGCGGTCGACTGGGGAGTGGTCTATCGGCGGATAATCGGCGACTATCTCGACGGCGCGTTCAGCCACATCGGACGGGACGCGGACGCGCCGAGCCTCTACTTCTGGCTCGGACTGAAGGGCGGCGCGGCGAAGATATACACCGTGGACGCGGTGCTCGGAAGCCACACGACGCGGCTCGCGAGGATGCTTGAGCAGGCGGTCGCGCACTCGAACGTACACCCGCTGCTCGGTCCGATGCGCGACCGGGACGGCGTTATGCGGGTGGAGAACTACAAGGTTCCGTCGCTTATGGAGATACAGTCGATGGACTGGATATGCGACATAGTGGACGAGGAACTGACCGTGAGTGAGTAAAGCCATACACGGAGAAGGAGATGCAGGATTGAACGTAATAGAGACGATAGGCAGAAGGCACAGTTACAGAGGCAAGTATAAGCCAACAGCCGTTCCGAGGGCCGACCTGATAACGATAATGAAAGCGGGGCTGGACGCTCCGTCGGGCTGCAACAAGCAGACAACCAGCCTGATAGCGGTGGACGACGGCGAGGTGCTGGAAAAGCTGCGCGCGGTCATAGACCCGCCGGTCGCCGAGACCGCTCCCGCCATGATATGTGTTCTGACGCGTAGGATAAACGCGTATCGGGACAGGTGCTACGCGGTGCAGGACTACTCGGCGGCGATCGAGAATATGCTGCTTGCGATAGTCGAGCTCGGGTATCAGAGCTGCTGGTACGAGGGACACATTACCGACGAGGACAGGATAGGACATCGGATGGCGAAGATACTGAACGTGCCTGATGAATACGAGCTTGTATGTATCCTGCCGGTCGGTGTTGCCGAGACCGAGCCGACCCTGCCGAAGAAGCTTCCTTTCGAGCAGAGGGCATGGTTCAACGGATTTACGGACGCGAAAAACGAGCATTAGTGCAGAAACGGGGCGGCTTTGGACTGCTGCCGACATGATAAAGAAAGGACGGATAAGATGAGCATATTTGAGAAGAAGGTCGGCGTTATCGGACTGGGGTACATCGGGCTTCCCACCGCGCTGAGCCTTGCCGCGAACGGCATTGACGTGGTCGGCGTGGACGTGAAAAAGGAGATAGTGGACTCGCTGAAAAGCGGTCAGGTCACCTTTGAGGAGGACGGGCTCCAGGGACTGTACGAGGCGGCTGTCGCGCGGAAGATAGAGTTTTCCACGACCTATCCGTCCGCCGACGTGTATGTCGTGACCATGCCCACACCGTATGACGAGCGCACGAAGAAGGTGGACGCGAGCTATATCGTCCGCGCGGTCGAGTGCGTGCTCGACGTCATGCCCAAGGGCGCGACGGTGGTGGTGGAGAGCACCGTGTCGCCGGGAACGATAGACGAGCATGTGCGTCCGCTGTTCGCAAAGCGCGGATTCACGCTCGGCACCGACGCGCACATAGCCCACGCGCCCGAGCGCATCATCCCCGGCAACATGCTGTACGAGCTTGAGCACAACGCTCGCACCATCGGCGCGGACGAGCCGGAGATCGGCGAGCTTGTCAAGGAGCTGTACGGCAGCTTCTGTAAGGGCGAGATCGTGACCACCGACATCCGCACCGCCGAGATGACCAAGGTGGTGGAGAATACCTTCCGTTCGATAAACATCGCCTACGCAAACGAGCTTGCCAAGCTCTGCCGCCAGAACGGCATGGACGTGCGCGAGGTCATACGCATCGCCAACAAGCATCCGCGCGTGAACATCCTGAATCCCGGCCCGGGCGTCGGAGGTCACTGCATATCGGTCGACCCGTGGTTCCTGGTCGGCGACTACGGCGAGAGCCTTGCCGAGCTGACCTTTGCGGCGGTGAGCGTCAACGCGTCGATGCCCGAGTACACGCTCGGCCGCATTGCCGACGTGATGGAGGCGAACGGCATCACCGACAACAGCCGCGTCGGACTGTACGGACTGACCTATAAGGAGGACGTGGACGACACCCGCGAAAGTCCGACGCTCCAGCTTCTTGACTGCATGAGAAAGCATCTGGCAAAGGGATTCAAGGTGTACGACCCGTTTGTAAAGCAGCAGATGTGCGACGGCCAGGTCTACTCGCTCGACGAGTTTGTAGAGTCGGTGGACATGGTGGTGCTGCTTGTCGGACACAGCGAGATAAAGCAGAACATGGACAAGTTGAAGAACAAGCTGGTGCTGGACACCCGCAACGTGTGCCCATTTGCTCAGGAGCGTCTGTAAGTGGTAGAATTTATAGAGAACGCGGACGAGCGCGAACGGATCTGCCGCGACATACTGACCGCGCTGCCCGACTGGTTCGGAATACCCGAGAACATCGAGAGCTACGCGCGCGAGTGCCGCGAGCTGCCGCTCTGGGCGTCGGTGTCGGAGGACGGCGCGGACGGGTTCATTGCGATGAAGGCG
Source organism: uncultured Oscillospiraceae bacterium (assembly GCA_964493515.1). Lineage (GTDB taxonomy): Bacteria > Bacillota > Clostridia > Oscillospirales > JAAYOS01 > CANRIN01. The sequence continues at coordinate 39,823 of CAZBNJ010000005.1, read as the reverse complement.
ACCAGCCGCTACACCGCCGAGATATGCGTGATGGGCGTCCTTCCCGACCGCCATCGCCGCGGGATAGGACGCGAGCTGTTCGCGAAGCTGTACGACTACGCGAAGCGGAACGGCTACGAGTTCATACAGGTCAAGACGGTGCGCGAGGGGTGCTACGAGGACTACGACCGCACGAACGCCTACTACAAGGCGCTGGGCTTTCGCGAGCTTGAGTGCTTTCCTGCGCTGTGGGACGAACAGAACCCCTGTCAGATATACGTCATGGCGATAGCCTAATTGTAAATCTTTTGTAAATTGCGGCGTTTTTCGCTTGACGGGACAATTTATATGGAATAAAATGCTAACGGTGCAATTTGTGCTGTTGGCATTTTTTGTGAGGAGATTACCTAATGCTTAGCTTGAAAAACATAGTCAAGACGTACGTCGCCGGAGACAGCAAGGTGGAGGCACTGAAGGGACTGTCGCTCGCGTTTCGTGAGAGCGAATTTGTGTCGGTGCTCGGACCTTCCGGCTGCGGCAAGACAACGCTGCTGAACATAATCGGCGGCCTTGACCGCTATACCTCCGGCGACCTCATCATAGACGGACGCTCGACCAAGGGCTACCGTGACGGCGACTGGGACGTGTACCGCAACACGTCGGTCGGGTTCGTGTTTCAGAGCTACAACCTGATACCGCATCAGTCGATACTCTCCAATGTCGAGCTGTCGCTGACTCTCAGCGGTGTTCCCAAGGCGGAGCGCCGTCGCCGAGCGGCAGACGCACTCAAGCAGGTGGGTCTCGGCGCGGAGATACACAAAAAGCCGAATCAGCTGAGCGGAGGTCAGATGCAGCGCGTCGCGATAGCGCGTGCGCTTGCGGGCAATCCGCGCATACTGCTTGCCGACGAGCCGACCGGCGCGCTGGATAGCGAGACGAGCGTGCAGGTGATGGATCTGCTCAAGGAGATAGCGAAGGACCGGCTGGTGATAATGGTCACGCACAACCCCGACCTTGCGGCGAAGTACTCCACCCGCATAATCCGTATGCTCGACGGCAGGGTGACAGACGACTCGAACGCATACACGCCGGAGGACGAAGCCGCGCCGAGCACGACCCGTTCGCGCACGAAGAAAAAGCCGCTGCGCTTTCACACCGCGCTCAGCCTGAGCCTTAACAACCTGATGACCAAGAAGGGGCGCACGATACTGACCGCGTTTGCGGGAAGCATCGGCATAATCGGCATCGCGCTGATACTGGCGCTGTCAAACGGTATGCAGAGCTACATCGACCGCGTGCAGGAGGATACGCTGTCCAGCTATCCGCTGACGGTGGAGGACGAGACGGTCGACCTGGCGGGCATGATGACCGCGATGATGGGCGCGCGCACCGAGGTGGAGGAGCACTCGGACGACAGGGTGTATCCGGTGCGTATGATGGAGGATATGCTCGGCATACTCTCCACCCAGATGGCGACCAACAACCTCGAGGAGTTTAGAAACTACATCGAGGACGACGAAAGCGGGATAAAAGAGCTGTTGAACGGCGTGAAATACAGCTACACCACACCGCTTTTGATATACGACGCGGACACGACCAAGGGGATACGTCAGCTTAATCCGTCCACCATCTACGACGAGATTGGCGTCGGCGACGTGATGAACATGGGCGAGCAGATGGGCATGAGCGAAATGATGAGCATGAACCCCATGATAGGAAGCACCGCGGACGCGTGGGACGAGCTTATCGGCAACGACGAGCTGCTTTCGGTGCAGTACGAGGTGGTCGCGGGACGTATGCCCGAGCGCTACGACGAGATAGTCGTGATAATGAACGACAACAACGAGGTGACCGACCTCACGCTCTACGGACTGGGACTGATGGACGCGCACGAGGTCGGCGAGATGATGAAGAAGGTGGTCGCGGGCGAGGAGTACAAGGGCGCCGACTATCCGGACAGCTACTCGTATGACGAGATACTCGAGCTCCGCTACAAGCTGATCCCGGTGTCCATGCGCTACGCCGAGACCGCGGACGGAGTTTGGGTGGACATGAGCGGCGACGAGGCGTTCATGCGCGACGCACTCGCCGACGCTACCGAGGTCAAGGTGGTCGGCATCCTGCGCCCGGGTGAGAACGTGGTCGCGACATCGTCGTCGGGCTCGATAGGCTACACCTCGGCGCTGATGGACGAGCTTATCCGACAGACCGATGACAGCCCCGCGGTAAAGGCGCAGATCGAGCGGCGGGACACCGACATCTTCACCGGCATCGACTTTGACACAGACGACGCGGATGTGCCCGAGTTCGATGTTTCGACGCTCACCCCCGAACAGCAGCAGATGTTTGCCGCGATGAGCGAGGAGGAGCGCGCGGCGGCGATGGCACAGTATGCCGCGATGCACAAGACCTCCGCCACCTACGAGGGCAATCTTGAGCTGCTCGGCGTGGCGGACAGGTCAAAGCCGTCGGGCATAAGCCTGTACGCCAAGGACTTCGAGTCCAAGGAGGCGCTGGTAGCGAAGCTGAACGACTACAACAGCCGCATGGAGGCGGAGGGCCGCGAGGAGAACGTGATAAGCTACACCGATATGGTGGGTCTGATGATGAGCTCGGTCTCCACGATAATCGACGCGATAAGCTATGTGTTGATAGCGTTTGTCGCCATCTCGCTGGTGGTCAGCTCGATAATGATAGGCATAATAACCTACATCTCGGTGCTCGAGCGCACCAAGGAAATAGGCATCCTGCGCTCGATAGGCGCGTCCAAGAAGGATATAAGCCGTGTGTTCAACGCCGAGACGCTGATAGTCGGATTTGCCGCGGGAGCGATGGGAATTTTGGTCACGCTGCTGCTCTGCATACCCGCAAACGCGATAATCGAGCACCTGGCGGAGATCAAGAACGTGGCGGTACTGCCGCCGGTCGCGGGCGCGATACTCGTCGGCATAAGCATGCTGCTAACCTTTATCGCGGGACTTATACCGTCGCGCATCGCCGCACGCAAGGACCCAGTCGAGGCGCTGCGTACAGAGTGACATCGAGCCAAAATCGAACACAAAAAGAGACGGACACGCGTCCGTCTCTTTTTTGTACCCTTTAAGCTGTCGGCAAAACTTTATAGCATATCGCAACCGACCGACCTCAACACATCGCTTGCGCGGTCGAAGTTTTCAGCCTTGACAAGGATGTAGTCGGTGTTGTATGTGGACACGGCAAAGATGCCTATCCCGCTTTCCGCAAGCGCGCCGGACAGCTTGGACAGTATCCCGACAAGGGAGAAATCCAGCGTCCCGCAGATGCGAAACCCGCGCCATCCGTCCTCGCGCGCCGTCGTGCGGACGGGGACATCCTCGGTCTTGCAGACAAGCGACAGCTCCTCGTCCGTTCTGCCGACGAAGAAGAAATCGCTCGTAAGGTCGATGTCCGACATCGAACCGACCTTGCAGACCGTTAGGCTGTATGGCAGTCTTTCAAGAGTCATCGCGGCTCGGGGCTTACTTTATGTCGGTGAACACCTTGGCGATGCGCTCCATCGCCTCGACCAGCACGCTGCGGGCGACCGGGGTGCACATACGCTGGCAGGTGGCGCCGAACTCGGGGTCGTGACCGGTGCCGTCCTGGAGTATCACGTTCGCGTCCTCGTAGATGCGGCGGTGTATCTCCTCGCCCGAAAGTCCGCTCTTGCCGAAGTCGAACCACATGCAGTAGGTGCCCTCCGGACGACCGACCTCGACCCATGGCAGGTTCTTTTTGCAGAAGTCGAGGACATAGTCGATGTTGCCGTCTATGTACTTGTTCATCTCGTCCACCCACTCGTCGCACTCGCCGCCGTATGCCGCGATGCACGCCGCGATGGCGAAGGGGCTGAGACCGCCGCTCAGCTCGTTGCGGATGCGCGCGCGGAGGAACTCGTCGGGGATTATGGCGTTGGAGCACATGAGACCCGCGGTGTTGAAGGTCTTGCCCAGTCCGCCGAAGATGCAGATGTTCGAGTAGTCGTTTGTGACGGTGCCGACCGGGATGAAGTCGATGCCGGCGCGGCGGATGTCGCAGTGTATCTCGTCGACAAGCAGCATGACGTTGTGCTTCTTGGTTATCGCGACCACCTTTTCCAGCTCCTCGCGCGTCCATACGCGACCGATGGGGTTGTGCGGCGAGCAGAGCAGGAAGATGCGGTTGTTCGGTTCGGAGCAGAGCTTGTCGAGCTTTTCAAAGTCCATGCGGAAATTGCCGTTATCGTCCTTTATCAGATGGCAGTCGACCGCCTTGCGGTGGCAGTCGCCCTCGATCATGCCGGTGAAGTGGCCGTAGACCGGACGGCAGATGATGACGCCGTCGCCGATGTTGGAAAACTCGCGGATGGCGGCGTTTATCGCCGAGCAGGTGCCGGCGGAGGGGAGTATCCAATCCGACTCGATGTGGAAGCCATACTTCTCACCGAACCAGCGGATGACAGAGTTGTTGTAGCGATCATCGGTAAAGCTGCCGCTGTAGCCGTAAATCTCGTGGTCGGCGGTGCGGTGCATCGCCTCGATGATGGCGGGCGGGCACTTGAGATCCATGTCGGCGACGAACAGCGGGATGAAGCCGGGCTTGTAACGCTTGCCCATGCCGTCGTACTTCATCGAAAAGGTGTTATAGCGGCTGCGCACTGTATCAAAATCGTATTTCATATTTTTTACCTCCGTAGAGTTATTTCTAACTCCAAGTATACCATGTTTTCGGCAGTTTGCAAGGGGTGAGGCGAAGAAAAGATTTCTGCGGTGAACGCGGTGAAAATAGCATAGTTTCCTTGATTTTCCCTGCCAAGTCTGCTAAAATCATAATAGACCGATATAAGGAGGAAAATGAGATGAGCGAACTGAAAATACCCATGTCCGAGCGCGAACTGCGCAACGCGGAGGTCTGCCGCCGCGCCGCCGTTGAGAGTATGGTGCTGCTCGAAAACAGCGGTGCGCTTCCGCTTGAGACAAAGACGCTTGCGATGTTCGGAAGCGGCGCCGTGCGCACCGTCCGCGGCGGAACCGGCTCGGGCGATCCGTTCAACGGAGGACTCAGCGGAGGCGGCGACGCGCTGGTAAACCAGAGCCCGCGCTATCACATAAACCTTATGGACGCCGCGATAGCCGAGGGCATAAGCGTTGTCAACGAGCAGTCGCTGCGCGAGTACGCAAAGGGCTATGACGCGGCGCAGCTGAAGAGCGCGAACAATCCGATGATGACATTCGCGTATCCCGAATTCGCGCCGACGGGCGAGGAGATAAAGACGGCGGCTTCCAAGGCGGACACCGCCGTGTATGTGCTCTCCCGCAACGCCGGCGAGGGCGCGGACCGCTCGATGACCAAGAAGGTGAAGATAGGCGACGAGTTTGTCGAGCTTGGCGACTACGAGCTTTCGGACACCGAAAAGAGGGTGCTGAAAGAGGTCAGCGAGACGTTTAAGCACACCGTTCTGGTGCTGAATGTCGGCGGCGTCATCGACATGAAGTATATCAAGGGCCTTGACGGCGTTGGCGCGGTGCTGTTCAGCGGACAGCCCGGTCAGGAGGCGGGTCGAGCCATCCTCGACGTGCTGTACGGCAGGGTGAATCCGTCGGGCAAGACGACCGCGACCTGGGCGGAGAATTACAGCGACTATCCCGCGCACGAGACATTTGCCATGAACGACGGCAACGTGGACGTCGAGCGCTACACTGAGGGCATATTCGTCGGCTATCGCTGGTTCGACACCTTTGGAAAGAAGCCGATATATCCGTTCGGCTACGGCAAGAGCTACACCCACTTTGACATCTCGGACGCGATGGTCCGTCAGCAGGGCGAGTGGACCGAGGTCTCGGTCAAGGTAAAGAACATAGGCGACCGCGCGGGCAAGGAGGTCGTTCAGCTGTATCTGTCCGAGCCGCAGGTCGAGCTTCAGAAGCCGATAAAGCGGCTGGTCAGCTTCAAAAAGACCAAGCTGCTCGACCCGGGCGAGACCGTTCGGGTGGAGCTGAGGTTCCGTCTGCGAGACTGCGCGAGCTTCTTTGAGGACCGCGCCGAGTACGCGCTCGAGCAGGGCGACTATCTGCTGATGTTCGGAAGCTCGTCGGTGGCGCTCGCTCCGGCGGCGGTGCTTGGACTGGGCGCGCGCGTCGTGACCGAGAAGGTACATAATGAGTATCCGATAAGCGAGGATATGCAGGAGATAATCGCGCCGCCGCGCGCAAAGCAGGACACCATGGGCGCGCCGCGTATCGAGCTTGACCCGAAGAGCTTCGCCTGCGTCGACCGCTCGTCGAAGTATCACGACCAGAAGGTGGAGACCTACACATCCGACCCGAACTATACGGCGAAGGTGGACTATGAGAGCGTGAAGAACGTCGTATCCGACGGCGTGACGCTGAAGGACGTGTACGACGGCAAGGCGACGCTTGAGCAGCTGGTCGCGCGGATGAGCCGTGAGGAGCTTGCGATATTCAACTGCGGCACCGGCTGGGGCGTCGCCAACGAGGACGCGCCGATAGTGGGCGGCAGCTCGGCAACGGTCGCGGGCGCCGCAGGCGAGACGGTGAACACGCTGTTTGACAAGTACGGCATACCGACGATGGTGCTCGCGGACGGCCCGGGAGGCGTGCGCGTGACGCAGGAGTTTGAGGCGACCAACGTCGACACCGGCAAAAAGGAGCTTCGCCATCAGTATTGCACCGCGTGGCCGGTGGGCTGGCTGCTCGCGCAGAGTTTCGACACCGAGGTGCTTGAGATGGTCGGACACGCCATGGCGGAGGAGTGCCGCGAGATAGGCGAGACCATCCTGCTCGGCCCGGGAATGAACATCCACCGCGACCCGCTCTGCGGACGCAACTTCGAGTATTACGCGGAGGACCCGCTGGTCGCAGGCGTGATGGCTGCCGCGATGACCAAGGGACTGCAGTCGGTGCCGGGAGTGGGCGCGTGCGTAAAGCACTACGCCGCGAACAACCAGGAGTCGAACCGCAACGCGGTGGACACGATAGTGACCGAGCGCACGCTGCGCGAGATATATCTCAAGGGATTCGAGATAGTGGTCCGCACCGCGCAGCCGATGTCGATAATGACCAGCTACAACAAGATAAACGGCGTTCCGACCGCCGACAGCTTTGACCTCTGCACCGACCTCGCGCGCGGCGAGTGGGGATTCAGGGGGCTGATAATGACCGACTGGAACGGCGGCAGCTCCACTCCGTCCAAGTCGATGCACGCGGGCAACGACATGATAATGCCCGGCGGCGTCGACAGGGTGCGCAACATTCTCTGCGCGGTGTACGGCCTTGAGTATATCCCGCCCGAGCCGTTCTGGAAGAAGATGATACCCGAGGGCATGAGCTTCCAGGAGTTCATGGAGGAGCGGATGAAGAAGATAGCCTCCGGCGAGATGGAGATGCCGAAGATGCCCAAGATGCCGACCACCACCGAGATAGACTTTGCGGCGGAGTTTGGCGAGAAGCTGGCAAACGAGAAGGTCGGCAAGCCGTCGATATGCCTGGGCGATCTCCAGCGCTGCGCGATGAACAATCTGTTCTGCACGATGCGCTCGCTTGGCATGGAGCGCGCGTACGGCGTGGACGTCGGATGCTACGCCGACGGCATGGAGCTGGACGAGATCATCTGACCTTATTTGCAGGAGAGAAAAGCGCGGTTCGGCAGGCTGTCGGGCCGCACTTTTTTCATGCCTGAAAAGCATATCCGAATATAGAAAAGAGGTATTTGCATACGGCGCGGACCGGCGTTATAATTGCATTGCAACAAATCCTAAGGGAGGGAAAACAATGGAGTACAGAATAAACCGCAGAACGGGCGACCGCATAAGCGTCATCGGTCTCGGCACCAGCTATATCTGCGACGCGCCCGAGAAGGAGGCTGTCGCCGCGCTTGAGTACGCGTTTGAGCAGGGGATAAACTACGCCGACCTCGCGACCGGCGGCGGAAAGACCTTCGGCTACTACGGAAAGGCGCTTGCGTCGGTTCGCGACAAGATGCTCTACCAGATACATTTCGGCGCGGACTACTCGAACGGGGGCAAGTACGGCTGGTCGACCGACCTCGACACGGTGAAGCGTTCGGTAGCGATGCAGCTTGAGAACCTCAAGACCGACTACATAGACTACGGCTTCATCCACTGCATCGACGAGGTGGCTGACTGGCAGAAGTATCAGGACGGCGGGATACTTCAGCACCTGCTCGACCTCAAGGGCCAGGGAGTGGTAAAGCATATCGGACTGTCTACGCACAATCCGGCGCTCGCAAATGTCGTGCTGGACACCGGACTTGTCGACATGATGATGTTCTCGATAAATCCCGCTTACGACCACGCGAAGGGCGAGTTTGCAAACGGCAGCTCATCCGAGCGCATGGATCTCTACCGTCGCTGCGAGGCGGCAGGCGTCGGCATCTCGGTGATGAAGACCTTCTCGGGCGGACAGCTGCTCGACGAGAAGCGTTCGCCGTTCGGCAGGGCGCTGACGCAAAATCAGTGCATCCAGTACGCGCTGGACAAGCCGGGCGTGCTGACCGTGCTTCCCGGCATGGCGAGCGTGGAAAACGTCAAGGAGCTGCTCAGCTACTTCGACGCGTCCGCAGAGGAGCGCGACTACTCGATACTCGGCGAGCTTACGCCGCGCGACGAGCAGCCCGCGTGCGTCTACTGCAACCACTGCGCGCCCTGCCCGATGGGACTGAACGTCGCGCTGATAAACAAGTATTACGACCTTGCGAGGATGGGGGACAGCATGGCGGTCGACCACTACAAGAAGCTGGAAGTCCGCGCGGACAGCTGCGTGAAGTGCGGTCACTGCGAGTCGCGCTGCCCGTTCAATGTGGGACAGGAAGCCCGCATGAGCGAGATTGCCGACTACTTCGCCAAGCTCTGATAAAACAGCATAACAAAACCCCTCTGTCTCTTGCGGGACGGAGGGGTTTATGTATGTGAAAATCACTTCTTCAGCAGGTCGCGTATCTCGGTGAGCAGCTTCTCCTCGTTGGAAGGCTCGGGGTCGGGTGCCGGCGCGGGGGCTGGCTCCTCCTTCTTGCGGCGGAAGTGGTTCATAGCCTTTATCATGCAGAACACCACCAGCGCGATGAGCAGGAAGTCGATGACCGCCTGGGCAAACGCGCCGTAGCAGAAGGCGACCTCCTCGACCGTCTCGGACGCCTCGCGGAGCACCAGCTTGAACTCGCTGAAGTTGATACCGCCGATTATGTAGCCGATAAGCGGCATGATAAGGTCGTTGACAAGCGAGGTCACGATCTTGGTGAACGCGCTGCCGATTATGATACCGACAGCCATGTCCATCACGTTGCCGCGCGAGATGAACTCCTTAAATTCGGCGACAAACCCTTTCTTTCCGTCCTTTGCCATTTACAATTCCTCCTAAAAAGTTATTTTTCGTTCCTGTCCTTGTGACTGAACGAGAATTTCGATTCGTTGTGGTGTATCAGCCGCACGATGTTGGAGCTGTGGCGTATCGTGACCAGCGCGCCGATCGCCGCGTAGATGAGCATATACACCCACACGAGCGGCGCCGTGCGGTAGAACACCCACACGAGCGGCAGCACCGACCACACCGCTATGACCGAGCCGAGCGACACATATCGGGTGACGACCACGATGATGATGAAGATGCTGATGCCGATGAGGAACATCCGCCAGTCGAAGGCGAGGATGAGCGCGGCGGTGGACAGCACGCCCTTGCCGCCCTTGAATCCGAAGTAGAGCGGGAACATATGCCCGAGCATCACGAAGAATCCGGCGAGGAACTTCATCGCGTCGGCTATGTCATAGCCCGCGACAAGGTCGCCTCGGAATATGTACTGCGACACGAGCACCGCCGCGACGCACTTGCCCATGTCGCCGACCATGACGATGAGGGTGGTCAGACCGCCGTAGTTTCGGATGTAGTTGGTTATGCCGGCGTTTCCGCTGCCGTGTCCGCGCACGTCGTCGTTTTTGAACACCTTTGAGCAGATTATCGAGAAGTTGAGGCTGCCAAGCAGGTAGCTTATCACGCAGGTAAGTGCTATCTTCAGTGCGATCATTGGAAATCCCCCTTAAAGTTTGCTTAGTCTATCGACGGCGCCGCGTTTTCGCCGCGCTGTTTTACAGATATGCGCACCGGCGTGCCCTCAAAACCGTATGCCTCGCGTATGCGGTTCTCGAGGTATCGCTTGTAGCCGAAGCTCATGAGCGTCGCGTCGTTGCAGAAGGTGACGAAGTGCGGCGGTTTCACGCCGGTCTGGGTCATGTAGTAGATGCGCAGACGGCGGCCCTTTTTGGACGGCGGCTGAAGCCGCGCGACCGCCTCGGCGAGCACCTGGTTGAGCTGACCGGTGGTCACCCGCTTGGACGTGTTGTCGTGCACCGTGCGGATAAGCGGGAAGAGGTTCGGCACCCGCTGTCCGGTCAGCGCCGAGATGAACACCACCGGGGCGTAGTCCATAAACGGAAGCTCGGCGCGGAGTTTGTCCTCGAACTCCTGCGGGCTTTTGGTCGACTTGTCGGCGACCGCGTCCCACTTGTTCACACAGAGGATGACCGCCTTGCCCGCGTCGTGCGCGAGTCCCGCGACCTTGGAGTCCTGCTCGGTCACGCCCTCGGTCGCGTCTATCATCACAAGACAGACGTCGGCGCGCTCGACCGCCATGTGGGTGCGAAGTACGCTGAATTTCTCGATCTGTTCGTCCACCTTGGACTGCTTGCGAAGTCCCGCTGTGTCGATAAAGTTGAACCGACCCTCCTCGCACTCGTAGGGGGTGTCTATCGCGTCGCGCGTCGTGCCGGCTATCGGGCTTACGATGACCCGCTTTTCGCCGAGTATCTTGTTTATGAGCGAGCTTTTGCCGGCGTTCGGCTTGCCGATGACCGCCACGTTTATCCGCTCGTCGTCGTCCTCGACGTTTTCCATGTTGTCCAGCGCGTTCATGCACGCCTCGAGCAGATCGCCGGTGCCGTAGCCCTGGAGCGCGCTCACCGCAATCGGGTCGCCGAGACCGAGATTGTAGAACTCGAAGAGCTGCGGGTCGGGCGCTCCCGGCTTGTCGCACTTGTTGACCGCGAGCACGACTGCCTTTTTTGCCTTGAGCAGCATGTCCGCCACGTCCTTGTCCGCCGCGGTCACGCCGACGGTCAGGTCGCATACGAGCACCACGACATCCGCCGTGTCTATCGCCGTGTCCGCCTGAGAGCGCATGAACAGCAGCATTTCGTCGCCGGTGTGCGGCTCTATGCCGCCGGTGTCCACGAGATTGAACCGACGTCCCGCCCATTCGCACTCGGCGTATATGCGGTCGCGGGTCACGCCGGGCGTGTCCTCGACTATCGATATTCGTTTGCCCACCAGACGGTTGAACAGATGGCTCTTGCCCACGTTCGGCCGTCCGACTATCGCTATAAGCGGTGCGCCCATGCGTACTGCCTCCTAAATTCCCAAGATCGCGTCGAGCAGCTCCGCGCCGCCCGCGTTTGTGCGGACATCGCTCGGCCCAAGCTCCCGTTTTACGTCGCCGACGCTCACGTCGTCGAGGAACACGTCCTCGCCCGCGCGCAGCATTGCGGAGGGGAGAATAAGTGTCCTGCCCTCGACCCTGCCGCGAAGCTGGTCGATGAGGTCGCCGCCGGTGACAAGTCCGGCAACGGTTATGCTCTCGCCGAAGAAGCGATTTTTTATCGCAACCACTTCGGCATCTATATTATGCCATTTTGCGCGCAAAAGGTCAACTAATTTCACCAGTATCGGATAAAAAAGAGTGCCGGTCGCAAGCGTGAACGGCTCTATGCGCTCATCTTCGGACAGCTCGTCCAGACGGGCGGTGAACTCGTCGATAAACAGCGCGGCCATGCCCACGCCGTTTTCAAGCTGCGGGAAGTCCTCGTAGTAGTCGATGTCGGGCAGCGGTTTTTCGGCGAGCAGGAATATCTCGTCCGAGCAGTAGAAGGTGCGGAAACCGCGCGTCTCAAGGCACTTTTCGCCGACCCTGTCCACGCGCTCTATTATGTCCAGCGCGTCCTCCTTTGTTACCGGATCGAGCTTCGCAAGCCCGTCGCGGTACTTTGAAAGTCCCACCGGCACGACCGAGCAGCTGACCACTCCGTCCAGCGCTGCGAGATCCTCCAGCGTGCGGGTGAGCTCGTCGCGGTCGTTCCAGCCGGGGCAGAGGACTATCTGCGCGTTTATGTCCACGCCGCCGTCGCTGAGCGTCTTGAGATACGCCAGCTTCTCGCCCGCAAAGCGGTTGTTCAGCATCTTTACCCGAAGCTCGGGATTGGTGGTGTGTACCGACACGTTTATCGGACTTATCCGCATATCCACGATGCGACCGAGGTCGGCGTCGCTGAGATTTGTCAGCGTGACATAGTTGCCCTGGAGGAAGCTCAGCCGCGCGTCGTCGTCCTTGAAATAGAGCGTGTCGCGCATACCCGGGGGCATCTGGTCGATAAAGCAGAAGACACATTTGTTGTGGCAGGAGCGCGGCTGGTCGATGAGATAGCTCTCAAACTCCACGCCGAGCGGCTCGCCGACCTGCTTTTTTACCCGCAGGCCCATCTGCTTGCCGCCGCGCTCGACGTCGATGATGAACGACGGCTCGTAGGAGTAGAAGATGAGGTCGAGCACGTCGTGTATCTCGTGCCCGTTTATCGCCTTCAGCTCGTCGCCGACCCTGAGACCCGCCGATGCCGCGGGCGAGCGTGCGTCTACCTCGGTAACCTTTGCCATGTCGTTCACCTCCTGCGCCTGATTTTGCGCCGAAACGCAAACAGAGGAGCGAGCAAACCGCCCTCTCCTCTGTGCTTTGTCGAAAACTTATTTGCGGCTTAGACGTTCATGATCTTGCGTCCGTCGTAATACCCGCACTCCTTGCACACCCTGTGAGGAAGGCGTGAAGCTCCGCACTGCGGGCAGGTCACGAGATTCGGGGTAGCGAGCTTCCAGTGCGACGAACGACGCTTGTCGCGGCGAGCTTTCGATACTTTACTCTTCGGAACGGCCATGTTTTGCACCTCCTTACAGGGCGACTTGCTTTGTATTAATGGTATATGTTACGCGCCGTGGCGCATAGCAATCAGTTTTCCTCCCGCTTCATCTCGTCGAGCAACTCGGCAAGTGCTGCGAGGCGGGGATCGGTCTCCGGCTTGCAGGAGCAGGGACCGTCGTTGAGATTCTTGCCGCAGGTGGGACACACACCTTTGCAGTCCTCGCGGCAGAGGAACAGCATATCGCTTTCGAGTATCGCCGCGTCGCGTATCACCTCGTCCAGCTCAAACGACAGGTCGGGGTCGAGCAGCACCACGTCGACGTTTGCAAAGTCGTCGGGGTTCGCAAGCTCGCGCGCGAGTGTGGTCTCGATGTCGAGCGAGTAGGGCGCTTCGGTGTGTTCGGCGCATCGCGAGCAGTCAAACTCGATATCGCCGTCCACCTCCGCCCAAAGCTCGAGCACTCCGGCGGTGTTTCGCACCTCGCCGTGGACTTCGAGCGGCTTTGTGAAGGGTTTTTGAAAATTTATCTCCAAATCGCTCAGATCTATGGTATAATCAAATGGCAGTGACCTGCCCGGGTGTTCGATTATCCCCGCAAGCTCCAGCCTCATAATTACACCTCCACACGGCGGTACGGAGAATATTATAGCCGTAAATCCGATATTTGTCAATAGGTTTTGCTTGTTAAAGTTATATGAAGTTAGAAGGAGAAATGTATGCGAAAACTCACAGTCTCGCAAAACGACGCCTCGCAGAGGCTGGACAGATACCTGCGAAAGTCGTTCAGCCATGTGCCGAGCGCGACCATACAAAAGTGGCTGCGCGAAAAGCGTGTGCGCATAAACGGCGTGCGCGCGTCCGGCGAGGCGAGACTTTCGGCGGGCGACGAGCTGTGGCTGTACATCCGCGACGAGTTTTTCGACGAGCGACCGCGTGAGAGCGACGCGTTCATGTCGATAGAAAATCCGTCGCTCGAGGTCGTTTACGAGGATGAGCGCATCATCATCTGCCTGAAACCGTCCGGGCTGCTGAGCCATCCGGACGAGCGCGAAAAGGTGAACACGCTGCTTACCCGCATACAGGCGTATCTCTACCGCAAGGGGGAGTACGACCCGTCGGCGGACGCGACCTTTGCGCCGTCGCTCTGCCATCGCATCGACCGCAACACGCGCGGGCTGGTGATAGCGGCAAAGGACGCGGAGGCGCTGCGGTTTTTCGAGGAACAGATACGCGAACATCGGATAGAAAAGACCTATCGCGCTCTGGTGCATGGCGCTCCGCGACCCGCCGACGGCGCGCTAGAGAGCTACATATTGCGTGACCGCGAGAAAAAGACGGTCCGCGTTTTTGACTCGCCGCGACCGGGAGCGCTCTACGCCAAGACCTACTATCACACGGTCGAGCGGCGCGGCGACCGGACGCTCGTCGAGTGCCGCCTTGTCACCGGACGCACCCACCAGATACGCGCGCAGTTCGCGAGTATCGGATGCCCGCTGGTCGGCGACGGCAAATACGGCACGCTCGCGAAGGGGGAGAAGGCGGGACAGCGGCTCTGCGCGTACAAGCTGCGATTCGCGTTCGAGCCGAGCGGCGGCGCGTTCGACTATCTCGCGGGCAGGGTGTTCGAGATCGACGCGGAGCTTTGACGGTTTGGATGACTCACGCGAGCATTTCGGAGTATTCGCGAGATTTTAAGAGCAAATCAAAGAAAAGTGCGTGGCTAACAAAAACTGGAACGGATAAACAAAAAATCTTTCTCGTTTTTTCCGACTTTTTACGAAAAATTCATTGACATTTCCTCTAATAGGGGGTATATTGTATCTTACATGACTATGGGTCGTGATTACTCGGGCAAACTGGGGGGCTGATAAATGGCAAAAGAGCTTATACGCCTTGAGAAAGTCAGCATGGCGTATGACGGTGAAGAGGTACTCAAATCGATAGACCTGACCATCAACGATAAGGAATTTCTCACGCTGCTCGGACCGTCCGGCTGCGGCAAGACGACTACCCTGCGGATAATCGGGGGTTTCGAGACGCCGAAGTCGGGCAACGTGTATTTCGACGGCGTGCGGATTAACGATGTGCCGCCCTATAAGCGGCGTGTCAATACGGTTTTTCAGCGGTACGCACTGTTCCCGCATCTGGACGTGGCGGAAAACGTCGCCTTTGGGCTGCGGGTTGCAAAGCGGCCGAAAAAGGAGATAAACGAGCGGGTGAGCGAGATGCTTGCGCTGGTCGGACTGACCGGCTATGAGCATCGCGACGTAAGCCAGCTTTCCGGCGGCCAGCAGCAGCGGGTCGCCATTGCGCGCGCTCTCGCCGTCGGACCGGAGGTGCTCCTGCTCGACGAACCGCTCGGCGCGCTCGACCTCAAGCTGCGCAAGGATATGCAGACCGAGCTGAAGCGCATACAGCAGCAGGCGGGCATAACCTTCATATACGTCACCCACGACCAGGAGGAGGCGCTCACGATGAGCGACACGGTGGTGGTGATGAACGAGGGCACGATACAGCAGATAGGCACGCCTATCGACATATATAACGAACCGCAGAACGCGTTCGTCGCCGACTTCATCGGCGAGAGCAACATCGTCGACGGCGTGATGCACGACGACTTCGACGTCAGCTTTGCCGGCGGACGGTTTGTCTGCGTGGACAAGGGATTTGCAAAGGACGAGCCGGTGGGCGTGGTCATACGGCCGGAGGACATCGACTGCGTGCCCGAAGCCGAGGGAATGTGGAGCGGCACGGTCGAGTCGATAGTTTTCAAGGGCGTCCACTATGAGATACTCGTCGAGTCGGAGGGCACGCGCTGGATGATACACTCGACCGACCCGCAGACGCCGGGCAGCCGCGTGGGCATGGTGATAACGCCGGACGACATACATATCATGCACAAATCGGACGCTAAAGTCTGGGAGGAAGAAAAGTGAGCGGCCGCCGTCTCAATCCCGAGGCGGAGGTAGCTTCGGCGCGCGCGAAAACGCTCAGAAAGCCGAGGTTCCGCCTGTCGTGGGTGGCGCTTCCGTACTGCGCATACGCGCTGATATTCGTGGTCGTGCCGATGATACTCGTGGTGGTGTACAGCTTCTTCTACCACTACGAAAACGGCGGCAGCTTCGGTTTCACGTGGGAGTTTTTCGAGCGATTTTTCAACTTCTCCGACCCGGTGTATATGCAGGTGCTCTGGCGCTCGGTGTGGATAGCGCTGGTCAGCACGCTCATCTGCCTTGTCATCGGCTATCCGATGGCGTATATACTGTCGCGCATGAAGCCGAGCGTCCGCGGCATCGTGTCCTTCCTGTTCGTGCTGCCGATGTGGATGAACTTCCTGCTGCGCACCTACGCGTGGATGACGATACTTGAAAACACCGGCATTCTGAACAGCGCGCTGAAGGCGATCGGG
The DNA here is from genome assembly GCA_964493515.1 of uncultured Oscillospiraceae bacterium. Classification (GTDB taxonomy): domain Bacteria; phylum Bacillota; class Clostridia; order Oscillospirales; family JAAYOS01; genus CANRIN01. The sequence continues at coordinate 23,447 of CAZBNJ010000005.1, read as the reverse complement.
GTGATAGACAAGCCGATACAGTTCATGTACTCGACCGGCTCGGTCATCTTCGGAAACGTGTACAACTTCCTGCCGTTCATGATACTGCCGATATACAACACGCTGATAAAGCTGGACAAGAGCATGGTGGAGGCAAGCGGAGACCTGGGCGCGAGCTTTGGACAGACCTTCCGCCGCGTGATATTCCCGCTGTCGCTGCCCGGAGTGTCCAGCGGCATAATGATGACCTTCATGCCGGCGCTCACGACCTTTATCGTAAGCCGACTGCTCGGCGGGTCGAAGATATCGCTTATCGGCGACACGATAGAAAAGCAGTTTTTGTCCACCGGCGACTACGGCTTCGGCTCGGCGCTGTCGGTGATACTGATGGTGCTCACCCTGCTCGCTATGGCGGTGATGGGCAAGTATGAAAAGGAACAGTCCGCGACCGGCGGGCTGCTGATGTAGGAGGGCGCGCCGATGAAACGACTTATCAAGGGACTGAAGGGCGCGTACAGCGCGCTTATCTTCCTGTTCCTCTACGCGCCTATCGCGGTGATGATAACCTTCTCGTTCAACGCGAACAAGTCGCGCGGTACATGGGGCGGATTCTCGCTCAAGTGGTACGTCGAGCTGTTTGGCGACTCGCGGATAATGCAGGCGCTCGGAAACACGCTGTTTATCGCGATAGCCGCAGCGCTGCTGGCGACGATTATCGGCACGGCGGCGGCGATAGGAATAAACGCGATGCACCGCGTGCCGCAGGGCGTTGTGATGAACGTGAGCTACCTTCCGGTGCTCAACGCGGACATCGTGACCGGCGTGAGCCTGCTGATACTCTTCGTGTCGATAGGCATACCGCTCGGACGGGTGAGCCTGCTGCTTGCGCACATGACCTTCAACATACCGTATGTCATACTGTCGGTCATGCCAAAGCTGAAACAGATGAACAAACACGCATACGAGGCGGCGCTCGACCTCGGATGCACGCCGCTGAGCGCCATCGTTAAGGTGGTGCTGCCCGAGATAATGCCCGGCGTCGTGACCGGCGCGATACTGGCGTTCACGCTGTCGATAGACGACTTCGTGATATCGTTCTTTACCACCGGAGCGGGTGTGGGCACGCTGTCCACCGAGATATATTCGCAGGTACGCCGCGGCGTCAAACCGTCGATGAACGCGCTGAGCGCGATAATGTTCGTAGTGGTGCTGATACTGCTGATAGTGATAAACGTCCGCTCGTCGCGGGACAGCAGGAAGCAGACATCGAAGTAGGCACATCCGATAAAGGAGGAGAATGAAATGGACAACAAGGCGACGTTTACCGTGACCGAGCTTGCGCCGAACGTGTGGAGGATACACGAGGAGGGCCGCGGTCAGTTTGTGGACTGCTATCTGATCGTCGGAAGCGAGCGCGCCGCGTTTGTGGATTCGCTGATGAGCTTCGGCGACCGTCGGCTCATCGACATTATCCGCGAGCGCACGAGCCTGCCGATAGTCGTGCTGCACACCCATGGTCACGGCGACCATGTGGGAGCGGAGCTGCGTGCGATACTCGACGACGGCGCGACGGCGTACGTCTCGCACAAGGACGACGCGCTTATCGGGTCGTTTGGCGCGTCCTACTCGCCGTCCGACTTTCAGCCGCTCTGCGACGGGGACAAATTTGACCTCGGCGGGCGGACGCTGGAGGTGATCGAGCTTCCGGGACACACGCAGGGCAGCGTGCTGTTCCTCGACCGCGAGAATCGACAGATGTTCAGCGGGGACACGATAGGCTCCGGCTCGATATGGATGCAGCTCGACCACTCGACCGACCTCACCACCTTCTGCGAGGGGATGAAGCGGCTCGAGTCGCTGGTCGCGGGTATCGAGGGCCTGATGATATACCCGGGGCACAGCAATCAGTCGCCGGTGCAGCTGAACGAGCGGTACATAATCGATATGCGCGAGCTTGCGGAGATGCTGATATCCGGCGAGATGATAGGCGACCCGATGCAGCCGGCGGAGGGCGGAGCGCGCTTCCCGACGGCGTTGGTCGCGAGGTACGGAATGGTCGGTTCGCTCGTGTACGAGCCGTCCAAGCTGAAGTGATTCCGAAACTCCGAGCTTCGGGGTTTTAGAATAGACGAAATCTTTTTGATAAGGAGAAATGTTAGAGTTGAAAAGGACGCTTGTTATGCTGCTTTGCGCGGCACTGATGATGGGAATGTTCGCGGGATGCTCGAACTCGAACGACGAACCGAGCGGCGGCACAACCGAGTATCCGTATCCCGAACTGGTCGGCACGACGCTGAACGTGTACAACTGGGGCGACTACATCGACCCGGACGTCATCGGCATATTCGAGAAGGAGACGGGGATAAAGGTCGTGTACGACACCTTTGACTTCAACGAGTCGATGTACACCAAGGTCAAGAACTCGAACTCCGGATACGACGTGGTAATCCCGTCCGACTACATGATAAAGCGCATGATAGACGAGGATATGCTCGCAAAGATAGATATGTCGCAGCTTGAGAACTACTCGAAGATAGGCGACAACTACAAGTCGCGCGAGTACGACCCGAACAACGAGTATTCGGTCGCGTATATGTGGGGCACGCTCGGTATACTCTACAACACGACGATGGTGGACGAGCCTATCGACAGCTGGGGCGTCTATTGGTCGGGAGAGTACGACAACAACGCGTTCCTGATGGACTCGGTGCGCGACACCATCGGCATGGCGCTCAAGTATCTCGGCTATTCGCTCAACTCCACCTCCAAGGAGGAGCTGGACGCCGCCGAGGCAAAGCTCGCCGAAGCCGCTACCAAGGTGCTCGGATTCACCGGCGACGACGTAAAGGACAAGATGATAGCGGGCGAGGCGGCTATCGCGATGGTGTATTCGGGCGACGCCGTGACCTGCATGGACCCGGAGGAGGGCAATCCCGACCTCGCCTATGCGATACCCAAGGAGGGCACGAACCTCTGGTTTGACGCGATGTGCATCCTGAAGGACGCGCCGAACTACGCCGCCGCGGTGAAGTTTGTGGACTTCATGTGCCGCACCGACATCGCCGCGATGAACCGCGACTACATCAACTACTCGACGCCGCAGACCGAGGTCTACGAGTCGCTCGACGACGAGATAAAGAACGACCCCGCGCAGTATCCGTCGCAGGAGATAATGGATAAGAGCGAGGTGTTCGTCGATCTCGGCGAGTCGGTCAGCTACTACGACCACATCTGGACGAAGATAATCAACGGCTGATATGAGCAAAAAGACGCGAATCGCCGCGCTTGTGCTGGCACTTGCGACGCTGCTTACGATCCCCGCTGCGGCTTATAGCGATACGGATGGGCACTGGGCGGCAAAGGACATCGAAGCCGTGACCGAGATAGGGCTGTTCGGCGGCATGGAGGACGGCAGCTTCTCGCCGGACGCGCCGATGAACCGCGCTATGGCGGTGACGGTGCTCTGGAGGCTCGCGGGACGTCCGGCATACGAGACGCCGCACGGCTTTCCGGACGCCGCCGAGCGTGGCTGGTACAGCACCGCGCTGCGCTGGGCAAAACGGTGCGGGATAGCCAACGGAAACGAGGCGGGCTGCTTCCTGCCCGAAGACAGCATTACGCGCGAGGAGCTGGTGACGCTCATCGTGAGGTGGCTGTCGCAGACCTACCCGAAGCGGTTCGAGGGTCAGATGAACACCCTCGAGTTCTACGCCGCGAGCTATCTCGACCACGCGACCGAGCACTTTGCGGACGCGGCGTCCGGCTCGCAGTGGGCAGCGGAGGGGCTTGGCTGGGCGATAGAGACCGGCACGCTAAAGGGGGACGAGAACAGGTATCTGCGGCCGTGCGCGACGGTCACCCGTGCGGAGGCGGCGGCGATATTTGTCCGCGTGTACGACCTGTACGTCGCGGGCTGAACGCTTGACAACCGCGCCGGCGGATGGTACAATAGACACGGTCGGACGACCGATATGACTAACGAAAAGGGTGAAAAGATGCATATTTCCCGATAAAACTTCGGTTTTGGCAACAGTTATTGCGGCGGAGACTGCGGCGTGAGCGGAGCGATGCTTCGCGCGCCGCCGCCGTTCTGCGGCTGTTGCGCGGGAAATCTGCAAAACTGCCTTCGATATGCCGCAATTTGCGACAGATCAAACGGACGCGGATTTTCCGCGCCCGTTTTTGCGTATTTCGGAGGTATATATGATTATTGAAGCACAAAATTTGACGTTTGCGTATCCCGGCTCGGCAGACAGCGTGTTTGAGGGACTGAACTTCCGCGTGGACACCGACTGGCGGCTGGGGCTGGTGGGGCGCAACGGTCGCGGCAAGACGACGCTGCTGCGGATACTGTCCGGAGAGCTTGAGCCGTCGGGAAACCTGCTCGGCGTGCGCGGCGGAGCGGACTACTTTCCGTACCCCGACCCGCCGGAGGGCGCGACCGCTGTCGAGGCGGCGGAGCTTGCGCGACCCGAGCTTGAGCGGTGGCGGCTTGAGATGGAGCTTTCAAAGCTCGGCGCGGACCCGAACGAGCTGCTTTGGCGCGACTACTACACGCTGTCCAACGGCGAGCGGACAAAGGTGATGCTTGCCGCGCTGTTTGCCTGCGAGGGACGGTTCCTGCTGATCGACGAGCCGACGAACCATCTCGACGCGGCGGCGCGCGAGCAGGTCGCGGACTATCTGCGTCAGAAGAGCGGATTCCTGCTGGTCAGCCACGACCGCGCGTTTCTCGACGCGTGCACCGACCACATCCTCGCGCTCGACCACAACTCGGCGGAGGTGGTGCGCGGCGGCTACTCGGTCTGGCGCGAACAGCGTGACCGCCGCGAGCAGTTCGAGCGCGCGACGAATGAGCGCCTCGGCAAGGAGGTAAAGCGGTTGGACGCGGCGGCGGAGCTGGCTTCGCGACGCGCCGATGCCGCCGATCGCTCGAAGTACAAGAAGTCGAACAGGAACGCCGCGCTGCACGAGGACGTGTCGAGGGGACACGTCGGCAAGATGGCGGCGCGGTCGGCGTCAAAGGCAAAGGCGCTCGAGCGGAGGGTCGGAAGCGCCGCCGCCGAGAAACGCGAGCTGCTCGAGACAGCGACCCATCTGCGCCGCGACGAGACGGTGGAGGATCTGAAGCTGTCACCGCGAAGCGACATCCGCCGCGCGCTGCTGTCGGCGAGCGAGCTGTCTATCGCCTACGACGCGGCGCGTCCGGTGTTCGAGCGGCTGCGGTTCGAGCTGCAGCCCGGCGACCGCACGGCGGTGGTAGGACGCAACGGCACCGGCAAAAGCTCGCTTTTGAAGCTTGTGCTCGGCGAGGATATTCCGCACACCGGCGACCTGTTCCGCGCGAGCGGCATGGTGATGAGCTATGTCCCGCAGGATTCGAGCTTTCTTCGCGGAACGGCGCGCGAGTATGCCGCCGAGTGCGGGGTGGACGACACGCTGATGCTTGCCATCCTGCGAAAGCTGGGCTTTTCGCGCGAGCAGTTCACAAAGGATATGCGCGACTGGTCGGCGGGTCAGCGGAAGAAGGTGCTGCTCGCGCGAAGCCTGTGCGAGAGCGCGCACCTGTATGTGTGGGACGAGCCGCTGAACTTCATCGACCTCGAGAGCCGCGAGCAGATAGAGCAGCTGATACTGAATTTCAAGCCGACCATGTTGCTGGTCGAGCACGACCGACGGTTCTGCGAGAACGTCTGCACATCGACGATTGAGCTGTGATAAGAAAAAGACGCCGAGCGGCTGCTCGACGTCTTTTTTGAGTTGTTTATACGAATAGGCTTCCTATCTGCCACACCGCAAAGGTGACCACCCACGCGACCGCGAGCTGGAACGCCGCGACCGCCGCTATCCACCGTCCGCGCGGCAGGAAGAGCCTCTTGCCCTCCGGCGCGGGATAGAGCTTTGAAAATTCCGCGCCTATCGTGCCGAGTGCCGCCGCACAGGGGATGTACAGCAGGCAGAAGAGCATGAGGCAGAAGGCGTTGAGCTGTCCGAAGCCCATCGCGCCGAGCATCGCCGCAAACTCGACTTCGCCCGCCGCCGAGTTCAGACCCGCTATGCCGAACAGCACCGCGCAGCTGGACACGACGACCTCTTTTGCAGAAATTCCCGCCATCAGCGCGACCGCGATCTGCCACATTCCGAGACCGAGCGGCGCGAAGAAGGGGACAAGGAAGTGACCGATAACCGCGCCGAAGCTGGAGTTTATGTCCTCGCCGACGAAACCGTGCGGGCCGAAGTTCATCAGCAGCCACATGATTATCGACGCAACGAAGATTATCGTGCCCGCCTTGGTCAGATAGTCCTTGACCTTCTCCCAGACGTAGATGAACACGGTGCGCGCGGCGGGCGCCTTGTACTCGGGAAGCTCGATGAGCAGGCTGTTCTCGTTGTGCTTCCTGCCGAAGAGCTGCATTATCGCCGCCGCGGCTATCGCGATGACAAGTCCGATGAGGTACATCGAGTATGCGACAAGCATCGCGCTGTCGCCGAAGAACATCCCCGCGAAGAGTATGTATATCGGAAGGCGCGCCGAGCAGCTCATAAACGGCGTTATCAGCATCACGCGAAGCCTGTCCCGCCTGCTCTCAAGCGCGCGCGACGCCATTATCGCGGGCACGGTGCAGCCAAAGCCGAGTATCATCGGAATAAACGCGCGGCCGCTGAGTCCCAGCCGTCCCATCACGCCATCCATCACATATGCCACGCGCGCCATGTAGCCGCTGTCCTCCAACAGCGCAAGCGCGAAGAAGAGTATCACGATGTTTGGCAGGAAGGTCAGTATCCCGCCGACACCGGCGATTATTCCGTCAACCAGCAGCGAGCGCACCAGGTCGGGCACCCCGACGGCGGTAAGCCCATCGCCCGCGACGCCGCTGAACCACTCGAGGAACGTCTCGAAATATCCCTTCAGCCAGTCGCCGATGGTGAAGGTGAGGAAGAACACCATCGCCATTATGCCGAGGAATATCGGTATGCCCCAGACGCGGTGGGTGAGCACGCGGTCGACACGGTCGGTCGACTGCTCCTTCTCCTCCTTGCCGACGAGCACCTCGTCGATTATCTCCTGAATAAAGTCGTACTTCTCGTTGATTATCTCGCTCTCAAAGCTCGGGGCGTCGCTGCCCTGCGGCAGTCCGAGGACCCGCGCGAGGTCGATGGGATATTTCTCGCAGACCTCGGCGTCGCGCTCGAGCGTCTTTATCGCGTGCCAGCGGTAGTTTCTGAGGTCGGGGTAGAGCCTTTCAAGCTCGGTCATCACGAGGTCGATGCGGTCCTCCATCGCGTCCGAATAGACCATCGCGTACTCGGAGTGGTGGTCGTGGATGTGCTCCGACGTGTGCGCGTGCTGATGCTCCAGACGCTCCGGCTCGTGCGAGTCCTTATGGTGCACCGCCGCATGCAGCAGCACCGACAGTCCGTTGCGTTTGCGCGCGGAGACGGCTATCACCGGTATGCCGAGCATCTCGGGCAGACGGTGGGTGTCGATCTCCATGCCGCGCTTGTGGACGATGTCCATCATGTTCAGCGCCAGCACCACCGGCTTGCCGAGCTCGAGAAGCTGCAGCGTGAGGTAGAGGTTTCGCTCGAGCGCGGACGCGTCGGCAACGTCGACGATGACGTCCACGTCGTCGCCCATGATGAAGTTGCGCGACACCTGCTCCTCCATCGTATATGAGGTCAGGCTGTATGTGCCCGGCAGATCGACCAGCCGTATGTCCTGTCCGTGCGCCTTTATCGCGCCCTCGACCTTCTCCACCGTAACGCCCGGCCAGTTCGCGACCTTGAGGTTTGCCCCGGTGTAGGCGTTGAACAGCGTGGTCTTGCCGCAGTTCGGGTTTCCGATGAACCCTATCGTCATATCACTCATCGGCGCACCTCACTTCAATGTTCCTGGTTATACCGCGTCCGAGCGCGAACCGCGTGCCGCGTATCTTGACGATAAGCACGCCGCCGCTCTTGGCGTTCTGCACCGATATCCTTGTGCCCTGCGTCATGCCGAGCGACTCGAGACGCTGTTCGGTCGCGGCGGGCAGCTCTATCGTCTCCACCCGGTAGACACCGCCGATTTTTCCCTCGCTCAAGGGAAAGATATCACCCATTGTCGATCCCCCATTCCACGCGAAACATTCCACCCTGATTATACGGCAACTGTAAGCCGTGTGCAACATGAAAAATAGACAAAAATCGCGGCGGGGAAGTCGGTCCCTCGCCGCGATTTTTCAGCCCTTCGCCATCTTTTCGAGAAGGCTCAGCGCCTCCTCTATCTTGAGGTTTGGCTCGTCGGTCTCGAGCGCCTCGCGGACGCAGCTGCGGATGTGCTCCTGCAGTATCTCCTGCGACGCGCTTTTCAGCAGCGACTGGGTCGCGAGCAGCTGATTTGCGATGTCCACGCAGTATCTGTCCTCGTCTATCATCCGAAGGATGCCGTCGAGCTGACCGCGCGCGACCTTGAGCTTGTGCGACACCGAGCTTTTGTCCGCCTTCATCACGCCACCTCGACGACGGTGTAGCCGGCTTCCTCAACTGCCGCCTTCAGCGCGGCGTCGGACACGTCGCCGGACAGGGTCACGGTCGCCTGCTTCTTCTCGAGCGACACGTCGGCAGCCGAGACGCCGCCAACTCCCTCGAGAGCCTTCTTGGCATGGGCGACGCAGTGCTCGCACATCATGCCGTCCACCTTGAGAACCTTGGTCATGCTATTCATCTCCTTTTTATCGGCTTTTGCCGAGTTTTCCGAATTTATTTGGGGCGCGGCGCTGCGTATCGGCTTGAAGAACCGCAGCCGGAGCGCATTCGATACGACGAAAACGCTTGAGAAGCTCATCGCCAGCGCGCCGATTATCGGACTGAGTTTCAGCCCGAACGCGGTGAAAAACACTCCCGCCGCGACAGGTATGCCGAGCGTGTTGTAAGCCAGCGCCCAGAACAGGTTCTGCTTGATGTTCCGCAGCACGGCGCGGCTCAGGCGTATCGCGGTGGGCACGTCGAGCAGGTCGCCGCGCATCAGCACCACGTCCGCCGACTCTATCGCAACGTCGGTTCCCGCGCCGATGGCGATGCCGACGTCCGCTCGAGCGAGCGCCGGAGCGTCGTTTATGCCGTCGCCGACCATCGCGACCCTGCGGCCCGAGTTTTGCAGCTCGTGGACTTCGCGCTCCTTGTCCTGCGGCAGCACCTCCGCCACGACGCGGTCGACGCCCACGCCGTCCGCTATCGACTGCGCGACCGCCGCGCTGTCGCCGGTGAGCATCACGACCTGTATGCCCATGTCGTGAAGCTCGTCTATCGCCTGCCTGCTGGTGGGCTTGACAACGTCCGCCACCGCCAGCGTGCCGAGATACTTGTCGCCGTGGACAAAGCAGAGTGCCGTCTCGCCGCGCGCCGCAAACTCGTTTGCCGCCTTCTCCGCCTCCGCGCAGTCGATGCCCTCCGACCGCAGCAGGCGCAGATTGCCGGCGAGCAGCGGACGTCCGTCCACCGTCGCGCGTATCCCGCCGCCGGGTATCTGCCTAAAATCCTCCGCTGCGGGTATCGCGATGCCGAGCGCGTTCGCGTGCTCGACCACCGCCCGCGCGAGGGGATGCTCGCTGAGCGACTCGGCAGCCGCAGCGAACGCCAGAAGCTCGCGCTTGTCCACACCTTCGGCGGGCGCGACAGCCTTTACGGCGGGCTTGCCCTCGGTTATCGTGCCGGTTTTGTCCAGCACGACGGTGTCCACACCGTGCGCCGTCTCCAGCGCTTCGCCGGACTTTATCAGTATGCCGTTCTGCGCTCCCTTGCCGGTGCCCACCATTATCGCTGTGGGGGTGGCGAGGCCGAGCGCGCAGGGGCAGGATATCACCAGCACCGCGATGCCGCAGCTTAGTGCGAACTCAAACGTCGCGCCGACGAGCAGCCATACCACCGTGGCGACTATCGCGACCGCGATGACCGCGGGCACGAACACGCCGCTCACCTTGTCGGCGAGCTTGGCTATCGGCGCTTTCGAGCCGGACGCCTCGTCGACCAGGCGCACTATCTGCGAGAGCGTCGTGTCGTCGCCGACCTTTGTCGCGCGCATCTTGAAGAAGCCGGACAGATTTATCGTCGCGCCGACCGCGTCGCTTCCCACCGACTTTTCGGCGGGGACGCTCTCGCCGGTTATCGCCGACTCGTCTATCGACGCGCTGCCCTCGACTATCACGCCGTCCACCGGGACGGATTCGCCGGGTCGCACGACAAGTATGTCGCCGACGCGCACCTCCTCGACTGGGATGCGGTGCTCTACGCCGTCCCGCTCGACCGACGCGCTCTTCGGCGCGAGGTCGATGAGCTTGGATATCGCGTCGGAGGTGCGGCCCTTTGCGCGCGACTCGAAGAATTTGCCGAGCGTTATCAGCGTCAGTATCATGCCCGCCGACTCGAAGTACAGCTCGTGCATGAACGTCTCGACGGTGGCGAGGTCGCCGTCTCCGAGCGCGTAAGCCATGCGGTAGATTGAGTAGATGCCGTATACTACGCTCGCGCCCGCGCCTATCGCGATGAGCGAGTCCATGTTCGGCGCGCCGTGAAACAGCGTCTTAAATCCGACGCGGAAGTATTTGAAGCCCGCCGCGATGACCGGTATCAGCAGCAGGAGCTGGGTAAACGCGAAGGGTATCGCGTTTTTCGAGCCGTGAAAGAAGCTCGGCGTGGGCCAACCGAACATATGCCCCATGCAGAGATAGCTTAGCGGCGCGGCAAATATCGCGGACACTATCAGCCGCGTCTTGAGCGACTTGTATTCGTCGTTTCGGATGTCCTTTCGCTCCGACTTATCCGCCTTCGGCGCGTCGTCGCGCGAGCGCGCGGTGTAGCCCGCCTTGACGACCGCGTCGCAGATGCCGGAGGAGCTCAGCTCGCTCTCGTCATACTCGACCGCCATGCTGTTGGTGAGCAGATTGACCGAGACGGTCTGCACGCCGGCGAGCTTGCCAACCGCCTTTTCCACCCGCGCGGAGCAGGCGGCGCAGGTCATTCCGCCGACATCGAATCGTTCTTTGCGCATATCCAACCGCCTTTCGTTCACAGGATGTACCCATACCCCCTGGGGGTACTATCAGTATAAAACAAATACCCCCTGACTGTCAAGGGGTATTTTTCGCTCCGACGCGAAAAAGTATGCGCTATCCGTTCAGCCCGTAGTGCGCGACCATTTCGCGCGCGAACACCAGCGCGTCGGCGGGGTTTGCGTACAGATCGGGCTGAAGGCTTTTGCCGCCGTCCTCGTCGAACATGCCCGACGACAGCCGCAGCGTCGTGCCGAAGGTCAGCCGTATCCCGCTGGACGGAAGGTAGCGCACGGTGGGATCGGCGGTCAGTGCCGCGCCGCCGCTTATGCCGCCGATGGTTATGACGTTGGATATGCGGCTTGCGAGCTGCTGCGCGGTCTCGGCGGCGCCGGTATTGCCTCCCACCAGGATGATGAGCGTGCGGCTGCCGTCAAGCTCGACGTTCCTGCCGTCGGAGGAGCTTTCGACCGTGCCGAACGGCTCGTCCGAGTCGAATATCGCGTTGTTCATCGGCGAGGAGCGGTGCATACGCAGCTCGCTTACCTCGCTTGCCGCGCCCGCGTAGGTCTCCAGCCACTGCCGAATGTAGGTCTCGTCGTTGCCGCCGGACACGCGAAGGTCGAGTATCAGCGCCTTCTCGTCCGCGGGACGGTTTGCCGACGCGACGAACTGCTCGCCCGCCGCCGACAGATTGCTGGACGCTACGACCGGAACGGAGATGCTCTCGTCCGGCGCGGTGGTGCTGCCCTCGCGGAACGCCGCGTCGAAGGCGTAGTTGGAGAAGCTGTCGATGTACGCCGCCGCCCATCGGAAGTTGACCGGCTCGGCGTTCTCAAGCTCGGCTACGAGAAACACGGCGGTGGGGTCGACGTCGCTCGGGAAGCTGCGCCACATCGAGTATACTATCGCGCCGCTCTGCGCGACGGTGGGCTTGATATATTCGGCGGGGTCGTCTCCGTCTATCGAGAGCACCTTTGAGCCGTGGTAGTAAAAGTCGCCGTTTTCGCGGGTGAAATACTCGTTGCGGACGTGGTAGAGCTTGTCGTTCGGGGTGACGGCGCTGTCCCGCACGAAAAACGAGCGGTCGTTTATCGTGCCGCCGAGGGTGTCGCTTATCAGTTGCGTCAGGTCTATCACCGACAGACGAATATCGTCGCCGAACGCCTCGTCGATGCGCGCGAGCAGCTCGTCCTTCATCGTGCCGAACGTCTCGTCGCCGCCGAAGAACTCATACGCGCCGTAGTCCTCGCGCAGCATACGCATCAAAAACTCGACGTCGCTTGCCGCCTCCGACTTGGTGACGCGCGAGACCGACGCCTTCTGCGTGGTGGTGCGGTTAAGCTCAAAGCGAAGCTCGCTTTCGTCGCGCTGCTCAAACTCGTCCGAACAGCGGTACTTCTCGGCGAGAGGGGAGAGATCGACCGCGACGAAATCGTCCGCCCGCCGCTCGTCGATGTACGCGCGGAAGTCCTCGTATGTCGCCTCGCCGAAGCCAGTCTCGTTTTCTATCGTGCAGCCTCCGAGCAGTATGCACAGCGCGACGGCAAGCGCCGCAAATCTACGAAATTTCATGATGTGCCATTACCTCCAAATCGACCCTATTATATCACATCTTTCCGCGCAAAACAATAAACGGAGCAGCGATTTTCTCGCCGCTCCGTTTTCGGTGTTATTCGGGACAGCCGACGGGGATCGGCTTACGCGATGCCCGCCTTCTGGTTGAGCATGGAGAGAAGTCCGAGCAGCTGTTCCTCGGAAATGGCGCCGCCGCCGAAGCTGAGGATCATCTTTATCGGCGAGCCCATCATCATCTCCATCATCGCGCTCGAGTCGCCGAACATTTCGTCAAGACCGTTCTCTTCGCCGCCCGCAGCTGGGGCAAGAGGACTGGACGCCATCATCTGCTGCACCATCTCCGCGCCGCCGGGGAACGCCATAAGCTCGCCGAAGGTGGAGTAGAGGGTGAGCGGACGCGGCTTTGCGGAGGTGGAGGTGACCTGAACGCTCATCTTCTTCTGGCAGAACGGGCAGCTGGACGGAGCCACCGACAGGGTGAAGCTGCCGCTGTCCACCACCCACGCCTTTGCGGCGTCGTTCCAGTACGCAAACGCGCGGCTGTCCAGCTCAAACTTGACCGTCTTTGTCTCGCCCGGCTCGAGCCAAACCTTTTCAAAGCCCTTCAGCTCCTTGACGGGACGGGGCACGCTCGCGCAGACGTCCTGTCCGACGTACAGCTGGACTATCTCGGCACCGGCGCGGCTGCCGGTGTTCTTAACGTCGACGGTGACGGACAGCGGATCGCCCTCGGTTATCGCGGACGCGCTGACAGTCGGCTCGCCGTACTCAAAGGTGGTGTAGCTGAGGCCGTAGCCAAAGCGGAAGCGCGGATTTATGCCGTGCATATCGTAGTGACGGTAGCCGACGAATATGCCCTCGCGGTACTCGACATCCTTGAGCGCGTAGTTCGGATGCGACGGATTGTGGCGGAAGTCCACCGGCCAGGTCTCGGCAAACTTCGCGCACGGATTCTTCGCGCCGCTGACCAGATCGACGACAGCGCCGGCGGCAGCCTGACCGCCGAGATACGCGACGAGCAGCGCGCCTATCTTGTCGATGAACGGAAGCTCCACCGGCGCGCCGCAGGTCAGAACGACCGCGCAGTCGGGTCGGACGCTCGCGACAGCGTCCACCAGCTTGAGGACACCCGTGGGCAGGGTCATCTCCTTGCGGTCCGCGCCCTCGGTCTCCATCGGCGAACCGACGACCAGCAGAACGTTTTGCGCCTTCTTCGCGGCGGCGACAGCCTCGGCGATAAGCTCGTCGGTGGTGGCACCGTTCGCCTGCACGCCCTCCGCGTAGATGACCTCGCCGCCGAGCTTCGACCACTCGTCAACGACGTTGTCCTCATACGGATTGTTTATGTGCGACGAGCCGCCGCCCTGGAACATTATCTTCTTGCCGTAGGCGCCGATTATCGCGGTCGACTTGGACGCGTCAAGCGGCAACGTGCCGTTGTTCTTGGCGAGGACCATCGTCTGTGCGGCGATCTCGCGGGCGAGCTTGTGGTGCGCCGCAAGGTCGAGCGTGACCTCGCGCTTGTTCGTCTCTATCCAGCGGTAGAGTATGTTCAGCATACGGCCGACCGCGCGGTCGACTGTCGCCTCGTCCAGCTCGCCCTTCTTGACGGCGTCGACTATCTGGTTGCAGGAGGTCATGTCGGTCGACGGCATTTCAAGCTCGAGACCCGCCTTGAGCGCGTCGACGCGGATGTCCATTGCGCCCCAGTCGGTCATGACGTAGCCGTCGAAGCCCCAGTCGTCGCGGAGCACCTTGGTCAGCAGCCATTCGTTTTCGCAGGAGAACACGCCGTTTATGCGGTTGTACGAGCACATGACCGTCTGCGGCTTGCCCTTTGTGACCGCTATCTCGAACGGGCGGAGGTAGATCTCACGCAGCGTGCGCTCGTCGACTATCGAGTTGCCGCCCATGCGGCTGGTCTCCTGGTTGTTTGCGGCGAAGTGCTTGAGCGAGCAGCCGACGCCGCCCTCCTGAAGCGACTTTATGTAGCTTGCCGCCATCTCACCCGCGAGCACCGGATCCTCGGAGAAATACTCGAAGTTGCGTCCGCAGAGCGGGCTGCGCTTGATGTTGGTGCCCGGGCCGAGCAGTATCGACACGTCGTGAGCCTGCGCCTCGACCGCAAGCGCGCTTGCCTGACGCGCTATCAGCGAGCGGTCAAAGCTGGACGCGAGTCCCGCCGCGGTGGGGAAGCAGGTGGCGGGCACGCTGGCGTTCAGTCCCAGGTGATCCGCCGTGCCCTCCTGCTTGCGCAGTCCGTGAGGGCCGTCGGTCATGTACACCGACGGTATGCCGAGTCGCTCGACCGGCTTGGTCTGCCACCAGCCGCCTCCCGCGCACAGCGACGCCTTCTCCTCCAGCGTCATCTTTCCTACCAGTTCTTTAACGTTCATAATGCACCTCCAAAATATATTTACTGATGTTCCTCTTCAGATTCTTGCAAAAATTCCGGTACGCTCAGCCCGTATCCTCGCGAAATATTGCCAAGCATTCGACGCATTATGTCCAGGTATTGGTCGAATTCCTCGCCGCTTATGCCCTCCGTGAGTATCTTCCACGAGTTGATAAGTTCGCTGTTCACGCTGTCAAGCAGCGGCATTGCCGATTCCTGCACGATGAGGTGGTAGCAGCGGCGGTCGTCCCTGTCCTGCACCTGCGCGAGGTATCCTTTGGTGCAGAGCTGTTCGACCACCTTGCTTACGAGCGCCTTGGATATGCCAAGCTGCGTCGCCGCCCACTGAGCGGTGTCGTTTGATGGCTTGGAGTCGAGAAACGCGAGTATTTTCAGCTCGGAAATGGATAGTCCCACCGAGTCGCTGAGTATGCCGAACCACTGGTCGAGTGTGCTCATCAGCCGGTGGGTGAACATTGTGTAGTATTCAAAAGGACTGATGTTTTGACTGTCTGCCACGGTGACACCTCTGCTTGTTTAGAGTTTGATTGTTTATCTATA
Organism: uncultured Oscillospiraceae bacterium; assembly: GCA_964493515.1. GTDB lineage: Bacteria > Bacillota > Clostridia > Oscillospirales > JAAYOS01 > CANRIN01. The sequence continues at coordinate 7,904 of CAZBNJ010000005.1, read as the reverse complement.
AACCATTGTAGTATTAAAAGGTGAGTTTGTCAATAGCTTCCCGGAAAATTCGGAGGTATAAAAGAGCGCGGCGTGCCGTATAAAGACAAAAGAGTATATTTCGGAGGTGACGATGTGTTTGAGAGATTTCGCACATTCATAAACAGGATACGCACGGATGAGCGCGCTATGCGTCGGCTGTACATCGGCTGCACGGTCGGGGCGCTCGTGCTGTCGGCGGGGATATTGGCTGCCATCGCGCACGGCGAGAGGTCGAGAGCGAGCGACGTCGCGGCCCCTGTGCCGTCTGCCGCGCCGACGCCGATGCTGATATCCTCCGCGCCGGACGAGGGCGAGGAGCTGCCGCTGGTGGTGACCATCGACGACGCGCAGGCGACCACGCTGATAAAGCTCGCGCTGAGGGACAGCCTCGCGCCGGAGAGCGTCGAGGTGCGGTTCTCCGCGCCGGACACGCTCGCCATCGACGCTACTGTCGGGCGCGACGCTGTGCGCGAATATCTGAGGTCGGAGGGTAAGGGCACGGTCGCCGCGCTGCTGGCGCTCGCTCCGCAGACGCTCGAGCTGAAGCTGGAGCTTGGTATCGCGGTGAACGGCGACGGACTTGAGGTGAGCGCGAAGTCGTTTACCGCGTGCGGGCTTGCGGTCAGCGACTATCTGCCCGACTCGATACTTGAGACCGCCTCCGCCGCGATAAGCTCGACCCTGCCCGACACCTCGGCGCTCAAGGGGGTGGAGGTGCGCGACGGCAGCGCGGTATTCACGCTGGGGCTGTAAAGCAAAAAGTTTTACAATCGGCGATTTTCCCTCTTGACAGCGTGCGCGAAATGAGGTAGAATATGTCTGTAAAGCGTGAGGCTTTACAGAATTGAGAGGGAGGTGTTCGTCGTGAAAGAGAAGGGACCGGAGCTTTCGTTGCTGTTCGACTTCTACGGTGCGCTGCTTACCGACAAACAGCGCGACATCTTTGCGATGTACTACGACGAGGACCTGTCGCTCGGCGAGATAGCCGAAAACGAGGGGATAACACGTCAGGGCGTGCGCGACGCGCTCGTCCGCGCGGAGAACACCCTTCGTGACACCGAGCAGAAGCTCGGTCTGCGCGAGCGCTACGGCAGGATGGAGAGCGTGCTCGACGCGCTTGAGGCGGATGCCCGCGAGCTGCGGGTGATAAACCGCGACAAATATCTGTCCGGCGAGATAGACGACAAGATACGCGACATACTCGGTCGTATCCGCGACCTGCGTGAGGATATATAAATGGCATTTGAGGGACTCAGCGAAAAACTGAACGCCGCGTTTGCGAAGCTTCGCGGCAAGGGACGCCTTCACGAGAGCGACATCAAAGAGGCGATGCGCGAGATACGCCTTGTTCTGCTCGAGGCGGACGTCAGCTACAAGGTGGTCAAGGACTTTGTGGCGCGGGTCAGCGAGCGAGCGGTCGGACAGGATGTACTGGACAGCCTAACCCCGGCGCAGATGGTCGTCAAGATCGTCAACGAGGAGATGACCGCGCTGATGGGCGGCGACGTGGTGCGGCTCGAACGCGCGAAGAAGCCGCCGACGGTCATAATGCTCTGCGGACTTCAGGGCGCGGGCAAGACCACCAACGGCGCGAAGCTCGCGGGGTACATGAAAAAACAGGGATCGCGTCCGCTGCTTGTCGCGTGCGACGTATACCGTCCGGCGGCGATAAAGCAGCTTCAGATAGTCGGCGAACAGCTCGGCGTGCCGGTGTTCGAGGAGGGTCAGGGCGACCCGGTCGAGATAGCAAAGCACGCGGTAAAGCACGCGCTCGACCACGGCAACGACCTGGTGTTTTTGGACACGGCGGGACGGCTGCACATCGACGAGGCGCTGATGGACGAGCTGCGGAACATCAAGGACGCGGTAAGCCCGACCGAGATAATCCTGACCGTGGACGCGATGACCGGACAGGACGCGGTGAACACGGCGTCGGCGTTCAACGAGGCGCTGGAGATAACCGGCGTGATGCTGACCAAGCTGGACGGCGACACTCGCGGCGGCGCGGCGCTGTCGGTACGGGCGGTGACCGGAAAGCCGATAAAGTTCGTCGGCACCGGCGAGAAGCTGGACAAGATCGAGCCGTTCTACCCCGACCGTATGGCAAGCCGCATCCTCGGCATGGGCGACGTGCTGACGCTCATCGAAAAGGCGGAGGCGGCGATAGACGAGAAGCAGGCGCTCGAGCTTGAGCAGAAGCTCCGCCAGAACCGATTCACGCTCGACGACTTCCTCGCGCAGATGGCGCAGCTTCGCCAAATGGGCTCGCTGGAGGACATCGCGGCGATGATACCCGGCATGAACGCGTCGGCGCTCAAGGGAGCGACCATCGACGAGAAGGCGATGCCCCGCATGGAGGCGCTGATACTGTCGATGACCCCCGCAGAGCGAGAGGATCCGTCGATAATCAACTCGTCGCGCAAGCGCAGGATAGCGGCTGGCGCGGGACAGCGGGTGGAGGATCTGAACCGCCTGCTCAAGCAGTTTGACATGATGCAGAAGATGGCAAAGCAGTTCGGCGGAATGGGCGGAGGTCGCCGCAAGGGCAAGCGCCGCGGTGGGTTCGCGTCACTCTTCGGCAGGTAAAAACGCTATTCATCGGTCGAACGACCGTGGATATAATTCAAAAACAGTTAAAAAATTTTCGGAGGTATGTAAAAATGGTCAAGATCAGACTTCGTCGTATGGGCGCAAAGAAGGCGCCGTTCTATCGTGTGGTCGTTGCGGACAGCCGCAGCCCGCGCGACGGTCGCTTCATCGAGGAGATCGGCATCTACAATCCGTGTGTCGAGCCGGCAGAGGTCCGCATCGACGCGGAGCGCGCCAAGGACTGGATGCAGAAGGGCGCTCAGCCGTCGGACACGGTTCGCCGCCTGATGAAGAACGCCGGCATACTTTAAGACTATGAAAGAGCTTCTGGAGTATATCGCAAGGAGCATGGTGGACAACCCCGACGAGGTGGAAGTGACCGAGGTCGAGACCGACACCGGTCTGAAGCTCGAGCTTCGCGTCGCGCCGTCGGACATGGGCAAGGTCATCGGACGACAGGGACGCACCTCCAAGGAGATACGCGCCATCGTCAAGGCTGCCGCCGGTTCCAAGCGAGTGATAGTGGACATAGTCGACAAGGAATAATGGGCGCGGAGATGCTGGAAGCGGGACGCATCGTAAACACGCACGGCGTTCGCGGAATGGTAAAGATCGAGCCGTGGTGCGATTCGGTGGAGTTCCTGAAAGGTTTCAAACGGCTGTTTATAGGCGGGGAGCAGTTCAATGTGCTCGCCGCCTCCGTCCATAAGGAGCACCTTCTCGCAACGCTTGAGGGCGTGGACACGCTGGAGGACGCGATACGCCTGAAGGGTAAGGTCGTGTCGATAGCTCGCGCCGACGCGAAGCTGCCGGAGGGTCGGTTCTTCATCGCCGACCTGGTCGGCATGGAGGTGCGCGACCTGAACAGAGGCGTGCTCGGCAAGGTCGCCGAAGTGATGACCCTGCCCGCGAACAATGTCTATGTCGTGCTCGGCGAGAAGGAGTATCTCATCCCCGCCGTAGACGAGTTCATCCGCTCGACCGACATCGAAAGCCGCGTCATAACGGTGGAGATAATCGACGGCATGGAGGCGTGACATGAGAATAGACATACTCACCCTCTTTCCGGACACGATGAAGACGATGACCGACGAGTCGATACTCGGTCGCGCGCAGGACAGGGGATACATCGTCATAAGAAGCCACAACATCCGCGACTACACCAAGAACAAGCAGATGCAGGTGGACGACTATCCGTACGGCGGCGGCACAGGCATGATAATGCAGGCCGACCCGATATACAACTGCTGGGACGCGGTGCGGGGCATGGCTGCGGGGGAGATGCACACGGTGTATATGACGCCGCAGGGCAAGCCGTTCGACCAGTCTACCGCGCGGCGGCTTGCGGGATACTCGCGGCTGTGCATCGTCTGCGGTCACTACGAGGGTATCGACGAGCGGTTCATCGACGAGTGCGTCGACGAGGAGATATCTCTCGGCGACTTCGTGCTGACTGGCGGCGAGATACCCGCGCTTGCGGTCTGTGACGCGGTCGCACGGCTGATACCCGGCGTGCTCGCGAGCGAGGAGAGCTTCACCGGCGAGAGCCACTGGGACGGCGTGCTCGAGTACCCGCAGTACTCGCGGCCGGAGGAGTGGCACGGTCGTCGAGTGCCGGAGGTGCTGCTCAGCGGGCATCACAAGAACATCGCCGAGTGGCGCCGCGGTCAGGCGCTGCTTCGCACCAGGCAAAAGCGACCGGATATGTTCGAGCGGCTGACACTCGACAAGAAGGACATAAAAGCACTGGAAAAGGTCGAAAACGAGGAACAGGGGGGCTGAAAAGCCCCTTTTTCGCAAAAAATCTCCGAGGGGCAGGCAGGTCCCTCGGAGGAGTGTGTGCGTAATAACCGCCGCGGGCTTTGGAGGAAGCTCGCGAACCGGAAACCCATTATAACCGTACGGTTATTACACGACATAAGAATAGCACGGCTGTGATAAAATGTCAATACCAAATGGTTATAATTTGGGAGGCGGATTGTCATGACGAGCTATTACAGACGTCTGCGCGATATGCGCGAGGATCACGATCTGACCCAGGCACAGGTGGCGGAATATCTGGGCATGAAACAGCCGCAGTATTACCGATACGAGACGGGGATACGCGACATTCCGACCGATGTGCTCATCCGACTGGCGCGGCTGTACGCGACCTCGACCGACTATCTGCTCGGACTTACGAAGAATCCCGAGCCATATAAATAAAACCACCCGTATAGGGTGGTTTTGTGCTTTTTATGGGCTTTCGGAATCCGAAGGCTATATCTCGCTGCGCCCTTCCAGCGCACGACCGAGCGTCAGCTCGTCGGTGAACTCGAGGTGTCCGCCCATCGGTATTCCGTAGGCGAGTCGGGTGGTCCTGACGCCGAGCGGCCGCAGCAGTCGCGCTATGTACAGCGCCGTAGCCTCGCCCTCGGTGTCCGGGTCGGTGGCGAGTATAACCTCGCTGACACCGCCCTCGCCGACCCGCGCGATAAGCTCCTTTATCCGCAGATCGTCCGGCGATACGCGGCTGAGCGGGGATATCACGCCGTGCAGGACGTGGTACAGCCCGCGATATTCCGCCGTGCGCTCGATAGCCGCCACGTCCTTCGGGTCGCTGACCACGCAGATGACGCTGTGATCGCGCGCAGCCGACGAGCATATCGGGCAGGTGTCGCTGGCGGACAGGTTCTGGCAGGTCTTGCAGAAGGTTATCTCCTGCTTTGCGGCGGAGATGGCGGAGGCGAACGACTTCGCGTCCTCCTCGCCCATGCTCACGACATAGAAGGCGAGACGCTGCGCGGTCTTGCGACCGACCCCCGGAAGCCGCGCGAACCAGTCGATGAGGTTCTCGACCGGCGCGGGAAAGTAGGCGTTTGCCATCAGAACAGCCCCGGAAGGTTCAGCCCGCCGGTGAGCTTCTGCATCTCCTCCTCGGCGGTGTCCTCAGCCTTGCGGACCGCCTCGTTCACCGCGGCGATTACCATGTCCTGAAGCATCTCGACGTCGTCCGGATCGACCGCCTCCGGCTGTATCTCAAGCGCGGTGAGACGGTGCTTTCCGGTGACGGTGGCGGTGACCATGCCGCCGCCGGTGGTAGCCGAGAACTCGCGCGTCTCCAGCTCCTGCTGCATGGCTATCATGTCCTGCTGCATCTTCTGTGCTTGCTGCATCATGTTCATGCTGTTTTTTGGCATATTCGGGAACTTTCTTGCCATGTTCAGACCTCCATCAGTCGGTTATTGTAAAGTTATCGAACTTTGTCTGTTGTTCGAGCAGATCGTCGAACGCGTCGCGCATCTTTTCCTGACCGGCGATCACGCACCGCGCGGAGACCTTGCGTCCGAGCACCTTGGAGGCGCTCGCTTCAACCGCGCCGAGTACCTGACGGTCGCCGACGATCTTGCGCGCGAACTCGCTTGCCACGGTTATCAGCACCGTGTCGCCGTCGAGCGACGGGGTGGGCTGCGCCGCAAGCTGCATATAGTGCGATATCGGCATATTCGGCCGCGCGTCCGCCATCACGTCCTGCCACCATGTCGCCGACTGTCCGCCGGACGGTTTGGCTGTCGGTGCAGGCTGCCTGCGCGGCGGTTCGGGCGATTCAAACGGAGGCTCGTCCTCCGTCGGGGGAGCGAAGCTGTCGTCGATGGGCGGTATCTCGTCCCACGGCGGGGAGTCGTCATCGGACGGCTTCGGTTCGGGCGGAGCTACCGGCTTTGGCGTGACTTTCGCCGTCGGTTCGTGCGCGATAGGTGCAGGTTCGCTTGCTTTCGGCTGCACGACGGCGGGTTCTACCGCCTTTGGTGCGGGCGAGGGCTGCGCCGCGCGTACCGCTCGCACGGGCTGCGGCTCGTCGGGAACGCCGCCGGCAGCGATCGCCGTGAGCTTTACGATGCACAGCTCGACTTCGATGCGTGCCGACGCGGCTCGTGCCAACCGTGCCTGCGCGTCGCTAACCGCAGCGAGCATCGCCGACGCGGTCTGCGCGGACAGTCCGAGCGATTCGAGCGCCGCCGCGGCGTACCGTCCGCCGAGCAGCGCGGGTGCTCTGGTCGTGAGAAGTATCAGCTCGTCGCGAACGACGCTTGCCAGCTCGCCGAGGAACGCGGACATATCCTTGCCCGCAGAGTAGAGCTTGTCCAGCGTCGCAAGCGCCGAGGCGACGTCGCCACGCGCTGCCGACGAGAGTATCGAGAGCGTGTCGTCCGCGCCCGCGAGACCGAGCTCGTCGAGTATCGCGGCTTCGTCGAGGGTGGTATCCCGCCGCGCCGCCGCGCACTGGTCGAGCATGGATATCGCGTCGCGGAATCCGCCGTCAGCAAGGCGAGCGAGCGCCGCCGCACCGTCCTCGGTCAGCGGTATCTGCTCCGCCGCGGCTATCTCGCTTACGCGGGCGGCGAGGTCGCGGGCACTTCCGCGCCGGAAGCTGTATCGCTGGCAGCGCGAGAGAATGGTCGGCGGTATCTTGTTAAGCTCGGTGGAGGCGAAGATGAACAGAACGTGCTCGGGCGGCTCCTCAAGTATCTTGAGCAGCGCGTTCCACGCTCCGTTCGAGAGCATATGGCATTCGTCAATGATGTAGACGCGGTATTTCAGCTCGACCGGCGTATACATCGCGTTGTCGCGCAGCGACCGTATGTTTTCCACGCCGGTGTTCGACGCGGCGTCTATCTCGCTTATATCCACCGCCGCGCCGTCGTTTATCGCGCGACAGGCGGCGCACTCGTTGCACGGCTCGCCGTCGTGCAGATCGAGGCAGTTTGCGGCTTTGGCAAGCAATTTGGCGCAGGTGGTCTTGCCCGTTCCCCGCGTGCCGGTGAAGAGATAGGCGTGGGAAAGGCGTCCGAGCGATATCTGCTTTTTAAGCGTGTCCGTGACCTGCGGCTGACCGACCACATCCGAGAAGGTCATCGGCCGCCACTTGCGGTAGAGAGCCAGAGACATAGTCGACCTCCTAAACACGTCATATCGCATAAGCCGCACACCCGACTTTGTGCAGGATGTCCGTCCGCTTTCCGCTCTCGAGGCTCAGGCACGGCTGCCTTGCGGCACATCGGTAAGCACCGCTTAATGCTGCTCGGTTCCCCGCCTGACATGATTCACGGGCGCCGATTGCGCAAGACCGTACCCTCAACACCCCTTGAGCGGGGCTGCAACAAACATCGATACCCGAGGTCGGGAATTCTCCCTCACTGCAGCGGATTGTGAGTGCAGGGCGCCGCTAACTCCCCGGATAGTGCGGCTCATGCGGTATGACGTTTAACTCGCACCGCTTATTGTATCACAAACCGTGCGGTTTAGCAAGGGGA
>CAZBNJ010000004.1:55034-63154 GCA_964493515.1 uncultured Oscillospiraceae bacterium | reverse complement strand
CGGTCACAACCGAATATGTCGTTGAATACGCTGACGGACACAGCGAGACGCTGCTTTATTCGTCGGACGGCTATCTGAACTGCAACGGCGTGTGGTACAAGCTGGAAACATCACAGGATTGAGCGCACGACCGAGATAAAACAGCATAATTAAATCCCACAGGTCATAGACCTGTGGGATTTTCTTCAGTCGATTATCGGCGCCTATCCTCTACATCGATGATCTCTCCGACAAACATATAGTGCGTTTGCCAATCGCCGTTGGCGTCTGGCGGATAGACCTTCGGGCTGGCTTTATAATATTCGTGGATCTCTTCAGCTAAGTCCTCTTTTGCAAACTCATGCTGATAGAGCTTTTTGCAGAGAAAGGTCAGCTCCGCTTCTTTATATCCCACGCTTTCACCCATAGAAATGGGGGTAAGTCCCGCGCCCTTAACTTTGTCCTCATCACGCCCGGAATGCGACCCCATATAACCCAATGCCTTTCGATACTCCTGCGGGAAAAAGCTTACGGTAAAGGTGTCATTCGCTTTAAGAAATTCACAGGTATAGCGCGAAGGGTAGACGTACACCGTCACGATCGACCCTGCGTTTCCCGCCCTTGACCAAATGGTTCCCAAGCTGCCCCATCCAATGGTACAGCCGTTGAAATTCTCGATATCTCCGGCGGTCACCAAAGCCATTTGGCGGCTAAACATTTCAAACACATTATACTCTTTTATCTCAAACTCCTTCACGATAAGGCTCCTTCCAGACTTCCAACCCGTCGTACCTATCTGCCAAACATTTTCAGCAGCCTCATTTTACCGGCTTTATCGGGGACCAGTACTCCATCTGGTCGTACCCAAGCGTCTCTTTTGCCATCGGAGTGGTTATGACATTGCCAAGCTCCGGTCGGGTCATGTCCCGTTCAAATCCATGCTCGCTCAGGAATCGGTCGACCTCCGTCTTCATCGCGTCGGTGTCCGTCTCGCCGTCTATGTCGGTCGCGACAGCGTAGAGACCTCCCTTGAAGTCGACTATCTCGAATTCGTCCGGCACGGTCATGCCTTCGGTGTACACATAGAGCCAGACAAATCCCTGCTTCGAGTCGTCGAAGAACAGAAAATCCATGGGATAGATGGCGCGGGGGAGAGTCTCCATCCACTCGCCGAACCGCTCCAGAACTCCATCTCCAAACATCCCGCAACCGGACGATACCATTTTGCAGTCGGGTATCTCATATATCCTTACGTTTTGCATCGTGCAAACCCTCCTGAATCTACTTCGTGCGCTCAAGCCAGTCGTCCACAAACGCATCGATCTTGGCGTTGTACGCGTCGTCGACGGTGTGCTCGCCTCGCATGAGCGCGTCTATCGAGATACGCGCGCCGAGGCTGAACGGCGTGGTACAGATGAACGACGGCACGAACCGCTTTATCTTTGTCGTGTCGAACACAACGCTCTCCGCCTTGTCGCCGAGCAATCCGCCGCTGAATTCGGGCATCTTTTTCGCGATATAATCGCTCGGAATGTGGACGATATTAGGCTCAACGCCGAGGATCCCGCACTGTATCTCGATTATCCTGTCCCACTCGAGCGCCTCGTCCGACGTGATGTGGAACGCGTGGCCTATCGCCTGGAAATTACCGATAAGCCCGATTATCGCCTTTGCAAAGTCGGTGTTGAAGGTGACCGTCCACAGCGACCGACCGTCCCCGTGAACGACCGTCGGCTTGCCGTCAAGCATACGCTGCACATACGTCCACTGGGTCTTTGCGCCGCTGAGCGGGACTATCATTTTGCCCGGACCGTAGGTGTGCGACGGACGCACAACAGTGACCGGAAAGCCGTCGCTCTGGAAATGGTCGAACAGCACGCGCTCGCAGTCGGCTTTCTTTTGGGAGTAGTCCCAGAAGCGATTGCCGAGCGGCGTCGACTCGGTGATGGGGTAGGAGGTTATCGGCTTTGTGTACGCCGACGCGGATGATATGAATATGTACTGCTTTGTCCGTCCCGCGAACAGGCGATAGTCGCGCTCCACGTCAGCGGGCTCATAGGCTATCCAGTCGACCACGCAGTCGAATTCGAGCGTGCCGACAGCCGCGCGCACGGCGGATTCGTCGTGTACGTCGGCTATCAGATATTTTGCGCCCAGCGCCTCAAACTCACGCTTTGAGCCGCGGTTGAGCAGAAAGACCTCGTTATCCGCCGCGAGCAGTCGCGGAGTAACGGCGGAACTGATAAGTCCGGTCCCGCCGATAAACAGTATGCGCATATTTATTTCAGCCCCGCCATCTCGAGAGCCTTGATTATCAGCTCGACCGACTTGTCGATACTCACCTTGTCGGTGTTTATGCACAGATCATAGTTCTGCGCGCTGTCCCACACGCGATTGGTGTAGTAGCTGTAATAGTTGGTGCGGCTCTTGTCCATCTTCTTGATGTAGTTCTCGCAGTCCTTCTGCGAATATTTCGGGTTCGCGTCGGCGACAAACTTGATGCGAGCCTCCTGCGACGCGCGCGTATAGACGGTAAACAGGTCCTTGTGCTCGCGCAGGATGAAGTCCGCGCAGCGACCGACGATGACGCACGGCTTTGCCGCCACCTTACGGATGACCTCCGCCTGGATGTTAAAAAGCGTGTCGTTCGTCAGGATGTCGGTGCCGCCGAAGAACCAGGCTCGCGGGTTGTAGCTTCCGCTGACTATCGAGTAGAGCAGGCTGTTGGAGGGCTTCTCGTCCGCGTTTTCAAACAGCGCTTCGGCAAATCCGCTGTCCTTTGCGGCAATCGAGATAAGCTCCTTATCGTAGAAGCTTATGCCCAGCTTTTCGGCGAGTTTCTGACCGATCTCGCGGCCGCCGCTTCCGTACTGACGATTTATCGTAACTATCATTGTGTGCGCCTCCTTTTTTGCTTATGGTACAACTATATTATACGATTAGTCGTCAGAATTTGCAAGTAAAAATATGCAAAATTGCCAAATAATTATCGGCTGAGCCTGTCCTGAACGATCACCGAACCGATAGCCGTCAGCAAAAGCGCCGACGATCCTATCGAGCAAAACTCGTCTGCGCCGTGCAAAAGTGCGATTTGCACTTGAAAATCGGCAGTTTCGGTGTATAATAGAAGCATGAGCGTACAAAAGAGCAGCACGCACACCAGTTGCAGACCGCGCGCAGCTATCTCGACAGCCGCACGGCAGGGAAGTTCTCTTTTCATCGCTATGTAGTCCTTTCATGGATTTCGTACACAGATCCATTATATCAGAACATTATTTGCGAATAAACCGCAAAATATTGGAGGTTTTGGTTATGAAGTGTCCGTATTGCGGTCATACCGACAGCAAGGTGGTCGACAGCCGACCCGCCGAGGAGGGCGCGAGCATCCGCCGTAGACGCGAATGTCTTGAGTGCGGCCGTCGATTCACTACTTACGAGACTGTCGAGCGTATGCCGATAATCGTCATCAAAAAGGACGGCTCGCGTGAGCAGTTCGATCGCGAAAAGGTGCTCAGCGCAATGCTGCGCGCGTTTGAAAAGCGCTCGGTCACGCTCGATCGCCTGGTCGAGGCTGTGTCCAGCATCGAGCAGAAGCTGCAGAACTATCTGTCCCACGAGGTGCCGTCCAGCGAGATAGGCGAGATGGTGCTCGACGAGATAAAGGGCATCGACAAGGTCGCGTATCTGCGCTTTGTGTCGGTCTATCGCCAGTTCAAGGACGTGGACACCTTCCTGCGCGAGATAAATCAGCTTTCGGGGGACGATAAGTAATGAAGATCCGCTCCGGCGCGGCACTGCCCGCAATAGTTATGATAGTCGGTATCCTTGCCGTACTCACCTCGGTACTGAGGATATGGCAGGTAAATCGTTGGAACGACACATACCGTGAGTCGTATGTCTCGGCGCCCGCTGCGTCAAGCGACTATCGCTACGACAGCGGCGACGAATTCTCCATGTCCGAGTTCACTCTCAAGCACGACATAAAATACTACGACTCGCCCAACGGGAACGTCGTCCTGACCGTGCAGGCGGCAAACTACCTTCGTCCCGATTCCAATGATGCAAGCGCTGACCTTTACGGCTGGCGCAGCAGTCCGTCGGATATAAAGGGTTGGCGCTTTACGTGTCCGTTTGGCACAGAGAACACAACGGTCAGCGACGAATATTGTGTAAAGCTGTCTGATTTACAGCAAGCCGCAAAGGACGCATACGGCGACGCTGCGAAGGATTCCCTTGACGTCACCTTTAAGCCCTACGGGAGCGATACCGAGATAGCACGCACCTTTACGCGCGCTGAATATGAGACGCTGCGTGTCGATTTCGCGCTGTACGAGCAGGGTATAATGTGCTCGCCCGACCTTGAGGCGCCTGTCTGGACCACCCAGACGACCTTCGGACTTGTCGCAGGCATACTGCTTATCGGATGGTCGGTGGTACTGTTTATCGTGCGCTTCCGTGATGCAAAGGCAAAGGAGGAAAACCAATGACTCTCGACACATCGGACATCTATCTGCGGCTTGAAAGCGTTGCCGCAGCTGACGACGAGCGCGGTCTTGTGCCGGCGCGCCACTACATAATCTGCCGGGCCGTAGACGACGAGCCGGTGGGTGAGTGCAGCCTTCGCCTCGGACACAACGGCAAGGAAGGCTTCTACTCGATCTACTACGGCGGCAACATCGGGTACGAGGTGTACCCCGACTTTCGCGGCAATCGCTACGCCGCCAAAGCGTGCGTGATACTGCTCGATGAGGCGCGCACGCTCGGGATGGAATATGTCCTCGTCACCTGCAATCCGGACAACTACGCCTCTAAGCGCAGCATAGAGCTTGTGGGGTTCGAGTTCGTTGAGGACGCGGAGCTGCCGCCGCACAACTGTCTATATCAGCGCGGAGAGCGCCGCAAACTTATCTATAAAATGGATCTCAAATAGGAGGAAACGCCATGAGAGCGAAACTTCAGGTACTTGTTCTTCCGTATATCGTCGAAAACGGCAAGCCGCTGTTCTGTGTGCTGCATCGCTCGGACATGGACACATGGCAGTTCGTATCCGGCGGCGGTGAGGACGACGAAACACCGCTCGAAGCCGCTCGGCGCGAGTGTTTTGAGGAGATCGGCACGCCTCTCGACGCGCCGATAGTCCAGCTTCAAAATATGTGTCATATCCCCGCAAACATCTATGGCGCTGCGTATAAGCAGTGGGGCGAGGATACGATACTTGTGCCCGAGTATTCGTTCGCGCTCCGAATGGAAAGTCGTGACCTCCGGCTGTCGCACGAGCATGTCGGCTATGAATGGTTGGACTACGACACGGCGGCGGCACGCCTGAAGTACGACTCAAACCGCACGGCGATGTGGGAGCTCTCCGAAAAACTGCGGCTCGGGCTCATCTGACCAATCTATTTTTCATAAGGCGGAACTTTCGGCTCGGGGTAGTATATCTCCCGAGTCGTATTTTTTTGCTCGATGCCGACTTGTTCGTCCTCATGCGGGACATAATGAATACAGTCGCCGCTGAATGTTCCGGCCGGCGCGGCCCAGTTGAGCGTACACATTCCGTCCTGCTGATAGCTGCACGGTTTTGAACAGGGTATCATCCTATCCCTCCTTTGCGGATAGCTTACCCAAACGGCGAATAATTCATGCAAACACGGTTCTTTTGCGGAGGAAATATGAAGAAATCGGCAATCCTGGTCATCATCACGGCGGCGATATGTCTTGCGCTCAACTCGTTCCGCCCGGAGGACACAAAACCCATATCGGTCCGCACCATGACCGCCGTCTCCGGAACGTCGCTCGTTAGCGTATCCGCAAGCGGCACGCTCGAGCCATATCGCACCCGCACGCTTGGGGTCACGGGCTACGCCGTCGCGGACAGTGTATACTTAAACGTAGGTGAGGACGTTCGAGAGGGGCAGGTGATAATGACCTTCGCCGCCGCGGAAAATCCGTCGGCAGATCTGTCCATCGAGGATATCGCCGCGAGCGCCGATATATCAAGCCTTCTCGACGGCGACGTGGCATCGGCGATAGGCGGCACGGTCGCCGATGTGTTTTCGGCATCCGAGCTTGTAAGCCCGTTTGACGGCGTGATTACCGCGATAAACATCGCCGAGGGCGAACAGGCAACTCCGCTGATGGTGCTCGCCGAAGTGAGCGATTTCAGTCGTGTCCGCGCGCGAGTAAAGCTAAGCGAGGACGACTTTCGCGCGGTAGCGGTAGGTATGCCGGCGGATGTCACCAGCGGCGGGGACACCTATCGCGCGGTAGTTATCGAGGTCTCGCCGATGGTGCGCAGCTCGTCGACGCTGACCGGCGGCTCGGAGCGCTACGGAGAAGCGGTTTTGGAGCTGTACGACCCGTCCGATGCGCTCATCGGAAGCTCGGCGACCGCCAAAATATACACCGAGCGCCGCAGCGGCGTGATAACCGTGCCCTTCGCCGCGGTCGATCAGGACGCGCAGAACCGCGAGTTTGTGTACGTCTTGGAGAACGGCCGCGCGCGCATTAGGTACGTCACGAGCGGCAGAGAGTCGGGCAGCAGCGTCGAGCTTACCGACGGTGTTTTCGACGGCGAGACGATAATTGTCGACGCGTCCGCCGCGCTTGCCGACGGCTGTGCCGTGGAGGCGGAAAAATGAGAGCTTCGGACATCCTTCGCCTGTCGCTGCGCAATGTCCTTCGCGGACGCACGCGCACGCTGCTCACCGTATTCGCGACCGCGATAGGGGTATTTGCAACGCTTTTGGTGCTTTCGGTAGGGCTGTGCGCGCGCCAAACAGTTGCAAACGAGCTGGAAACGCTCGGCATAAGCGGGGTCAGCATCCACCCGAAAAAGGTCGCCGCCGACGCAGGGCTGCGCCTTCAGCCGGACGACGCGGCTCTTATAACAAACGGCGTGCAGGGGGTAGACAGCGCGCTCGCTGTTATGATAAGATATGGTTCGTACAGCATGAAAAACTGGCAGGGCAACGCCGTTGTGATAGGTACCGGCTCCGAGCCGGGCGACGCGCTCAAGCTGGAGCTGCTGCACGGACGGCTTCTCGGCGAGGACGATATGCGCTCCGCCGCAGACGTCGTTGTGGTTAGCGCCGAATTCGCAAAGATGGTCTACGGCCGCGAAAACATCGTCGGAAAATCGCTGAAGCTGACCGCGACGAGCACACGTCAGCTCGAGATAGTCGGCGTGATAAGTTCGCAGAGTTCGGGACTTGAGGCGATTCTGGGGCAATCTCTGCCGAGTTTCTTCTATATCCCGCACAGCACGCTTTCGGCGATGTGCGGCGATTCGGGCACCGACCAGATACTGATATCCGCGACGGACGACGAGGCGGTCGCGGCGGCGGTAAACCTTCTCGAACGCACCCATCGTCAGCCGAACAGCCTGAAATACGACAGCATCAGCGGGATACGCGACCAGATTGATGACGCGATGCTCACCGTCAGCGTGTTCATCGCAGCTATCGGCGGCATTTCGGTGCTGGTCGCGGGCATCGGGATAATGAACACAATGCTGTCCGCCGCACTCGAGCGCCGCCGCGAAGTCGGAGTGTACATGTCACTTGGCGCGAGGTCGCGGGACATCATCCTCGAATTTGTCGCCGAAGCGGGCATCATCTCCTGTTTTGGGTCGCTTATCGGCTCCGCCGCGGCATACGGAGCACTGGCTCTGGCTGAGCGATACAGCGGCTTTGAGCTTTGGATAGGCGGCGGATATGTCGCGGCGGCGGTGGTCATAGCCTCCGCCTGCGGAATACTGTTTGGTGTCGCGCCCGCGATACACGCGTCAAAAATCGACCCGATAGAGGCACTAAGGGAGCGTTAAAATGATTCGATTTGTGAAAGATCCGAACATTCCGTCGGGGGCGGTGAAAGCTGTCCTCCTCGGCAGGCGCTATGCGGATAGACTAACCAAACCGCTTGCGGCACAAGGTGTGCAGGTCATAGCCGCAGACGGCGGGGAAGGGCTGGACCCTCGAATCTCCGAACACGCCGATATGCTCGCTCACCATCTCGGCGACGGTGACTGGGTGGCGTGTGAAGTTGCCGAAAATGCGCTGCGATCAGTCGAAAACATCCAAATATATCCCGCAAATGTTCGGTTTTCAGCTACATATCCCGACGACATCGCGCTGAACATCCTT
>CAZBNJ010000004.1:33609-55024 GCA_964493515.1 uncultured Oscillospiraceae bacterium | reverse complement strand
TTAGGCTTGGCGACTGCGCGTACGGACGGTTCGACGCCGCTTGTTCGGCCCTGCTCGAACATTTGTCTTGCAGGGGAGTCGAACAGGTGAGTGTGAAGCAGGGCTACGCGAAATGCTCGGTCTGCGTCGTGAGCCGCCATGCCGCCATAACCTCGGACAGCGGTCTTGCCGCCGCGATGCGCTCGCGAGGCGTCGATGTGCTTGAAATCGAACCCGACGGTATTCGGCTGGACGGATACGACCACGGATTTATCGGCGGTGCGTCCGGACTGATCGCGCCGGACAAGCTCGCGTTTACCGGAAAGCTCGACGGTCTGCACAGTCATATGCGCATCAAAGAATTCCTGGCGAAGCATCACGTTCGACCGATCGAGCTTACCGACGGAGAGTTGTTCGACGTCGGGTCGATACTGCCGATAACCGAAGATATATAGCTCCGTCTGGAGCGATTCTGAGCCGTCGAAACGATGATTTGTCCGCAAAAGAACATTTCAGCGATACAGACATTTCTCGTCAGAAAGACGCGGTCGGCTCATAATGACACGGTCGACGTTGATGATGTTCCGTAACGAATTTCAAAATCCAAACCGATATCAGCAAATCCAAATCAAGATTAGAAAATCAGAACCGCACAACAAAAACCGAACCACGCAGCAAAACCAGAACCACGCCATCAATCCCAAACGGACACAGCCGAGTTGGATGATTTTAGCCAAACATTCGATTTGACCGCCATAAGCCCAAAAAACGGGTTTTTGCCTACCCTCAATTCAACAAAATTTTTATTTTGTTGACAAACCTGTTTGAGTGTGGTAGAATAGATTTTGGGATAAGGCGTGTCCCCTCCCGCAGCTTCGTCGGAAGTGGCACCCGAATCGTGGCGGCGAATCGTCGTGTTTTGGCGGCGAGCCGAATCGTCCTAACACGCCAAATCGCAGCAATCAACCGAACCGGAGGTTTCAAATGGATTATCGCACCGAAGCGTCGCCAATCATTCGCGACTTTCTCGTGTACCACGAGACGATCAAGGGTCACTCAAAGCTCACGTCAAACGAATATTTTCTCGACCTGCGCACATTTTTTAGATATCTGAAGCTTGAGCGCAAGCTCGTGCCGTCGGATACGCCGCTCGAAGAGGTATCTGTCGCGGACGTGGATCTGCGGCTTGTCTCGTCGGTCACGCTCGCCGATGTCTACGACTTTATGAGCTACTTAAGCCGCGACCGTGAGCGCCGCCACAACGCACCGGAGGCCGGAAACGGACTGAACGCCGCGAGCCGTTCGCGCAAGGTGTCCACGCTGCGCTCGTTCTATAAATACCTCACGACCAAGGCAAATCTACTCGAGGAAAACCCGATAGCCGGGCTGGATTCTCCAAAGCTCAAGCAGTCACTTCCCCGCTATCTGACGGTCGACGAAAGCCTTGCGCTGCTTGACGCGGTCGACGGTGAGAACAAAGAGCGCGACTACTGCATTTTAGTCATATTTTTGAACTGTGGGCTGCGAATTTCCGAGTTAATTGGCCTAAATGTTTCGGATGTCATGATCTCACCGAACGGCGAATCCACCCTGCGCGTGCTCGGCAAGGGCAACAAGGAACGGACGGTCTATCTGAACGACGCCTGCCGCGACGCGCTCGCGAATTGGCTGGACGTGCGGTCAAAGCTCACGCTTGAGCGCACCGACCGTTCGGCGCTGTTCGTATCCGCGCGTCGGCACAAGCGAGTCAGTACCGACGCGGTGCACGCGATGGTCAAAAAGACGCTGCTGAAAGCCGGACTGGACGCGTCGAAATACTCGTCGCACAAGCTTCGGCACACCGCCGCGACGCTGATGCACCAGAACGGCGTCGACGTGCGCACGCTCCAGGAGTTACTTGGGCACGAAAACCTTAACACAACGCAGATATACACCCACGTCGCGAGTCAGGACCTGAAGTACGCGGCAAACGCAAATCCGCTGAGCAGTGTAAAAAAGTCGAACTAACACAAAAACAGGGCAAAAGCACACAGCTTCTGCCCTGTTTTGTTATATAGAATTGCCCTCTCGCCTACTTCACCGAAACTTCTCCGGCAAGGATGCGCTTGTAGTCCTCCAAATTCTTCTTCAGCAGCGCGGGCGTGTCCAGCTGATACGGGCACTTCGTCTTGCACTGACCGCACTCGAGGCAGTTCTCGATCTGCTGCATCATCTCCTGCGCTCTCGGCGTAAGCTGGTTATCCGACGGCGCGCGGCGAATGAGCAGCGACATACGCGCGCAGGTGTTTATCTGGATCCCTGCGGGGCAAGGCATACAGTATCCGCAGCCACGGCAGAAGTCGCCGGAAAGCTCGTTCTTCTCCTGCTCGATGAACTCGCGTATCTCGTCGGTCATCTCCGGCTGTGTGCGGCCGCACTCCAGGAACTGCTCAAGCTCCCACATACGCTGCACGCCCCATATCGGCAGCACATTCGAGAACTGGCTCGCAAACGCGTATGCCGCCGGGGCGTTGGTTATCAGACCTCCCGCAAGCGACTTCATGCCGATTATGCCGATGTTCTTCTCCTCCGCCTTGCGCACGAGCGCTATCTCGCGGTCGGTGGACAGATAGCTGAACGGATATTGCAGCGTCTCGTACAGTCCGCTCTCCACGACCTCCTCCGCGACCCAGAGCAGATGTGCGGTGATGCCGATGTGACGTATCTTGCCCTGACGCTTTGCCTCCTCCATCGCCTCGTACATGCCGGTGCCGTCGCCAGGACGGTAGCACTGCGACGCCATATGGAACTGATAGATGTCTATGTAGTCGGTGCCGAGCGTCGCAAGCGAAGTCTCGAGATCCTTCCAGAAGCCCTCGGGCGTCTTTGACGTCGTCTTTGTCGCGATGAATACCTTCTCCCGCATATCCTTAAACGCGGCACAGAGCTTTGCCTCGCTGTCGCTGTACGCGCGCGCGGTATCGAAAAACCTCATACCGCCGTCGTACGCGGCGCGCAGTATCTCCACCGCGTCGTCCATGCTGATGCGCTGTATCGGCAGCGCTCCGAAAGCGTTCTGCGGCGTGCGTATGCCGGTCGTTCCCAGATTTATCTCCTTCATGTTCATCTCTCCCCTTTTCGGTTTCTGAAAACAGTCTATCACCTGGAGCGCGCTCCATGTCAAGATTTATTTATTCTCTTCCTCGGTATCCTCTCCGTCCCGTGCCTCATCCGACGGAGTATCCAAGTATTCGGTGTGTGCTCCCGCGCCCGGACCGCCAAGCTCGGGCGGCAGAACAGCCGGCGGCAGATCGTCCAGCCCGATGCGGTCGGCATTCTTCCCCTCCGCCTCCATCGCCGGCTTGACGATGTATCTGTCGACGATGGGATAGGTACAGTAAGTCGAGATAAATCCGGCAAGCGAGAACATGATAAACGGCACGAGCAGCAGCTCCACAAACGGATTAATCATCAGCGACAGCACGCATACCGCCGCTGACAGCACCACCGCGATAATGTTGCGCCACAGCCCGATAATACCGAACAGCGCCGAGTTTTTGAGTATCTGCCTCGCCTTCAGATTCACCGTCACTGCCTGCATATAGTTGTAGTTGCGCATAAAGAGGTAGTAGACAAAGAACACGGTGGTTACAACGCGAATAATTATCGCGAATACGCCGACGGTCTCCTCGCCCATCAGCGCACCGTAGTTCCAGTTGGTGTAGAATATCGCAAGGACTATCGCGTCGAGTATCCCGAAAAACAGCCCCTGCCTGAAGTTCGAGAACGCACGGGTAAAGAAATCGCTCGTCCACGCGTGCTCCTCCCTCACGAAGTTCCGCAGAACATAGGTATATCCCATCGTTATCGGGCCGTAGAGTATGAAGGACAGCACGACAAGCGGCATATGCAGGAACTCGGGCACAAAGTTGTACACGATGTGCAGGAAGTCGACGAGCACCGGCAGTACGATGATGTCATCCGATCCCAGTCCCGCTATCTGATACAGCCATGAGTAAAACAGGTTGTAAAACGCTATGACGAGCGGCAGCATACACAGAAAGTAGAACAGATTAAAGGTGACAAGGCGGAAGAATTTGCGTCCAAACAGCTCGAAAAAGTAAAAAAACGCGTTTTTCTTCGGCTCATTCTTGTCCACGCCCTTGCCGGGTCGATTGTAGTCGCGAGTGAAAAGACCCATTGCTTGTCCTCCTGTAAAAAGTTAGTTGGCGCGCGGGTGGAACCTGTCGTAAGCGTCGCGCAGACCGCGCATCAGCATCTGCGCATAGAGCTGCGTAGACGCCTTATCGGTGTGTCCGAGTATCTCCTGCACAGTGTCAAGGTCGGCGCCGTTCTGCAGCATATGCGTCGCAAGCGAATGACGGAATATCTGCGGCGTTATCTCCTTGTCTATCTTCGTCTGCGCCTGATACTTCTTGAGCATCTTCCAAAGCCCCTGGCGGGTCATTCGAGTGCCGCCCGAGTTGACGAACAGCGCCGTCTCGCCCGGCATTATCGCTATCTTCTGCCGCGCGCACTTGAGATAGTCGGATATCGCCGACGCGGCTTCATGGTATATCGGTATCACGCGCTCGTGGCCGCTCTCTCCCACCCTGATAAATCCGGCGGACAGATTCACGTCGGACAGGTCGAGCGCGATAAGTTCGCTCACACGCACCCCTGCGGCGTACAACAGTTCGAGTATCGCACGATCGCGATAGCCTTTGAAGTCTATCGGTTTGGGCTGGCTTATCAACAGGTTTATCTCGTCGCTTGTCAGCACCATAGGCAGCTTCTTTTCCGCGTGCGGCGGGGTTATAGCGTCAAACGGATTCGAGTCGCACTTGCCCGCCGACCACAAATACGCGTAAAAACAGCGCAGCGACGCCAAAGTCCGCGTCACCGTTGAGGGTGATTTTCCACAGTCACCGAGATATTTCACATACTCCTTCGCCTGCTCCGCCGTCACCGACGTAAAGCTCTTAGCCCCGCGCGGAGTTAGCCACGCGGAGAACTGACGCAGGTCTCGCATATACGCTTCGATGGTGTTCTCCGACGAATGCTTCGCGCTGCGCAGGTATGTTTCATATCTCTTGATCTGCTGGGTCTGCATCTTGCCTTCTTCTTTCTATATTATAGATCCTGCCGCCGCGGATGTGAGTATCGGCGTCAGGTAGGTCTCCGCGACCGCGCCGAGCGCGAGTATCGCGGCTATGAGCAGTAAACGAACGATATATCCTCTGGTAAGCATCGCGCCCGGCTTTGTGCGTCCCGCGATACACGCCGCCATCAGCGAAGATGTCGAAAATCCTCCCGCCGCAATATAGATGAGACAGGGTATCGACACTACACATTCCACGACGCTCGCGGCTGCCGCCAGCATAAGTCCCGCCGCGCCGTACAGGCGCATCAGAGCCGTCGCCGCAAAACAGAGGAAAAATCCCCTCGCCGCACATATGAGCGGTTCCGCAATCACTCCAAACACCGCAAATCCGCAGAGCATCGCGATAAGCGGATAGCGAAACATCGTCAGCGCCGCGTCGAACGCGGTCACTCTGCCGACCTCAGGCAGAAGCGACTTTGAAGCAAGCTCCTCCGCCTCTCCGCCGTATGCCGCAAATATGCCGCCGACTATCGCGCCCAGTATAAACGATGCGAGCATTATCATCATCGCTCTGCGGGTGACCCCGCCCTGCGACGCGAACAGCCGCGTGAATAGTTTCTTCACAGCTCGTCCCTCCCTCCGGGTTAATCGTATGAGAGATGGCGAGCGATTTATGCGGCTCAAAGCAAAGTTTACATAAATGCGTAACCCTAATATAGCGCATTTTGCGCCAGAAATCAAGTGGCAACAGGGCTTGCGCCGGAAATTCGGAGTTTTTACCAATTATTATGTAAACTTATTTATGTAAACTTGATTTTGGCTATCCCCTTTCGCAAGATGTGGTGGACATCAAAATCGTGAACACCAAATACCCGAAAAAGCACGCCCGAAAAAAGTGAACAAAAGAAAAGACACGCGAAACCGCGTGCCTTTTGAAGTCGCATCGTGTGTTCGGTTTTACTCCTCTTCCATCGCGCGTATCTTAAGGGCTATCGCACACTCAACACGCTTACGCTCAAGGTCGCACCCCATTTTGTACGCCTTATCCAGAGCGCCGTTAGCCGCGAGATTTGCGGCGTTGCATCCTCCCGAGCAGTAGTACTTCGCCCAGCAGTCGGCGCAGTCGGGACGCGTGTAGACGTTGAGCCGTCCGAACTGCTCCGCTATCTTGGTGTCAAATCCCTCGGTGAACACGTTGCCCATCAGATACTCCGGCTTGCCCACAAACTGGTGGCAGGGATATATGTCCCCCTCCGGCGTGATGGCGACATACTCAAAGCCCGCTCCGCAGCCGCGCAGTCGCTTGATGACGCACGGACCCTGTTCGAGGTCGATGTTGAAGTGGAAGAAGTTGAAATCGCGGTTTTTGAGCATCTCCTCGACGAGCCGCTCATACTCGCGATAGATCTCAGGCAGATCCGCCTCGGTCAGCGCGTACTCCTCCACTATCCTGCGGTTCTCCTCCGACGGGATGTTCTCCAGCTTGTCCGCCACCACCGGCTCGATCGAAAGCTGGTCAAAGCCGAGATTGTACATCTCAATGACGTCGTTGGCAAAGTCGAGGTTCTTCTTGGTGAATGTTCCGCGGACATAGTAGTCCTTGCCGGTCGGTTTGCGGTCTCTAACGAGCTTCTGGAACTTGGGCACGATGACGTCGAACGAGCCTTTGCCGTTCGGTGCGGGACGCATCTCGTCGTTTATCCCCTTGCGGCCGTCAAGCGAAAGGACGACGTTGGACATATGCTCGTTTATGTAGTCGATCGTCTCGTCGTCGAGCGCAACGCCGTTGGTGGTTATCGTAAAACGGAAATTCTTCTCGGGAAAGTTCTTGCAGTACTCGATGGTCTCCTTTACGGTGTCCATCGCGAGCAGCGGCTCACCGCCAAAGAAATCAATCTCGATGTTCGTGCGCTTTCCCGAGCGCTTTACAACAAAGTCTATCGCCTTTTTCGCGACCTCCGGCGGCATCAGCTTGCGCCCCGTGCCGAAATCTCCGGTCGACGCAAAGCAATATTTGCAGCGAAGGTTGCAGTCGTGCGCGACGTGCAGACAGAGTGCCTTGACCGGCGCGAATCCCATGACTTTGGTTATGTCCGGATCAAGCTCCTGCGCCGGCGCGAACAACAGTCCCTCGCTCACCATCTCGCGAAGCTCGTTCCAGCTCTCCTCTATCTCCGACTCGCTCGCCTTAACCGCAGAAAGTGCCTCCTTCGGAGGGTTTTCCGGCATATCAGCCGACGCGTAATCGAGCAGCGCGAAAGCGGTCGGGTCGAGAGTCAGCACCGCGCCGCTCTCCACATCGACAACGATGTTTCGGTCGAGCAGCGAAAACTTATGGATCATATCTTCTTTTCCTTTCCACGCAAAGAACGAGGCGGTCATGCGCCGCCCCGTTCAGTTTGTATCTTTTGGATTACTTGCGGTTACGATTCTCGCACTTCTGGTTAGCAACGGTGCAGGAAGTCTTGCAGGCGGACTGGCAGGAAGTCTGGCACTCTCCGCATCCGACACCCGGCGTCGCCTTGAGCGTAGCTCCGGCTATGACCTTGACATGCTTCATCATTTTCTTTGCCTCCACAATTATAGATTTTCACTTCTTGCGGCGAGCCTTGGCTCCACCGCGCCGCGAGCCCAACATCGCTCCGACGAGCGCTCCCGCGAGCATCGAGGCGGCAAGCGCCACCCCTCCGTTCATCGGCAGGAAGTTCTCGTAGAACGCGAGCCCGACAAGCATACAAATTAAGAATTCCGGTATCGCTATCGTCGCCGTGCAGACAAGCGCTCCCGCCCCGCTGCGGCGCGTTGCGATAAGTCCGCCGACCAACGCTCCGATGCCCGCCGCTATGTTCACCATAACTCCGGACGACGAGCCGTCAAACAGCCCGCTAAGCACCAACGCCGTCACTCCCAGCAGGAGCACGAGCGTTACGAGCACCGCGATCGCTACGCCGAGAAGGCTTGCGACAACAAGCGGACGAAACTGAAATCCCGATTTTTCTCCGGTTCGCATCTGCCTCACCCCTAACAAAGTTCTTTGCTAAAGGTTATTCGCGACTTTCCGGAAAAAGTACAAGCAAATTAGATCACTGAGCCTCTTCGGTGCTCGCACCCTTGGTGGATACCGCCCAGCGCATCACCTGGAAGGTCGTGCCGTCGGCACCGCCCGACTGGATCCAGAGCTTGTCGTCCTTGATCTTGGTTATCTTACCTACGACGCCGCCGCGAGTGGTTATCTCGTCGCCCACGACCAGTTCGGAGAGCATCTTCTGCATCGACTTCTTGCGCTTGTTCTCCGGACGGATGAGCATGAAATAGAACACCGCGATGATTATCGCGAACGGAACGATCATCGTAAGGATCGAACCCACATTCATACCGTTAGTAGCCACGTCTCCGACGGCATTTCCGGCGTCCGCTCCCGCGACCGTTTCGAGGAACAGTCCTATCTTGGAAAACATCTGTTGTCACCTCCTGTATTGACATACACCACTATTATAAACGCATTTACAGAGTTTGGCAAGGGGAATTTTCATTTTTCACAGATTCGCAAGGTATTCGTTCGCATCCTCCCTGCTGTGGAAAACGACTATCTCCCTGTCGGCGTACTTACCCAGCAGCTCCACCACTGTTGGGCGGCTGTGTATGTTGTAATTCTTAATGAACTCGACAAACTCCTCATCCTCCGCGTCCGGCGGCTCAAACGGCATATCGGGGCGCGGCTTTCCCATCCGCTCGTGAACGCCGCCGAGACAGACCTCGGTCGGAAAATCAAGGAAAAATATCGTGTCGCAGCGCTCAATTCTTCGCTCCATCGTGCGGCTGTAATTGCCGTCGATTATCCACTCATCGTGTTCAAGCGCATCGTCAAGCCGCGCATCGAACACAGAGCGCTCAACATTCGTGCCGTCGGCGTTCCAGTTGAGCATATCGAGATGCACGATCGGCAGACCGAGTTTTTCGCCCAGCGCGCGGCTGAAATAGCTCTTGCCGCTTCCCGGGCAGCCGATAACAAGTATCCTTTTCATGTCCCGCTTCCTTTCATAGACTCACCGTCGAACCGGTGGTCCCTTCTCACGCCTGAAGCCTGCGTCCCAGCCGCTCCGACCACTCGCGGCGGAACGCCTCGAACTCGTGCGCGTCGATTGCCTCGCGTATCCTCTCCATCAGCTTGTTGTAGAAATGGAGGTTGTGCATCACCGCAAGCCGCATCGCCAGTATCTCCTCCGCCTTGAACAGATGGTGCAGATATGCTCGCGAGAAGTTGCGGCAGACATAGCAGTCGCAGCGCTCGTCTATCGGCCGCTCATCGCGTTCATACTGCTTGTTTTTGAGATTTATCCGCCCGTCCAGCGTGTAGACGTGCGCGTGGCGGGCGTTTCGTGCGGGAAGCACGCAGTCGAAGAAGTCGATTCCACGAGCGACCGCCTCGATGATGTTCGACGGCGTGCCGACACCCATGAGGTATCGCGGCTTGTCGACCGGCGCGACCGGGCAGACCGTCTCGAGTATGTCGTACATCACCTCGGTCGGCTCGCCCACAGCAAGACCGCCAACCGCGTAGCCCGCAAGGTCGAGTTCGCCTATCCGCTTCATATGCTCGGCGCGGATGTCGTTGTACGTCCCGCCCTGATTTATTCCCCACAGCACCTGCCCCGGATTGACCGCGTCCTCCGCCGAGTTGAAGCCGTCAAGCGCGGTCTTGCACCGCTCAAGCCAGCGATATGTGCGGGCACATGAGTCCTCGACATAGCTTCTCGGCGCGGGATTTTCGACGCATTCGTCAAACGCCATCGCAATATCCGAGCCAAGGCGCGACTGGATACGCATGCTGTCCTCCGGCGACATGAATATCTTCCTGCCGTCCAGATGCGAGCGAAACTCGACGCCCTCCTCGGTTATGTGCCGCAGGTCGGCAAGCGAAAACACCTGAAATCCGCCGCTGTCGGTAAGTATCGGGCGCGTCCAGTTCATAAAGCGGTGCAGTCCGCCCATCGCGGCGACCGTCTCCTCGCCCGGACGAAGGTGCAGGTGATATGTATTCGACAGCTCTATCTGACAGCCGATGTTTTCGAGGTCGTGTGCGTCCAGACCGCCCTTTATCGCCGCTTGCGTGCCTACGTTCATGAACACCGGCGTCTGGACGGTACCGTGCGGCGTTGAATATTCTCCACGGCGAGCCGCGCCGTCGGTCGTGATAAGTTTGAACATTCCGTGTCTCCTAACTGCTTTTATTTCAGCCTGTTCTCCAGTTCCTCAAACGTGGGCTGCCTCTCCTCCGGCCAGTAGGTCGCGCCGTTCGGCTCGCGGTCTAGGTATCGTCCGTTGTACAGCTCGCGGCGAAGGGTCGCGGGATCGCCGAAGGTGTGCCACTCGCAGAGCAGGTCGTTCACCTCGCGTTCGGTGTAGCGCCGACCCTGCTCGAACTTTGTGGAAAGATAGTGCACCGCGTAGAGCAGTTTCTTGCGCTTCGATGGTAGCTTCGTGAGCCTTCCCCGCGCGTCAAGAATGCCTCTAAGTTCACTCGTTATTCTCTCGTCCATTCTGTTCTCTCCTTTCGGCGTGTCTCCTACCGCCGAAACCGCTTTATTTGTGAGAATCGAAAAAGCTCCTCAGCTCGGTTTTTCGCTCCGATGAAAGCTCCTTTTTCGGAACTCCCTCGACCGCTCCGGCAAGTGCCTGAAGCTGGTGCAGGCAGGCTCTCGTATCCACCTGTCGTTTGATTTTCAGCCACGCATCCTCCGCGCCGACTTCACGCAGCGCCTCCGGGCTGTCCAGTCCGACCGCTTTCAGGTTTTTCTCCAACACCGGTCCTATATTAGGCAGCTCACTCAACCGCATTGAAAATCCTCCTTATCGAATGAACATCGCGTCGCCGAAGCTGAAAAACCGCATCTTGCGCTCGACTGCCGCCTTGTACGCGTTAAGCACGTTTTCACGTCCGGCGAGCGCCGAGACGAGCATTATCAGCGTGCTTTCGGGCAGGTGAAAGTTGGTTATCAGCGCGTCGATAGCCTTGAATTTGTACCCCGGATAGATGAAAATGTCCGTCCAACGCGAGCCCGCCTCCATGCTTCCGTCGTCGTTTGCGAAACTCTCAAGCACGCGGCAGGAGGTCGTGCCCACGGCTATCACCCGTCTACCCTCCCGCTTCGCCGCCGTGACCGCTGCTGCGGTGTCCTCCGGCAGTATGCAGAACTCCGAGTGCATCGGGTGATCCTCTATCTCCTCCTCGCCCACCGGACGGAATGTTCCAAGACCGACATGCAGCGTGACGAATCGCTCCTCCACGCCCTTTTCGCGTATCCTTTCGAGCAGCTCGGGCGTGAAATGCAGTCCGGCAGTCGGCGCCGCCGCAGAGCCGAGGTTCTTTGAATACACCGTCTGATAGCGCTCGGGGTCGCTCAGTTCCTCCTTGATATACGGCGGCAGCGGCATCCGACCGAGCCGTTCGAGCACCTCAAGGAATATTCCCTCGTACTCAAAGCGCACCAATCGGTTGCCGTCCGCCAGCACCTCGACTATCTCAGCGGACATCTCCTCACCGAAGCTCACTCTTGCTCCGACGCGCAGCCTGCGTCCGGGGCGTACCAGACACTCCCAAAGTCCTCCATCCCGCTCGCGAAGCAGCAATATCTCCGCCGCGCCGCCGCCTGGGCGAGTTCCGATAAGCCGCGCAGGCAGTACCCGCGAGTCGTTCATCACCAGCAGATCGCCCTCGCGAAGCTCGTCCACTATGTCGTGAAACACACCGAAGCGATACTCGCCGGTGCGCTTGTCCAGCACCATCAGCGACGAGCCGTCCCGCTCGGGCGATGGCGTCTGCGCTATCAACTCCTCCGGCAGCTCATAGAAAAAGTCGCTCTTTTTCATCCCATGACCTCGCTTATCTTCTGCACCTTCGCGCCGGTATAATAATACTCCAGTATAGAGCGGTAGTCCCATCCGGCTTCGGCACGGCCGCGGCTTCCCCACTGGCTCAGTCCCACGTTGTGCCCCCAGCCGGTGCCGGATACGATGAACGTCCCATTGCCGCCCGATCCGGCGGCAAGCACATCGGTACCGCTCGCGGTCAGGACATACACCTCGCTCGTGTTCTTCAGGGCCGACACCTTGCCGTCTCCGCCGATGACCTGCACCTTCGTCGCGGACACCTCGTCTCCGCCCGCGCCCGCCGCGATGTCAAGCTCTCCGCCCTTTGTGATGGTGTACCGCTGGCTGTATGTATACTTGCCGAGCGTGCTGCTGCCGAGTATCGACCGCGCGCGCTCCTGTTCAAAGTACTGACGATTGCCCGAGGCGTCCTCGAAATTCACGCGATAGACGTTCCCGGCGGCGGTCAGGTCGACCCACGCCTTTACCACCGTTCCTATCGGATAGTTCTTCTGGTTCAGTATCCACGCTATCTCCTCGCCGGTGTAGGTAAAGCTCCAGCGTCCGTGCGTGGCGCGGTCGAGGTCCTCAAACGTGTCCTCCACGGCGTGCAGATACGCAACTTCGCTGCCCCACACGTTTTTCGCGTCCTCCGTCCACCCTCCGTTTGTCGAGTGATAGACCGCGTTGCAGATAGCGCCCTTGTAGAACAGCGCCTCGTCAGCGACCGCCTCACAGCACGCGTTTGTGAACGCCGTCGCGCGGTTCTGACCCTGATATACCTGGCAGTGGTCGGTGTTGCAGACCGCAAAGCCGTCACTCCTGTGGCGGTTTCGGTTGTACACGGCAAAGCTGGACGCGCAGATAGCACCCACCTTCGTGCCCTCCTCCGTCCAGTTTGTGCCGATCTCGTAGGGTATCACGCCCTTGGTGTAGTCGCCTATCTCAACGACATTTATCACGGTCAGCAGACCGTTTGAGCCTCGTCTGTACTCAAATCCGCCCGACCACTTGTAGCCCTTGTGCCAGGTGACCGTGTCCTCCGCCCCTGTCGGCAGCACGCCAAAGCTTGCGCCGCCGTTGTCGAACTCGTAGATGACGGCGCCGGTATTGGTGTTGGTCACGACATATCCTGTTGCGGACTTGCCGCTCGCGGACATGGTTATCTGCGTCTCGCCCGTCTCAGCAATAGCGTGAAACGCGTTGTTGGAGTCGAACCAGCCAAACAGATAGCCCGCACCGACCGCGTTCTGAAGATTTGCCGACTTCAGCGCGGTCGAGCCGTAGAACAGTCCTGCCCGCACCACATACTCATCCGGCTCGATGACCGTCTCGACCGGCTCGGGCGACGGTTCTTCGGTCGGCTCCTCGGTGGGTTCCTCCGACGGCTCGACAGTCTCCTCCGGCGGGTCGGCCGTCACCTCGGGTATCGACGACTCCTCCGACGAGGCAGGGGTAAAGTCCTCCTCCGCCGCGGCGAATATTCCGAGCGAAAGTGCGGCAACAAGCAGCAGCGCTGCGAATCTTTTCATTTGAAATTCCTCCGGTATGGGTGCGGTTATAATTGACAGCGGATATCTGTATGTGATAAAATGGATGGCAGTAAGCAGATATCAGCGACCAGCATATATTATACTAGATTTGAACGCACATTTCAACCGCTTGATTGGGAGGACTGCATATGAAGAAGTACAGGGTAGGAATAATCGGCGCGACCGGCATGGTCGGTCAGCGTTTCGTTACTCTTGTCGCAAAGCACCCGTGGTTTGAGTTGGGTGTGCTTGCCGCGTCCCCCCGTTCGGCGGGCAAGCCGTACCGGGAAGCCGCTCACTGGCAGATGCAGGAGCCGATGCCCGAGCAGGCGGCGAACATGGTCGTGCTCGACGCCACGGCGGACATAGATAAGATAACTTCCAGCGTAGATTTCGTCTTCTCGGCGGTGAATATGCCGAAGCAGGACATATACGACCTCGAGCTCGAGTACGCCAAGCGTGAGTGCCCGGTGGTGTCGAACAACTCGGCGCACCGACACGACCCCGACGTACCGATGGTCGTCGCGATGGTCAACCCCGAGCACATCTCGGTCGTGGAGCAGTTCCGAAAGCGACTGGGGCTGAGGCGCGGGCTTATCGCGGTCAAGTCCAACTGCTCGATTCAGAGCTACGTTCCCGCGCTTCATCCCCTTCTTTGCTATCGTCCTACCAAGGTGCTTGCCTGCACCTATCAGGCGATAAGCGGCGCGGGCAAGACCTTTGAGACCTGGCCGGAGATGATAGACAACGTCATCCCCTACATCGGCGGTGAGGAGGAAAAGAGCGAACTCGAACCGATGAAGATATGGGGCAGGGTCGGCGAAAACGGCATAATAAACGCCGAAACTCCGTCGATAACCACCCAGTGCATACGCGTCCCGGTCAGCGACGGCCACCTCGCGGCGGTGTTCGTATCCTTCGAGCAGAAGCCGTCCATTGAGGAGATAAAGGCAAAATGGGAGAGCTATCGCGCGCGTCCGCAGGCGCTCGGTCTCCCCTCCGCGCCGCACAAGTTTATCCACTATTTTGAAGAGCCCGACCGTCCCCAGACACGTCTCGACCGCGAACTGGAGGGCGGCATGGCGGTCTCGGTGGGTAGACTTCGCGAGGACAAACACTACGACTACAAATTCGTCTCCCTGTCGCACAACACGCTGCTCGGCGCAGCCAGCGGTGCTGTACAGCTTGCGGAGCTTCTGTGCGCCGAGGGCTACATCGACTGACTGAAAGGATAATTACTTATGAAGACTCCCATTTTTACCGGCTCCTGTACGGCTATCGTTACGCCGTTTACCGCTGATTTTGTAAACTTTGAGCGGTTCGGAGAGCTTATCGAACAGCAGATAGCCGCCGGAACGCAGGCGCTCGTCGTCTGCGGCACGACCGGCGAGGCGTCCACCCAGACGATACCCGAGCACCTCGCAACGGTCGAGTACGCTATAAAAAAGGCGGACGGCCGCATCAAGATAATCGCGGGCACCGGCTCAAACGACACCGCGCACGCCGTTATGATGAGCCAGAACGCCGAAAAGAGCGGTGCCGACGCGTTGCTGATGGTCACCCCCTACTACAACAAGACTACGCAGAAGGGTCTTGTAAAGCACTTCGAGTATGTCGCCGACCGCGTGGGAATTCCGATAATCCTCTACAACATACCCGGGCGTACCGGCATGGCGATATCGCTCGACGCGTACAAGGAGCTTGCGAAGCACCCGATGATAAACGGCACCAAGGAGGCAAGCGGCGACCTTGAGCTGCTCAGCCAGATAATCAACGAGTGCGGCGACGACATGAACGTGTGGAGCGGCGACGATTCGCTCTGCCTGCCGATGATGGCGCTCGGCGCAAAGGGCATCATCTCGGTGCTGTCAAACATCTGCCCCGCCGAGACCGCCGAGCTTGCAAACGCCTGTCTCGCCGGCGACATGGCAAAGGCACGCGAGCTGCACTACAAGTACTACAAGCTGATGAAGGCGCTGTTCGTCGAGACCAACCCCATCCCCGTCAAGACCGCGATGAACATGATGGGCATTGACGTCGGCCCGACGCGTATGCCGCTGTGCGAGATGAGCGACAAGAACGAGGCCATGCTCCGCGAAACGCTGAAGGACTACGGACTGCTGAAGTGACAAACAAACGCGCCGCTGCTC
Organism: uncultured Oscillospiraceae bacterium; assembly: GCA_964493515.1. Taxonomy (GTDB): domain Bacteria; phylum Bacillota; class Clostridia; order Oscillospirales; family JAAYOS01; genus CANRIN01. The sequence continues at coordinate 39,410 of CAZBNJ010000004.1, read as the reverse complement.
GGATTCGGGTGGCGGCGTCGCTGTAACGAAAGGAGAGTTTAATGCGCGACATAAAAGTCATCGTAAGCGACCTCGACCGCACCCTGCTTCGCACCGACAAGACGATAAGCGCGTACACCCGCGATGTGCTCGGACGCGCGCGAGCCAAGGGCATAAGGTTCGTCGCCGCTACCGCCCGCGCGGAGAAGGGATTTCAGATACTCGACCTCCCCTGCGACGCCGCGATAGTCTTTAACGGCGCGATGCTTCTGCTCGAAGGCAACGAGCCGGAGCGCTTTACGATAGACGCGCGCACCGCCGATGAGATAGTCCGCGCCGCGCTGTCGCTCGAACCAAGCGCCGAGATAGTCGTGGAGACCTTGGACATTTCCCGCGCAAATTTCGATCCAAGGCGCGTATGGCCGAATATGGACTATATGCCGGTTTCGGATGATTTTTCTACCCCACTCCCCACGCCGGTGTACAAAATACTGTTGCCGCTCGACCGCTTCTCCAAGGTGAGCGAGCTCGAATCGCTTCTGCCGCAGGGCATACACATCGTCATCTGCGAGGATACGCTCGCGATGATACTCTCCGATTCGGCAAGCAAGCTGAACGCGTTCAAGCGACTGTGCGAGCTGTGGAACGTGCCGCTTGAACAGACGGTGATGTTCGGCGACGACCTGAACGATGTGGAGCTTCTGCGGGCGGCTGGCGTATCGGTCGCGGTCGCAAACGCCGGAGATGAGGCGCTCCGCGCAGCACGCGAGCGGTGCGCGTCCAACGACGACGACGGCGTAGCCCGTTGGATAGAGGAAAATCTGCTTAGTTAAATCAACACAGGAAGGTGAATTTCTATGACAAAAATACTTCTCAGCGGCGCCGGCGGACGGCTCGGAGGCTGCATAATCTCGGGCGTGAAGGAGCAGCCCGAGCTGAAGATAGTCGCGGGCATAGACCCGGCCGCTCCCGATTCGCTCGGTTTTCCGGTCGTGGCAAAGCCCTCCGACGCCCCCTGCGAGGCGGACGTGCTCATCGACTGCTCGCACGTCTCGGCACTGGACGGCGTGCTCGAGTATGCCGTGTCCCACCGCACGCCCGCCGTTCTGCTCACCACCGGATACACCGACGAGCAGATGCAGGCGGTGCACGAGGCTGCAAAGTCGGTCGCGATATTCCGCTCGGCGAATATGTCGCTCGGCATCGCGATACTGTCCAAACTCGCGTCCGAAGCCGCCGCGATACTCGGCTCCAATTTCGACGTGGAGATAATCGAGCGCCATCACCGCAAGAAGCTGGACGCTCCCAGCGGCACGGCGCTTGCGCTTGCCGACGCGATACGCCGCTGGCTCGACCACCCCGCCGAGTATGTCTACGACCGCCACGAGCGCCGCCGTGAGCGTCCACGTGACGAGATAGGCATCAGCGCGGTGCGCGGTGGCACGATAGTCGGCGACCACGAGATAATTTTTGCCGGAAACGACGAAGTCATTGAACTGCGCCACTCCGCCGCAAGCCGCATGGTATTTGCCGAGGGCGCGCTGCGGGCTGCGTCGTTCCTCGCGGGCAAAGCTCCCGGGATGTACAACATGGATATGCTCGTCGGAGAGATACTCGGCAGATGAAGCTTATCGTAGAGGAGGATCCCAACCGCCGCGACGAACCTGAGATAATCGTGCGATGCGCGTCGATAGACGCAAAGCTGCGGCGCATCATCGAGCAGATACGGCTCTACTCCTTCGCGCTGGATGCAAAGAAGGACGGCATCTCGCGCAAGGTGCCGCTTGAGCGGATATTCTACATCGAATCGGTGCAGAACCGCACATTTTTCTATCTCGGTGACGAGGTGCTCGAGAGCGACCTGAAGCTGTATGAGCTGGAAGTTATGCTCTCCGGCTCAAGTTTCGTGCGCATAAGCAAGAGCTGCATACTCAACACATCGGCGGTGCGTTCGGTCAGCGCCGACATAAACGGACGGCTGATAGTGATGCTCGAAAACGGCGAGCGCGTGGTGGTGTCCAAGCACTATTCCGCCGACTTCCGCGCGAAGTTTAACTGAGAGGAGGGTGACAAGATGAAAGACGCGCTTAAACACTTTTGGGGCATTCACACCACGTCGTTTTCCGCTCTTGTCGTGATATTCGCCATTATCAACGAAGACATGACTCAGTACCTCATCCTGCACTGTTTCCTGCTCTGCGCGATAATCTCCGCCTTCCAGGTCGCCTGGATACAGGTGGACAAGCAGATGACGATAAGCGGCGTCCCCTTCTTCATCGTCGACGGCTTGATAAGAGGCATATGCACCGCTGTCATAGCCTCGGTCTACGGCATGATTGTCGGCTTCTGGCCGTGGGCATGGCGGACATTTCTCGACTGTCTCGTGACCGTCCTGCCCGTGTTCGCCGTGACCTATGCGATACAGGGTGTTGTCAGTCTCCGCGCCATGCAGCGGCAGACCGCGGACATAAACAAAAAGATTGACCGCCGCTGACAGGCATCTTACCGCTCATATTCGGCATCTTACTCGTCGTCCCATTGCGCGGACGACGAGTTTTTGCTATCCTGTATCCCGTGAAAGGAGCTGACCGGATGGAAAAGATAATTGAGGTAGCGGGACTTCGCAAGAGCTACGGCAGTCTCGAAGCAGTCAAGGGAATCGATTTTTACGTCGAGCCGGGAAAGCTGTTCGCGTTTCTCGGGCCAAACGGCGCGGGCAAATCAACGACGATAGACATACTCTGCACCCTGCTGAAGGCGGACGGCGGTCATGTCCTGATAAACGGGCTGGAGCTTGGTCGGCAGGACGACGAGATACGCAAACAGATAGGCGTGGTGTTTCAGTCAAGCGTGCTCGACGGGCTGCTGACCGTGCGCGAAAACCTCACGACACGCGGCTCGCTGTACGGGCTTTCCGGCGCTGAGCTTAGATCCGCAGCGCAGAGGGCAGCCGAGGCCGCGGGCACTCTCGAATTTGTCGACCGCCCATACGGCAAGCTGTCCGGCGGTCAGCGCAGGCGGGCGGATATCGCGCGGGCACTTGTCAACACGCCGAAGATACTCTTTTTGGATGAACCGACCACCGGGCTCGACCCCAAAACCAAGGAGACTGTCTGGCAGACGGTGCGCGAGCTGCAAAGGTCCACCGGCATGACCGTATTTCTTACCACGCACTACATGGAGGAGGCGGCGGGTGCCGACTATATCGTCATACTCGACCACGGCGAGATAGCCGCAAAGGGCACTCCATATGACCTGGAGGACCAGTTCGCGACCGACACTCTGCGCATCAAGCCTACTGACGCCGAAGCGGTGCGGATACTCGACGCGCGCGGCATCGCGTTTGAGGAGAAAAACGGCATACTGATAGCGTCGCTCCCCTCTTCGCTCGACGCGCTGCCGATACTCGGCGCGCTCGACGGTCTGATGGAGAGCTTTGAAGTCGTCCACGGCACGATGGAGGACGCCTTCCTTGCGATAACGAAGAATTCGGAGGTGGAGCAGGATGCTTAAACTCGCGCAGCGCAATATGCGGATATTTTTCAGGCAGAAAAGCGCGGTCTTTTTCTCGCTTCTCAGCGTTTTTATCGTGATAATGCTTTATGTCCTGTTCCTCGGTGATGTCTGGACAAAATCCATCGAGCTGCCCGGGGCGAAGGCGCTCATGGCGAGCTGGATAGTCGCGGGACTTGTGTGCGTCAGCACCGTGACCACGACGATGGGCTCGTTTGAGATAATGGTCGAGGACAGGAGCGACGGCCAGGCAGGCGACTTCCGCGCCTCCCCCGTCAAGCGCTCGTCTATCGTCGGCGGGTACATAATCAGCTCGTTTGTCGTCGGGCTTGTAATGAGTTTGGTGGCGTTCGGCCTTGGCTGCGTGTACATCGCAGCGACCGACGGTATCCTGCCCGGATTTGCCGAGATAGCGAAATTCATCGGCATAACGATGCTTGCCGCGGCGTCCAACTCGGCGATGGTCTTCCTTCTCGTCTACCTGTTCAAGTCCAAATCCGCGTTTGCGGCGGCGAGCACGATAATCGGCACGCTCATCGGATTCCTGACCGGCATATACCTGCCGATCGGCGAGCTTCCGTCCGCCGTTCAGACGGTGATAAAATGCTTCCCGCCCTCGCACTCGGCGGCGCTGATGCGGCAGATACTTGTCGAACCGAACCTCGTTCACTCGCTCGACGGTGCGCCCGCCCAGGTCGCGGCGGAGGTCAGAGAGTGGTTCGGCGCGCACATGGGTGTCAGCTATTCATTCGGCGGCACAGTGGTCGAGCCGTGGGTGAGCATCCTGGTGGTTGCCGTGAGCGGCGCGGTATTCTTTGCTCTCGGCATACTGATATCCCGCAGACACCGCGCAGAATAAAGAAAAAAGGCGCTCCCGAGGGAGCGTCTTTCATTTTATCAGACCCAGCAGTTGCTTGTCGTTTGCGTGCGGAAGCAGCTTTGCGAGGTGGTCGTATATTCGCTTTTTCGACAGCTCCAGCGGCGTCTCATACGCGTTTTCCACCCAGTCGGCGCCCAGCCTTATCTCCGGCGTCGTCAATCGCGCAACTCCCCATCCGTACTCCATACCGAACTTGTCCATGCGGTACTCAAAGTCGTCGATTATGACGTATGTCTGCATCTGAAGCCGCGTTATCGACGAATCAAAACCCTTGTTTCCGCCCTTGCGGAAGTTCGCGTAGCTCTTCAGCTCGTGTGTCAGCAGCGACCCGTGCTCGCTGAGCGTGTCGTAGAGCAGTTTATCCTTGTACGCCACCTGACCGTCCAGGAACTTGTCCTCCATGTCAAAGCTCTCGCGGCGATGGTTCAGGAAGTCGGCAAAGAAGTCCAGGCTGACATAACCCGCCTTGTTCCAGAAGAATTTTCCGTAGACGCACCCGCCCATCTGAATGACCGGGCCTTTCCACTCCCACGGGCCGGGCTCTCCGTTGAACCACAGCTCGCGCGGACTGCACTCGCGCAGCGAAAATCCGGGGATGTCGTTTGCAAGCAGCGGCAGAAACCCGACCTCCATCACAAGGTCGTGCATCTCCTCCGGACTTCGTATCTCGTGAAAAAGCATAGTTGCTCTCCTGTTCTGTCAAAGCTTTGCCTTATACTTGCTCGCCGCGTCGATAAGCTCGCGAGCGCTCTTGAGTATCGTATCGGTTATCTCATCGCCGCCGATTATCCGCGCGATCTCGTGCTCGCGCGATTCGCCTTCCAGCGTCGTTACCGAGGTAAATGTCCGCCCCGCGCGCTCGCTCTTCTCTACCAGGAGCTGGCAGTCGCCCATCGCCGCAAGCTGCGGCAGGTGGGACACGCAGAGCACCTGGCGGGAGCGTCCTATCGAGGCAAGCTTTTCCGCCACCCGCTGCGCGGCACGTCCGCTGACCCCCGCGTCCACCTCGTCGAAAATGAGCGTCGCCACCTCGTCGGACGCGACAAGCACCGACTTCATGGCAAGCATTATCCGGCTGAGCTCGCCGCCGGACGCGATGCGCGATATCGGCTTTGCCGCCTCTCCGGGATTTGCGGATATCAGGAACCGCACGCTGTCCGCGCCGGTCGAACCCATCTCCGTCTCGTCTATCTCGACCTCAAACTTGACGCGCGGCATATCCAGCTCGGCAAGCTCCTTCTCCACCGCACCCGCAAGCGCCGCACCCGCAACCACTCGCGACTTGTGCAGCTTGTCCGCGGCGGATTTAGCCTCCGCGAGCGCCTTTTCCTCCTGCTTTACCAGCTTCCCAAGCGCCTCGTCGCTGAACTCGATGTCCTCCAGCTCTTTTTTCCACGATGCGAGGTTTTCGAGTATCGTCTCGACCGAC
>CAZBNJ010000004.1:0-33599 GCA_964493515.1 uncultured Oscillospiraceae bacterium | reverse complement strand
CCTCGGCAGCGTCCTCCGCCGCAAACTTCAGGTCGTTCAGCTTTATCGACAGCTCGGTCAGGCTCGGATCGTCCATCACCGCGCGCGCCAAGGCGTCGGCGGCCTCCGTCACAAGCGCGCACGCACCGAGCGAATCGTCGCCGCCGTACAGCGCGAGAAACCCTTCGTCTACCGCGTCGCTCAATTTCTGCGCGTTGAGCAGCACCGACCTGCGCGCGGTCAGCTCCTCCTCCTCGCCCACCTCAAGCTCTGCGGACTCCACCTCTTCGATACGGCGGCGAAGTGAATCGGCCCTGACAGCCTTCTCCTCCTCGCCGAGGCTGTGCTTTTCTATCTCCCTGCGTATCTCGCGCAAAGCTTCGTATTTCGACCTGTAATCATCAAAAATGGCGGAGTTTGCGGCAAATCCGTCCAGATATTTCAGATGGCTGCGCTCGTCCAGCAACTGCTGGCTGTCGTGCTGTCCGTGGATGTTGACAAGCAGCGCGCCGAGCGTTTTCAACAGCGACACGCTTATCGGGCGGTCGCCTACGCGGCACAGATTCTTTCCGTCCGCCGACAAGCTGCGTCGAATGATGAGCGAACCGTCCTCGTCCGGCTCGTATCCGTTCTCCTCAAGCCACGCCGTGACGCTTGGCGCAAGCGGCGAAAAGCACGCGCTGACCGTCGCGCTCTTCTCTCCCGAGCGAATCAGGTCGCGCGGCATACGCTCGCCCAGAACGGCGTTTATCGCGTCGATAACGATGGATTTTCCCGCTCCGGTCTCGCCGGTGAGCACGCTGAAATGCTCGCCCGGCTCTACCTCCGCGCGCTCCACCACCGCTATGTTTTCTATCTGCAAAAAGACAAGCATTTTCCCTTTAACCCTCGCAAATCGCTTCCAAATGCATACAAAGTTCCTTTGCCGACGTCTCGTCGCGTACCACCACAAGTCCGGTGTCGTCGCCCTGAAGCGTGCCCAGAACATAGTCCAGGTGCATCCCGTCCACCGCCGCGCAAGCCGCCGACGCAAGCCCGGGCATCGTCTTTATGACCACGATGTTTTGCGCAAAATCCACCTTGACCACGCTCTGTCCGAATATCGTCTTTAGGCGAGCGTCACCGCCGCTGCCGCTCTGCTGTTCGCTGGGCAGGACATAGCGGTATCCGTTTGTCGCGTCGGCAGTCTTTTGCAGGCGAAGCTCCTTTATGTCGCGCGAAATAGTCGCCTGGGACACGTCGTATCCCGCGCGTTTAAGCTCGTCGACAAGCTCGTCCTGCGTGCCGACCGCGCCTCCGCGCACAATCTCGATTATCTTGGACTGTCGCTCCTTTTTCATACGGTGTCCCTCCTTCGACCTCCATATTTAATTATCCTCATATGTATGATACCAAAAATATGTCGGTTTTTCAAGCCTTATCTGTCCTGCTCCTCATGTGAGCGGAAAACCAGTGTTTTCAAATCCAATTTGCCGTTAGCTTCGCCGACGACCAGATGGGCTAGATATTCAATGTTGCCCTCCGGCCCGCGTATCGGCGAATAGTCGAGCGCAGCGACCGAAAATCCGGCCGAATTCGCGTTTTCAACGAACTTTTCCAGCACCATCAGATGCAGCGTCGGGTCGCGCATGACACCCTTCTTTCCCACATTTTCGCGACCCGCCTCAAACTGCGGCTTGACGAGCGCCACGACCTCGCCGTCGTCCTTCAGTATGCCGCGAACCGGCTTCAGCACCAGTCCAAGCGAGATAAAGCTCACGTCGATAGACGCAAAATCGAGCGGTTCGCCGATGTGTGAAGGCTCCAGGTCGCGGATATTGGTGCGCTCCATGTTGACAACACGCGGGTCTGCGCGAAGGCTCTCGGCAAGCTGATCGCTGCCGACGTCTATCGCGTCCACCTTCTCCGCGCCCGCACGCAGCATACAGTCGGTGAACCCGCCGGTGGACGCGCCGATATCTGCGGCGTGCACACCGTTCAGGTCTATTCCAAACACTTTAAGCGCCTTTTCCAGCTTCAGCCCACCGCGAGACACAAACGGCAGCGCACGCCCGCGAAATTCTATCTCCGCCGACTCGTCGACCTGCGCGCCCGCCTTGGTCTCGGCTTTTCCTCCGACAAACACCTCTCTGTTTATTATCGCCTCACGCGCCCGCTCGCGGCTGGAGAACATTCCGCGCGCGATGAGCAGCTTGTCAAGCCTCAGCTTTGCCATGCCGCGACCTCCGCGATGCTCTGCGCGTCGATGTGGTATCGCCGCTCAAGCTCGTCGAGTCTGCCGTGTTCGCAGAACTGCTCGCCGAGGTTCACGAGCCGCACCGCAAAGCTCTCGCCCGCTATCATAGCCGAGGCGGCGAGTCGCTGACCCACCGAGCCGACGGCGACGCAGTCCTCCGCAACAACGAGCTTTCCGCATTTGCGAGCCGAGGCGAATATCATCTCGCAGTCGAGCGGATTTAGTTCGTTTATCTTAACTATTTCTGCCGAAATTCCCCGTTTTTCAAGCAGTTCGGCGGCGTCAAGCACATTTGTGAGCATATGTCCATACGCGGCTATCGCAACATCCGTACCCTCGCGCACCACTTCGCACGGGCCGTTTGACACACCGTGCCACCGTCCCTCGCCGCCGCGCGGGTATCGGGTGACGCACGGTTTGCCGCAGTCGAGCGCATCGGACAGATAGCCCTTCAGCTCCTCAAGTCCCGCCGGCGCGAGCATCCGAACGCCCGGCATCTGAGCGACAAATCCGGGGTCGAACACGCCGTGGTGGGTCGCTCCGTCCTCTCCGACAAGTCCCGCTCGATCGAGCGCAAACACGACCGGAAGTCCTTGCAGTGCAACGTCGTGCAGCATCTGATCGTAGCACCGCTGGGCGAACGTCGAGTACACCGCGAACACCGGCTTCATCCCCGCCGCACAAAGCCCCGCCGCCATCGTCGCCGCGTGCTCCTCCGCTATGCCGACGTCGAAAAAACGGTTCGGAAACTCGGCGGCAAACCGCTCAAGTCCTGTTCCGCTCTGCATCGCCGCGGTTATCGCGCAGATTCGGCTGTCGGCACGCGCAAGCTCGCACAGCGCCTCGCCGAACGCGCTCGAATAGCTCTTTTCTACCTTCGGCGCGTCCTTTGGCGATATACCGTGGTAGTCCTGCGGAGCCTTCTCCGCCGGCGCGTACCCTCGACCCTTGACCGTGACCGCGTGTATCAGCACCGGTCCGTCATAGCTCTTTGCAAGCTCCAGCAGCCGCACGAGTCGCTTAACGTCGTGTCCGTCGACCGGCCCGAGATAGGTAAAGCCCATATCTTCAAAGATATTCGAGCGGATGAGTAGACTCTTTGCAAACTGTTTGGTGCGGTGTACGACGTGGTACACGCCGCGTCCGAATTTTCCCTTGGCGGTCAGCGACCGCACGCGTCCCTTGGCGCGCATATATCCCGGACGCAGACGCAGCCGTCCGAGCAGTCGCTCCACGCCGCCCGCGTTCTGCGATATCGACATCTCGTTGTCGTTTAGTATGACGAGCAGTCGCTCGCGGGACTGTCCCGCGTCGGTCAGCGCCTCGTAAGCCATGCCGCCGGTCAGCGCGCCGTCGCCGAGCAGCGCGATGACGTGGTTGTCCTCGCCCTTTAGTGTGCGCGCACGGGCCATACCGAGCGCCGCCGATACCGCGGTCGACGCGTGTCCCACCCGAAACGCGTCGTACTCGCTCTCGGCCGGGTCGGGAAATCCTCCCAGACCGTCCAACTGACGCAGCGTTGAGAACCGCTCGCGCCGTCCGGTGAGCAGCTTGTGTGCGTAAGCCTGGTGTCCCACGTCAAAGACTATTCGGTCGTGCGGAGTCGAGAATACCCGGTGCAGCGCCACTATCAGCTCCACCGCACCGAGACTGGCCGCGAGATGCCCTCCCGAGTTTCTCGTCCCCTCAATAATAGCAACGCGCAGCTCGGCACAAAGCGTGTCGAGCTGCGTCGCATCCAGTTTTTTGATGTCCTGCGGGGAGTTTATTTTCTCTAAGATTGCCACAAAAAGACCCCTTACTTACCTCTTTTTAGCCAGCCAAAGCTAAATATGTTCTTGAAAAAGAAGATGACGCGTCCGGCAAAATGGACTATCTGCGTGCTGAAGTTGATGGCGAAAGTCTTGCCTATCGCCTTGCCGCCGACCGTAAGCGCTGAGACGATGCCGCTTACGAGGAGCGTTATGAGCACACTTGAAACGCTGAAGTTCTGTACCAGTCGAGCCGCTATCACGGCGCCGGTCGAGCCGGAGATTATGCCGCATATGTCGCCGACGACATCGTTGCAAAAGGAGGACACCCTATCCGCGGAGCGCACGAGCGAAAGCGCTTCCTTCGCGCCGTTCACCCGCCGTGCCGCCATCGAATTGAGCGGTTTCTCCTCCGCCGCGGTCACCGCGACGCCGATTATATCAAATCCGATTCCGAGCAGTATGAAAAATCCCAGCGCGCAGAACGCGACCGCATACCCTACGCCCTCCAGCGCCTCACTGGACAGGAAGCTCAGCGTCATCGAGATCGCGAGAGTGGTGAAAAATATCGTTATCAGCCAGCGCGCATTGAAATTCTTTCGCAGTGTTGACGGGGGCTTTTTCTTTGCTTTTGATGTTTCGGGACTACTTCGGTCTCCGTCCATTTTGAACTATCGTCCTTTCAATTAAAAAGTTGGAATCGCATAATAAGGTGGCAGCGATCGAAGTAAATCTTACGGCTTAGGTTCGGTCTGATTTCCACACAAGCAAACCCCGCGTCGCCGCTGGAGGCGGTTTCCCTTTAATGCTCGCGCTCCGAGGAGTACCGAATTGCCACTTAGTCCGTACTGCAATCCCTCGATCACCCACGAAAGACAGCCTAGGTGTTTTCCACTGCAGGCAGAGCGGTTCTTAGCCTCTTTTGCAAGCATGGTTTCATCGAGCGATGACGCAAAGGCCGCGGCCGGCGACCGTTTGCGCCTGTCCCAAATCCACCATACCCACTCAAGGCAGGCTACTCTGTACACAGCGCTACATGATCGAACACATAAGGTTACGAACTTTTGCACCGCAATACAGGTTTCACCCCGCCTCGTACCGGGTGTCCCGGGCGCTCCTTACGGGCGCCTGCATAGGAGTCCGGCACAACGGCGGGTCTCCACGGAGACAGGGTCGGTATTTGCATGCCATTGCAAGCCGCCCTGAGACCTTAACCCCCAGCATCCACCCCAATCTGGGCGAAAGAAGCAAACACCAGGGACTTCATCGATGTGCCCTTCAACGGATTTTTAGGCCCGTCCTGGGAACCGACTGCTCTGACTAGGATACTGCGCCACCATTATGCAAAGGTTAGTATAGCACAAAACCGCCTACATTTCAAGTGGCGGTTTTTCGGCGTATTCGGCTGTTTTCGTCCAAATCAGGTGTTTATATGCGATTATATCACAAGTCCAACCACTATTCCGAGCAGTATGCCCATAAGCGCTTGGAACGGCGTGTGGCCAAGCTGCTCCTTCAGTTCGCGCCCGAACAGCTCCGGCGTCTGCTTGTCCTCGTTCTGCATCATGACGTTGAGTATCTGTGCGTGATTGCCCGCCGCGCGGCGCACGCTCGTTGCGTCAAATATGACAATAAACGCGAAGATCGCCGCGATTCCAAACTCCACCGACTCAAATCCCGCCAGCCGGCATACCATCGTCGCCACCGCGCATATGGTCGCCGAATGTGAGCTTGGCATGCCGCCGGCACCGAAAAGGCGGCGCATGTTCAGCTTTTTGTAGCGCGCAAGCTCGATTATGACCTTTATCACCTGCGCAAGTGTCCAGGCGACAAGCGCCGCGTTAATGATCCGGTTCGCAAATACATTTTGGAAAAACGTCGCAATATTGTGCAGCACTTTTGTCCCCCTTTCTCTGTTCCGAAACCCTTAAAAAGTCCGATTCCCCAACTCGTCGCAGAGCGTCATAAGTTCGGTCGCGCCGCGATATCCTTCAAGAGCTTGTTTTGCCGAGGCGGTCAGCTCACTTGTAAGTCTGCGGCACTCGCTAAGGCCGAGTTCGCTTGCAAACGTGTGCTTGCCCTGCCGCGCGTCCGCACCGGTGTCCTTGCCGAAGCTCTCGACATCTCCGACGACGTCGAGCATATCGTCCACCACCTGGAAGGCCAGTCCCACGTTGTAGGCGTAGTCGCGCGCGGCTTTGCGTCCCCTCTCGTCCGCGCCGCCGAGTATCGCCCCCGCCTCGCACGCCGCCGTAAACAGCGCGCCAGTCTTGAGCGAGCAGGTGCGCACAAGTCGGTCAAGGTCGGCGCTCTGACTCTCGTTTTCCATGTCGAGCAGCTGCCCGCCGCACATTCCGCTCACTCCGGCGGCACGAGCGATAACACGCGTGGCCTCTATGCCGCGACTGCCGTACCCGTTTTTCGCAGTAGATTCGAGCATAAGCTCAAACGCGTAGGTCAGCAGAGCGTCGCCCGCTATCAGCGCGTTTGCCTCGCCGTAGACGATGTGATTCGTCGGCTTGCCGCGACGCAGGTCGTCGTTGTCCATGCAGGGCAGGTCGTCGTGTATCAGCGAATAGGCGTGTATGCACTCTATCGCGCACGCAAAGTCGACTGCATCGTCAAAACTTCCGCCAAACAGCTCGCAAAACTCTATGAGCATTATCGCGCGGAGGCGTTTCCCGCCCGCAAGCAGGCTGTAACGCATCGACTCATACAGCGGTGCAATGTCTCCCTGCGGCGCGAGAAGCTTGTCCAGCGCAGCATTGACACGCCCAAGCAGCTCGTCGCGGTGCGCGCTCACTGAGGTATCTCCATCTCGGCGAACGGCTCGGTCAGCGGCTCTCCGTCCTCCGTCTTGCCGACGAGCAGGCTGACCTTCTTTTCCGCGTCCTCCAACGTCTTGTTGCAAGTTCTAAGCAGCGCCGCACCCTCCTCAAAGAGCTCGAGCGACTCCTCTATCGGCGTCTCTCCGTTTTCAAGAAGCTGTGCTATCTGCTCCAGCCGCTTTATCGACTGTTCAAAAGTCATTTCGATTTTCTCTGCCATAATGTCACCTCTTTATAGTATTTCAAGCTGTTCCGGGGAATCTTCTGACGACTTTTGTTTTGTTGCTCTCGGTTTCTTCGGCGGTTCGGTGTCACCGTCTACTATCAGCGCGTCGGTCGAGCCGTCGGAAAATCTAAGCCTTACCCGCTCGCCCGGTGCCACCGCCTTTACGCTGCGGATTGCCGCGCCGTCCTGTTTGGAGGCTATCGAATATCCGCGCGTCAGCACCGCAAGCGGGCTTAGGGCGTCCAGCTTCGCCGCCAGCCGCGATATCTCCGCGCGCCTTGACGCAACGTAGGACTGTGCCCCCGACGCGATCGCGGCTTCCGCCATGAGCAGCCGCTGACGACGCTCGCGCAGGGTGCCCTCCGGTCCGGCAAACACCGGCTTTTGCCGAAGCGCGTCCAGCCGTGTGCGGCCGAGCTTTATGTGGCGCTCGGCGAGCGTGCGAAGGCGTATCATCAGACCCGCAAGCTGTGTGGACAGCTCGGCACGGTCGGGCGTGGTCAGCTCTGCGGCGTTCGACGGAGTCGCTGCGCGCAGATCGGCAACAAAATCGCTTATCGTGAAGTCCGGCTCGTGTCCGACGGCACTCACCACCGGCAGCTTCGAGCGGAATATCGCGTCGGCGACACGCTCGTCATTGAACGCCCACAGATCCTCTATCGAGCCGCCGCCGCGTCCGGTGATTATCAGGTCGCAGGGGATGTGCGCGTTCACATAGTCGAGCGCCTCCGCTATCTCGCCCGGGGCTTCCTCTCCCTGCACGCGCACAGGGACGATCACAACCTCGGCGGACGGCCAGCGCTTGCCGAGTATGCGAAGCATATCGCGCACCGCCGCGCCCGCGGGCGACGTCACAAGGCATATCTTCTGCGGGTATCTCGGAAGAGGGCGCTTTCGGGAAGTGTCGAAATATCCCTTTGCCTCGAGTTTCTTCTTGAGCTGCTCATACGCGATGAACAGCGCGCCAACGCCGTCCGGCGTCATCTCGTTTGCGTAAAGCTGATAAGCGCCGTCTCGCGGATAGACCGCCACACGTCCGCGAATTATCACCTTCATTCCGCTTTCGGGGCGGAATTTCAGCTTGGACGCCTCACGGGAGAACATGACGCAGCGGAGCGTGCCCTCGCCGTCTTTGAGCGTGAAATAGTGATGACCGGAGGGGTACATCTTGTAGTTGGACAACTCGCCGGAGACGTATATATCCCCGAGCGCGCGGTCGCTCTCAATGAGCATCTTTATGTGCGCGTTTATCTCGGACACCGTGTAGATGCGTTCGCTCAATGCTCTCCCTCCCTCTCAAAAAGTCTTGCCGCGAGCAGCGCTACCCCCGCCGCGTTGTCGCTTGAAAACCTCGGTTCGGCAAAGTATGCGCCGAATTTCCGTTCAAACCGCTCCTTGATTATCGTGTTCGACATAACTCCGCCCGCGCAGAGCAGTTCGAGTTTTCCGTACCTTTCAATCGCACGGTCGACGCAGCGCTCGAGCACCGCCGATATGCTGTCCAGCACGAATCGCGCCACCGTTTCGGGCGGTTTGGCCCCGATAAGCGCGGAAAACTTGTTCTCAAGACCGCTCAGCGAGAATTCGCAGCCGTCAGCCTTCGGAAGGAACGGCTTCTGCGGTTCGTACGCGAGCGCAAGCTTTTCAAGCTCCGCGCCGCACGGAAATCCCAGCCCCAGCTTCACCCCGCATCGGTCAACTATCTGACCCGCCGCGAGGTCGGTCGTACCGCCGATACGTTCGCACTGCGGCAGTCCGTCATCCCCGGGACGCACATAGAGCAGTTCGGTCGTGCCGCCGCTCGCGTGATAGGCGAGAAACTCGCGGTCGAGGATGTCCATATGTCCGCTCGACCACGCGGCAGCCGCGACATGTCCCTGCTGATGCGATACGGCAAAGAACGGTGCTCCGTTCGCGGCGGCGAGCACCCTTCCCTGTCCCTCTCCGACGAAAAAGCAGGGCATATACGAGCCTTCCACCGCGCGTGGACGCGTCGATGCCGCGACGGCGGCTATCTCGCCGCACACCTCGGAGAACAGGTCGCCCGCCAACGCCGGAAGCCTCTGCGTGTGCGAAAACACTGCGTCGCTCTGACGAAGCCCAAGCTCACCCGGCTTTACGTCGAGCAATCGCTTGTGTGAGTAGACCCGCTCGCCGTCGAATGCGGCGACGGATGTGGTGTAGTTTGATGTATCGAACCCAACGAAGAGACTCATTTTTCCTCTGTCTTCGGCGATTCTTCCCCGCCGTGCTCGCCTCGATAGTACGCGCCGAGTACGCCGTTGACAAACGCCGGTGCGTCGTCCTCGTCGTACTTGCGTGACAGCTCGACCGCCTCGTTTATCGCGACGGCTGCGGGCGCGTCGTCCATGTATCTAAGCTCGCAGATGCACAGCCGGAGCACCGCAAGACATACGCGGCTCAGACGGTTTATCTGCCAGCCCTTGGAGTATTTCGCGATGTATCCGTCTATCTCGTCCGCGTTGTTCGCCACGTTTTCCACCAGCTTGTGGATGAACTCGCAGCTCTCCTTATCGGCGGGCAGCTTGAACACCTCGCCCTGCTCCGCAAGGCTCTCAAATCCCTCGTCGCTGAGTCGCCAGTTCGCAGCCGCAAACGGCGAGCCGAACCCCATCTCAAAGACTATTTGCAGCGCAGTCTCGCGCGCCTCGCTTCTTGTCATTGCGCCTCCTGCGCCGAAAAATCGAGCGCCACGACATGAATGTTGACCGAACCGACCGAAAGCCCCGCCTGCGACTCGACCGCCTGCTCCACCGTTTCCTGAAGCGACGCGGCAATCGCCGGTATCTTCTCCCCATAGCGCACGCAGACCGACAGCTCAACAGCGACCTTGCCGCTGTCCGATGAGGTTATGCGCATCGCCTTCGCGAGATTCTTGCGGTCGGGCATTTCGCCGTTCGCGGCGGTCACTCCGGCAAGACGCACCCCGTTGTTTGACTCCGTAACGGCAAGCGCGACGATGGTCGAGACAACGTCCTCCGAGATACTTATGCTGCCGTTTTCGTCCGCCGACGTGATATAATCCCTGTTTTCGGGCATATGAAAGCACCTCCGAAAATACTTTTGAGCATGGTTACGCATTTTGTATACCAAGTATACCACACGCCGCCCGAAAAGACAAGAAAAAATCGGGAGGCGCCAAGCCTCCCGACGATTTATTCCATGCCTACTATCCTGATGCTCTCGACCGACGCCTGCGTCTCGTTTACCACGATGTCCTTTATCTGCGACACCTGCTCGGCGACCAGTCCGCCGTCCGGCGCCGCGACGACTATGTCCACGCCGTCCGACGATATGTACGCCACGCACTCGGCAAATCCCTTTGCCATGACAAGGCCCTCGATCTCCGCCTCCTTCATGGCGTTTGCCGCAAGGGTGTTTGCCGCCGCGATCGCCTCGTCCCGCATCTCCTGCGACGCGGTCTCGAGCGAACCGCTCTCGCGAAGTATCGCAAGCGAGCTGTCCCGCGCCTGCTGACGGTTGAGCCGTGCCGACGCGAAGTAGTCGTTCTCATCGCTTATCGTCGGGCTTGCGCTGGGCTGCGAGCTCGCCGCCGCGTCCAACACCTCGCCTATGCCGTCGTTTGACAGCGTCAGCTTGTCGGTCGGCGCGTTCGACGGCTTTGCGGTGGACATTACCGTCGGCGAGGGCGAGACGCTGCCCGCCGTTGCGGTGTCGCGTCCGTACGACCAGTTGAGGTACACCGCGACGCAGACAAAAAGTATCACCGTCGCAAGCACCGCGTTTTTCTTCCAAATTTTTGCGTTCAAGTCATATTCCTCCTCAAAATTCAATTCAAAAGTGCTACTGCGCATCTCTGCGAGTAACGGTGATGCGGTCGCTTGAAAGTCCGGTCAGCGCCGCGACCGCTCGGGTGACCTCCAGCCGAACCGAGGCGCTGCCGCCTCCGTCGCACACCACAAGTGCCCCCTGAAACTGCGGGTATAGGCGGGATGTGACCACGGCGGACTGCACTCCCGAGCCTGCGCTCGCAACGACCGTCTCACTCTGCTCCGACTGTGACCCATCCTTCCTATCGGTGCGCGTGTCGGTCGCGTAGACAGTCTCCATCGTGCTCTTTAGCGTCAGCACCACCTCCGTTTTCCCAACGCCGGACATCTGCGAAAGCGCGTCGGCAAGTTCCCGCTCGAAGCCCGCAAGCTCAAAGCTGTCGTAGCTCGGCTCGGCGCCCGTCGGCTTGTCGGCACTCTCCCCACCGCCGAACGGCAGCAGCATGAGCAGTATGCCGGCGGCGAGGATGACAAGCAGATACTTGTACTTTTTCGCCGCGTCGCGCACCCGTGACAAAAGCTGCAGATTCATGGCTGCCGCTCCTTTACCGTCTGCGACGCGCGGTCAATGCCGAGCGACGACTCAACATAGTCCGCAAGCTCGTCGACCGCAGACCCGTCGCCCGACCACTCGATGACCGCGCTTATCGGGTACGGCGAGCCGTCGCGGTCCTCAAAGCCTATGGCCGCCGTGATGTCCAAGCCAAGCGCGTCCGCTTTCGCTTGAATATATGAGCTTATCCGCTGCTCTATGATGTTTTTTTGCAGATCGTAGTTGGTTCGTCCAAGCTCGCTAAGCGCGTCGGCATACTCGTCGGATGCCGCGTAGGCGTTCGGCAGGAAGTCGTCCGCGTCCAAACCGCTCAGCGGCAGGAAGGTCGCGAGCAGCACGCAAGCCCCGCCCGCAAGCCGCACGACCCGTTTCGCATTTCCCTCCGGCGCGAGCGCCAGGACCGCCGAAAATATCAGCCCGGCGGCGGTGATACCGATTATCCAGCTGCCCAAAAATTCCACATTCTCCTCTCCTTTCACAGCGATATCATTGCGACCACCGCTATTAGCGCCATCAGCGCTGACGCGGCGATCATTCCGAGAAGTATCCCAAACGCGCCCGCGAGGTTTTCAATTAGCTTTCCCATCCGTCCCCCACCCGCGAGCGGGCTTACCGCACCCGCAACCTTCAGCAGCAGATACCGCACGCCAAGCCGCAGAAACGAGCCGACAGCCATTGCCGCAAGCGCCAGTATACCTACCACTCCGGCGGCGTTTTTTACCAGCCTTGTCGACGCTATCACCGTCTCGGACGCGTCGGCGAGCGCACCGCCCACTACCGGCACGGTGTTTGATATAACCGTCTTTGTCGCCTTTATCGTCAGCGCGTCCGCTCCGCCAGCCACAATCCCGCTCACGGTGAGATAGAGCGTGAATCCGGTTATAACAAGCGTAAGGACGGTCACGACCGCAGTCTTCAGAAACTTCGCAAGCCCGCCGAGCGTGTCCCCGCCTATCGCAGCGTCAGCTATGCACACAAGCACATACGCCGTCAGCGCGGGGATGAGCACGCGGTCGATAACGGTTATCAGCGCGTCCGAAAAGAGTATCGCGGCGAGGTATCGAGCCGACGCGCCGCCGGGTGCTCCGACCGCCGCTCCTGTCGCCGCAAGCGTTGCAAGGAGCGACTTTGAGAAGGTACTGAGCGTCTCCACCGCACTGCGTCCCGAGCCGACGAGCGCAAACAGGTCGCCGCAGACCGCCGCCGCGATAGCGAGCGTTCCGACGAGCGGCAGCACCCGCATCGTCCGTTCACGCTCGGGAAACATCGTCTCCGCCGCGCCGCACAGCAGCACTACCATCAGCGCGGACACCGCGGGCAGAGCCGCCTGCCTGAAATATCCGCCGATGCCGCGTCCCGCACCCTCCCAAAGCAGCCTCAGCCCATCGTCCAAGGTGAGCGAGTTTATGTCCGCGCCGCCGAACAGTTCATACGCCTCGGCTGGTATCTCTATGCTCGCCGCGCCGGAAGCCTCGTACTGCTCGCTATATATCGTCCGCTCGTCCAGCGCCGCCGCGTCTATCGCAAAAACGAACGCATAAGCGAGAATACAGCCGACAAAAGCGGCAGCGAGACGTACAACGCCGCGGCGCCTCCCGCAAGCTCGATGTATCCGCCCACCGCCTTTTCTCCCGCGTCCTTGCAGCTCTCCGCCGCGACATAGCTTATAATGCTTATCGCAAGCGTCTTGTACAGCACCGAAAAGTGTTCGGGCGCGACGCCTGCCGCGTCGGCGAGAGTTCGCAGAAAGTCCGCTATCGGGGAGATGAACCCCATCGCCGCGCCGACTATCACCACACCTGCGGCAAGCGCTATCATAAACGCGCCCGCCGGGTTGTCCTTTTTCAGCACGAGCGCGGAGACCGCCGCAAGCAGTCCCGCCGCCGCGACCTTTACAACAGTGTCCATACATCGTCAAAGCCCGAAGAGCGATTTGACCGTATCGAACAGGTTTGATATCTGCTCAAGCAGCATCATAAGCACGACCACAAGCCCCGCTAAGGTGGTCATCATCGCCTGTTCTTCACGTCCCGAGCGGACCAGCAGCTGGTTGAGCACTGCCACCAGTATGCCTATCGCCGCTATCTTGAATATCAGATCAACCTGCATTTTTGATATCCTTTCCTCATATAAACAGCACAGTCACGGCGATACCGCCGCAAATCCCAAATATCATATACAGCTTGCCGCTGCGGCGCAGGTCGCTTTCCGCCTGTTCTCGCAGCGCGTCCATCCTTCGCCGCGCGTCGGCAAGTGCGCTGCCCTGCTCCGCCGCGCCGTAGCGTCCAAGTACCGGCGACAGTTCCGCGAGCACCGCCCGTATCTCGCGCGACTCGACAGACGCGGCGTCCGACCACACCTCCGATACCTCGGCGCATCCCCGCCGCCTAACACCGTCCAGCACGCGCTCCACGAACGTCCGCGCCGAACCGGTGCTTCTCGCGGTCTCGAGCGCGCGGTCGATAGGCGTGAGCCGCAGCTCGATCTCGCAGCGCAGTATCTCAAGCATCGACGAGTACCCCGCAAGCTCTCGCACTCGCGCGGACAGCGCCAGATATGCGCGCAGACCGATCCCTGTCGACCCGAGCATAGCGAGCGCCGCGCCTATCGCGCGTATCATGACTCGCTCGGTGGATCGAGCACAGTCGTCGTCCTCCGCCCGCCGCTGCGCTCGATAACGACGAACTTCTCGAACGCGGGCAGTATCGACGTGAGACCCGCGCGGCTGCGAAGCTCGTCCATTCCGTTCGCGTGTATCGTGGCAAATACCGCCGCGCCGCAGCCGACTATCCGCGCTATCGCGTCGAAGTCGGCGGGGTCGGTTATCTCGTCCAACGCGACCACCTGCGGATTCATCGAGCGCAGAAGTCCGAGCGCCGCCATCGCCTTGGGCGCGCCGACCATCAGGTCCACACATTCGCCGACGTCGAACCCCGGCTTTCCCGCGCCGCAGGCCGACAGCTCACCGCGCTCGTCCGCTACCGACACGCGTATCCCCGCGTTGCCCGCCTGACGCACCAGATCGCGCAGCAGCGTCGTCTTGCCCGCGCCGGGCGGCGAAAGTATCAGAGCTGAAAATACCCGCTCGCCGACTATCCGCGAAAACACGCCGTCTGCGGCGCCGCGCACCGCCTTTGCGATGCGCAGGTTTGCCGACGAAAAGTCGCGCATCGTCCTACAACTGCCGCTTTCCATCACCGCGCGCCCGCATAGACCCAGTCGATGTCCGTTCTGCGCCGTGACAAAGCCCGCCGCAAGCTCGTCCGATACGCTGTGAAGCGAGCCGCGTGCCGCGCGAGCGGCGGTCTCGGACACGTCCTCCGGCGTTATCGGCGCGCTGTCAAGTGGCAGTTCTCCGTCGGGCAGGAGCACGCTCATCCGCCGACCGACACGCAGCCGAAACTCCTCCGCCGCAGCCTTTTGCTCGTCGTCCAGCGCCATTGTCGCGGCACGAAGCCTTGACGGAAGCAGTTCCACCGCCGATATGTATCTCGATACGAAATAGTCCATACTTGCACCTCCCGTTCTGTTGCAAGCATATTGCGCTTGTCCGCGATATATGCAAAGAAAAAAGAGAGGCGGCGCGCCTCTCTTCTGTAAAGCTGTATTCTTTGTCGGAATTTGTGTCCGTAAAGTTATTCGCTTAACAGTTTTTCCAGATCATCTTCACTCAAAATCGGAATGTCAAGTTCTTGAGCTTTACGGAGCTTGGAGCCGGCGTCCTCACCCGCTACGACATAGTCAGTCTTCTTGGACACGCTCGACGAGCAGCTCCCGCCGGCGCGCTGTATGAGCGCCTCCGCTTCTTTTCGCGTATACTTGGACAGTGTGCCGGTCAGGACGAAGGTCTTGCCCTCCAGCTTGTCCGATCCGCCGTCATCCGAGTATGTGAAGTCCACTCCCGTCTCACGAAGCCGCTCGATAAGATGCCCCGCCCCGCTGCGCCAGGCTACAAAGCTGTCCGCCATTACCTCTCCGACGTCGTATATTCCGGCGATATCATCCGCGTCCGCCGCCAAAAGCGCGTCAAAAGTCTTGTATTTCTTTGCCAACAGCTGCGCCGCCTTCTGTCCGATGTGGCGTATTCCGAACGCGTAGAGCAGCTTATCCAGACCCGCGTGCTTCGAGTTTTCGATGCTCGCAAGCAGGTTTTGAGTGGACTTTTCCGCCCATCCCTCAAGCCCTAAGACCTGTTCCGCAGTGAGCGTGTACAGGTCGGCGCAGGAGCGCAGGATGCCAGCCGCAACAAACTGCTCACACGCCTTCATGCCCATGCCCTCGACATCCATCGCGTCGCGGGATGTGAAGTGCGCGATACTTCGCACCAGCTGCGCCGGGCACTCCGCACCGGTGCACCGAACCGCAGCGGCACCTTCTTCGCGGACCGCCGCCGCGCCGCAGACCGGGCAGGTTCTCGGAAATTCGTACTTTTCGGCATCGTTTGGACGCTTTGAATAGTCAACTCCGACAACTTCGGGAATGATATCACCCGCTTTGCGGACGATGAGCGTGTCGCCTATCCGCAGATCCTTCTCTGCGATAAAGTCCTCGTTGTGCAGCGTCACGTTGGTTACCGTCGTGCCCGCGAGCCGAACCGGCTCTATCTCTCCCTTGGGGGTCAAAACGCCAGTCCTTCCGACCTGTATCGTTATCGCCTTCAGACGGGACGGCTTCTCCTCCGGCGGATATTTGAACGCGACCGCCCAGCGAGGCGCCTTTGCGGTCGAACCGGCTGTCTCACGGTCTGTCAAGCTGTTTAGCTTTACGACCGCGCCGTCTATGTCGTACGGGAACTGCTCCCGATTTTCTCCGATATCATGTATGCGCTGAATAACCTCATCTATTGTGCGGCAACGCGTGTACGGTATTGTCCTGAAGCCCTGCGCCGCAATGAAATCCAATGTCTCCGAATGTGTTATAAAGGCTTTCCCATTTACAAGCTGTAGGTTGAAAACTATCAGATCGAGCCGGCGCGCGGCGGCAACTTTTGGGTCGAGTTGACGCATAGCGCCTGCCGCGGCGTTGCGGGGATTCGCGAGCAGCGGCTGTTCGTCACGCTCGCGCTCCGCGTTCAGCTCCTCGAACACCTTGCGCGGCATATACACCTCTCCACGGACTATCAGCTCGGCGGAGGCTTCGGTCGTGCGCAGCGGAAGCGTGCGTATCGTGCGCAGATTCGTTGTCACGTTTTCGCCGACCGCGCCGTTTCCACGCGTCGCTCCGCGCGTCAGTATGCCGTTCTCGTACTCAAGCGACATCGACAGGCCGTCCACCTTCGGCTCTACCGTATACTCCACACGGTCACCGAACAGCTCGCGCATACGCGTATCGAAGTCGCGTACCTCCTCCTCGCTGAACACGTCGTTTAGGCTCTGCAACGGCACACGATGCGTGACCTCCTCAAATCCCGCGACCGCCGCGCCGCCAACCCGCTGTGTCGGCGAATCGGGCGTTATCAGCTCGGGATGCTCCGCCTCTATCGCCTTCAGGCGCTGCATCAGCATGTCGTATTCATAGTCGGTTATCGTCGACGCGTCCTCGATGTAGTACCTGCGCCAGTGGACTTCTATCTCCGACTTCAGCGCCGCCAGTTCCCTCTCAATGTCACTCATAAGCTCTCTCCGTTTGGCAGATTTTCTTGAGAAAATTATACCCCAAATCTACCGTTTTGGCAAGCGGAATCACGCTCAAAAGATGTTGCCAAGCAGCAGTTTTTCCTCTCGCCTGAGCAGCTTCAGCGCCTCGTATGCCGCCGGAAGTGCGTCGCCCACATCCTCCTCCATCTCCAGCATCTCTTTTGTGATGAGTATCTGCTTGTACGCATCGTCCACACCACGATGGATAAGCATTGTCGTGAGATAGAACGACCGCTCGTCAAAGAGTTCGCTTGCGTGGTTTATCTGTTCGAGCGCGCCTGCGTCGTCTCCCTCCGCGACCCGCTCTATCGCGAGAGCCACGATCTCCTCAAGCTCGCCGAGACTGCGGTCTACTATAGCGCCGTTTATCATGCAGAACGCGCCAACCGCCGCGATTATCGCAAGTCCGATAAGCAAATACCTCATCCTGCCTCCTTTGGCTCGACAAAAACAGAGCCGCTGTCGTCTATCGTCATAAGGAATATGTCGCTGGGAGCTTTGCCGCTCGTCGCGAGCGTCTTGTCCAGCCATACTCGGTCAAGTCCGCGCTTTTCGAGGTTGTGTCCGATTATCCGACCGTCGCTTATAAGCGTCATCGGCAGTCCCTTCTCCACCGGATTCTGCCCAAAGTCGCGCGGCGTGGCGGGGCTGTCCGCGCAGTAGAGTACCGTTGATATCTTCCCGCCCGGCTCGAGTATCACATAACGCAGCTTATTCAGGTCGGTGACGTCCTTCTTTCGCAGCTCCTCGATAAGCTCGTCCACCGTCATGCGGTTCTTTTGCAGCGCGCGCTGGTCTATCTTTCCCTCGCGGACGATTATCGACGGTCTGCCGCTCAGAAGCGTGCGAAATCTGATACTCTTCATCTCCCCGAAGGTCGACAGGAACTCCAGCCCTACGAGCAGCGCTATCGGGATAATTCCATATAACAGCGGTATTCCCGTGTCCTGCATCGGCACACTCGCAAGCTCACTCATCATCATCGCCACGACAAATTCGCTCGCGGACAGCTGCCCAAGCTGGCGTTTTCCCATGACACGCATCGCGACAACGATTATGACATAAAGTATCAGTGCGCGAACAAAAACCAATTGCATTTTCCCACCTCACGCCCATTGTTTCCCGGGAAATCAAAAATATGCGAAAGCGGACAGCCCGCCAACGCATAGACTTAACGGGAGGCGATACAATGGGCCGTATCTCGGTAGCCATACGGCGCGCGCGGGTGCGTCGGCGATCGCGGCGCGGACTCGCCGTACAGCATACCGGCACAAGGCGATTGATAAAGCTTGCCGTCGTCATTGTCGTGATAGCTCTTGCCGCTGCTTGGTTCAAAAAGCGCCTTACGCCGGTGGTCGAAAAGCTCGCCACAAGCCGAGTCGTGTATCTCGCGGGAGAGGTGATAAACGACGCGATAAACGATCAGATAGCGCTTGCGGGCGTGGAATACGAGGACTTTATCCATCTGGAGACCGACGCAAACGGTCGGGTCACGGCGCTGAAGACCGATATGGCGGCGATAAACCGATTCAAATCGGACGTGACCGCTCTGGTTCTCGAACGGATAAACAACATGGACAACTCCGAGCTGTACATACCGCTCGGCAACATAATCGACGGTGAACTGTTCAGCGGACGCGGTCCGAACATTCCGATAATCATCGTGCCGGTCGGCAGCGCGTGGGCGGACTTCTCCACCAACGTCTCCACCGCCGGAATAAACCAGACCAGGCACCAGATAATCGTCACCGTCAGCGCGGAGATAACGATACTGCTCCCCGGATACGAGACCTCTACGACGGTCAGCTCACAGGTGGTAGCCGCCGAGACGGTCATCGTCGGAGATGTCCCGCAGAGCTACACCTATCTTGAGGACACCGGGCTGGATATGCACGAAATATACGGCGGCTATCTGCATTAGAGCGCAAAAAACGAGCCTGTCGGCTCGTTTGGGTGTGGTCTAAGCGTTCCACGCGGCAAGCACCGCGTCGAGCAGCGGTTTCAGACCGTCCTTCTTTTTTGCGGAGTAGAGTATTATCGGGTTGTGCTCGTCAAGCGTCAGCACCTCGCGTATGGTCGCGAGCGACGCCTCCCGCCGCGACTTCTTTATGCCGTCCGCCTTGTTCGCCGCGACCACAAATTCGTAGCCGCACTGGCGGAAGTAGTCAAGCATCTGGCGGTCGTCGGCGGTGGGTGCGTGGCGGCTGTCCACGATGAGCACGCACAGATTCGGTCCCGCCGCGCGGTCGGCGAAGTAGTCCTCCATCATCCGACCCCAGCGTTCGCGCTCCTTTTGGCTCACGCGCGCAAAGCCGTATCCCGGCAGATCCACCAGATACGCCTTCTTGTCTATCAAAAAGTAGTTGACGTGCGCGGTCTTGCCGGGGCTTTCGCTAACGCGCGCGAGCGACTTTCGGTTGAGCAGCGCGTTTATCGTAGACGACTTGCCGACATTCGAGCGTCCGGCAAACGCCACCTTTGGCAGCCCGTCGCGGATAAATCCGTCCTTTCCGGCGGCGGAGCGCAGAAATTCGGCATTATGCAGGTTTATCGACACTTTTTACCTCACTTTTCTTCGCCGCGGAGAGATTTATCGCCGTGCGGAACACCGCGAGCGCGTCCTTTACCGTCACAAAGTTCAGCGCGCTGCGGACCGTCTTGTCTATCTCCGCAAGATCGCTCTCGTTTTCGGCGGGGATTATCACGGTGCGGATGCCGTTGCGATATGCCGCCATCGTCTTTTCGCGAAGCCCTCCTATCGGCAGCACACGGCCGCGAAGGGTTATCTCACCGGTCATAGCCACATCCGAGCGCACCGGGGCTTCGAGCAGCGCCGAGCATATCGCGGTGGCTATCGTGACGCCTGCGGACGGCCCATCCTTGGGTATCGCGCCCTCCGGGAAGTGGATATGGATGTCGCGGTTCTTGTGAAAATCTGGGTCGATGCCCATCTTATCCGCGACCGAGCGTATGTATGTTATTGCTGCTCGGGCGCTCTCTTTCATCACGTCGCCCAGGTTGCCGGTAAGCTCTATCTTGCCGCTGCCGGGGACTATGCCCACCTCGGTCTCGAGTATCTCCCCTCCGACCGAAGTCCAGGCAAGTCCGCACACGACTCCGACCTCGTCGCGACCGCTGCGGCGCTCCGGCTTGTAACGGTGCGGCCCCAGCATAGGCTCGAGGTCATGTGCCGCGATGTGTACACATTCGCTCTTGCCCTCGGCTATCGTCTTTGCCGCCTTGCGGCAGAGCGACGATATCTCGCGCTCGAGGTTTCGCACGCCGCTCTCGCGTGTGTAGCACTCGATAAGCTCGCGTATCGCGCCGGTCGAAAGCTTCATCGTGTTCGAGCTCAGTCCGTGCTTCTCAAGCTGTTTCGGCAGCAGATGTCGCGTGGCTATCTTTATCTTCTCCTCGTCGGTGTAGCTCGACAGCTCAATGACCTCCATGCGGTCGAGCAGCGGACGCGGTATCGTGTCCACGGTGTTCGCGGTGGTGACAAACAGCACCTGCGACAGATCGAACGGTATCTCGATATAGTGGTCGCGGAAGGCGTGGTTCTGCTCGATGTCCAGCACCTCAAGCAGCGCCGCCGACGGATCTCCGCGGAAATCGTGGCCGAGCTTGTCCACCTCGTCGAGTATCAGCACCGCGTTTTTCGAGCCTGCCTGCGAAAGCGCGTTCATTATGCGTCCCGGCATCGCACCGACATACGTCTTGCGGTGTCCGCGTATCTCCGCCTCGTCCTGCACTCCGCCAAGGCTCAGCCGCGCGGTCTTGCGACCCATCGCCTCGGCAATGCTCATCGCCACCGAGGTCTTGCCCACTCCCGGAGGTCCGACCAGGCATATCACCTGACCGCCTATGTCCGGTTTGAGCTTGCGCACCGCCAGAAACTCGAGTATGCGCTCCTTGACCTTTTCAAGCCCGTAGTGCTTCTTATCCAGTATCTTCGCCGCGCGCGATAGGTCTGTGCGATCCTTTGTCGACTCGTTCCACGGCAGCTCGAGCACCGTGTCGAGATAGGTGCGCACGACCGCCGCCTCCTGTGTGGACGGATGCATCATGTCCAGCCGCTCGACCTCTTTGAGCAGCTTTTCGATGTGCTCGTCCGCAAGCTCGAGCGAGCGTATCCTGTCGCGATAGTCGTTTCCGCCCTCATTTTCCGGCTCCTCGCCCAGCTCCTCGCGTATGATGTGCAGCTGCTCGCGAAGGTAGAACTCGCGGTGGCTGCGTCCCAGCTGCTGGCGCACTCGCTGCTGTATCGAATGCTCCAGCTTGACTATCTCGCACTCGCCCGAGAGCATCACTGCCGCCCTCTCAAGGCGCTTCAGCACTCGCGGCTCGTCCAGTATCTGCTGCTTCTGGTCTACCGATATAGGCATATTCTGTGCCACATAGTCGGCAAGATACCCCGGGTCGCTCTCCTGCTCTATCGCGGAGAGTATCTCGGCGGAGATACGCTCGGTCCCATGCGCGTATTCCGCGAACGCGTCGCGGGTGCGGCGTATCAGCGCTTCGACACGCTGCGCGGACACACGTCCCGGCTTGCGGTCGTCTATGCGCTCGACCACCGCGTGGTACACCGGCGCCTTGCCGCTCACCTCCGTCCGCTTCGCGCGGTACAGTCCCTCGACGAGCACACGGAGCGTGTCGTCGGGGAGACGGAAAATCTGGCAGACGCGGGACACCGTGCCCATCTCGTAGACACAGTCGAGCGGCGGCTCGTCCTCCGACGGCTCGCGCTGCGCGGCGAGAAACACCGTCTGTTCGGCGCGCAGAATGTCCTCGAGCGCACTGCTCGAACGCTCGCGGGATATGTCGAAAAACAGCACCATCTTCGGGAAAACCGTCAGTCCGCGAAGCACGAACATCGGCATTGTCATACCCTTTGTTTCAATCTCTCTATCCATTTTCTACCTCATATCTGTGATGTATCGTCACGGGCGGTCCGCCCGATTCTATCCAAGTATATATTTTAAGGCATAACGCGCTTTTTCGCAAGTACCCTACATCATTTTCTTTATCTCTCTGCGAAGACGGCTGATTATCTTCTTCTCCAACCTGGATATGTAGCTCTGCGATATCCCCATCTCGTCAGCTACCTCCTTCTGTGTACGCTCGCCGCCTCCGTCCAGTCCGAATCGGTGCACGATTATCGTCCGCTCGCGCTCGTCCAGCTTGTCAATGGCAAGATACAGCAGCTTGCGGTCGGTCTCGTCCTCTATCGGGCGGTGCACGACATCCGGCTCGGTACCGAGCACGTCGCTGAGCAGCAGCTCGTTGCCGTCCCAGTCGGTGGAAAGCGGCTCGTCTATGGATATCTCGCCGCGGCGGTTGGAGGTCTTGCGTAGGTGCATCAGTATCTCGTTTTCGATACAGCGGGACGCGTAGGTCGCAAGCTTTATTTTGCGCTCGGGATTGTAGGTATTTATCGCCTTTATCAGCCCGATAGTGCCGATGGACACCAGATCCTCAAGTCCCACCCCTGTGTTGTCAAATCGACGCGCTATGTATACGACCAACCGTAGATTGTGCTCTATGAGTATGCTGCGGGCTTCTCGCGACCCTTCGGCAAGCCGCGCTATCTGTATGGCCTCCTCTTCCGGCGGCAGCGGTGCGGGAAGAACGTCACTTCCGCCGACATAGTGCAGTCCACACGCGTGCCGTCGGAGCAGCCGCTCAAAAAAGCTACGAAGCCTTTCCAATATTCGCATCCACTCTCACCTCCTCTCCTGATATCTTCGCTCCGTTCATATCACCCACGAGCGCAGGCATCACGCCGAGCGGTTTTGGCGACAGCGCCACCATCACCCGCACCCGAGTGCCATCCACCGCCGCTGCCGTTGGGCGAAATGCCGCAAGCAGCGCCGAACCCGACGCGGTCGAGCAGGGTATCAGCCGCCATCCTCCGTCCGTACCGAACGCGGCTACCACCTCCACGGCGGAGCTTTCGCGTATCCTTCGCATTGCATCTCGGTCGAACAGCGGCTCTATCGCGTCGGTCGCGCAGACTATGACCGGGCTTCCATCCAGCGGATCGCGAAGCAGATTGCCGCTGTCCCGCAGCGCGAAAAACCGCGTCTCTCTGCCGTTATATGTGATCATTACCTCAGCCTTGCCCGCCGATATCTCGCGACCTCCGCTGCGCGAAAACACGCCGCACAGTCCAAGTCCAAGCGCGGCGGCTATCAACACGGCGCGCACCGCAAGCGGCGCCTGTATCACTCCGCCCGACATATTGCCGCCAAGCATCAGTCCCGCAGCGTACGCAAGCCCGCCGAGAAGAAACGAGAATACGAGGAACAGCAGCGCGCGCTTCAGAAATGCCGAACCGCTCGAATATCCGAACGCGCACAGTATGACGATCGCTCCCGCGGCGAGCTTTATCGGAAGCGACGACACCGCTTTCATGCCGTATATCTCCGCGAAGTAGGCAGTGACGGCGTACAGCGCACCCGCGGCGGCTCCGAAAAGCAAGCGCAGTCGGCGATGCGGAAGCGCCGAAAAGGTGGCTGTCAGATACAGAATTATGTAGTCCACCGCAAAATTCAGCAAGAAAAGCTCATCTATGTATACAACGCGCATCGCGCCACCTCCCTGTCCACTGATATGATTATATCGCCGCGAAGGTGTGAAAGCGCACGAAAAAGGGAGCCAAGCGGCTCCCTTTTTATATCCTCGCTATTCCGTTTTCGGTTTATCCTGTTCCCCGCCCTCACCATCGTCCCAATTCTCGGGCGGCTCTTTCGGTTCGTCTATCGTGCTGAGCATAAGGCTTTCTACCACCTTTTTGCTGTTCTTCCCCCGAGAATAGAAGAATCCGAACGTCGAAAACACCACCGCGCCGATGAAGTTGACGAACATATCCTTTATCGTGTCATGCAGTCCGATGTCGACATATCCCGGCCACTCCTCGCCGTTAATCACAACGCTCTCTATCGGGATGTGTACGGGGATGTTGCGCCCGTCCGGATGGAGCAGCACGGTATTTACCTGACCGACAAACGTGTCCTTCTGCATATCGGTTGCAAGAAGGCTGTCCGCCGAATACTCCAAAAACTCCCACAGCACACCTATCGTCATTGAGAAGCAGAACGCCACCAGCGCGACGAACAGCGGGGACAGCCGCAGCGCCACTCTGTCCGAGCGGTTCAGAATGTTTATCAGCGATATGCCGATAGCTCCCATCAAAAAGCCGTTTGCCGTGTGCAGCATCGTGTCCCAAAGCGGATATGCGATATAGTATTCGCGTATCTCCCCCAGTATCTCGGCGGCAAAGATGAAGAACAGCACGATTATTTCGAGCGTGTCCGGCACGTCTATCTTTATCCGCCGCTCGATAAACGAGGGGATGCAGAAGAGCACCAGCGTGAGCACACAGGTAAAGACATTCATCCAGTTCTGCTTGAATATCTGCGCAATGAGCACGCCGATCACCAACAGTCGCAGCACGAGATAGACGACAGCAAGCACCTTTTTTAACCTGGGAAGCTGGCGGAACTCCTCCCTTGTCGACGCACCCTTCTTCCGTTTTGCCACGAAAAACTCCTTTCTGTCCGCTGAACGTCTCGATAACTAACCTATGAGCATGATTATTTTGCCTCGGCAAGCGACGTGTAATCAGCAGTAAGCGACGCATACGCGTTTTGCGACATATCGCCGATATTTCCCGCCAAAAACTCGTAGTATCCCTGCGCGCCTATCATAGCCGCCGCATCGCCGCACAGCTTTTTCGGCGGCAGGTACAGCTTAAGTCCATGTCTATTCGCGGCGTCGGTGATCATTTCCCGCAGCCGCGCGTTTGCCGCGACGCCTCCCGCGAGCACTATCGTCTTGTATCCCTCGCTCTTTGCGCAGTCGATAACCCGCGGCACTATCTCGTCCACGACCGCGCGGCGAAACGACGCCGCGAGATCCCCGAGGCGCAGCTCCTCACCCTTCTGCTCGGCGTTGTGTACAATGTTTATCATTGCGGTCTTCAGTCCGCTGAAGCTCATGTCGTGCGGCGAGCCGCTGACTCTCGCCCTCGGCAGCTTATACGCAGTCTCGTCGCAGCCCTCAGCGATGCGGTCTATCTCGACTCCTCCGGGATAGCCAAGCCCCATCACCCGCGCGACCTTGTCGAACGCTTCGCCCGCCGAGTCGTCGCGGGTGCAGCCGAGCACGCGATAGCTCGTGTAGCCGTCCACCCCGAGTATCAGCGTGTGTCCGCCCGACGCCACCAGCGCGCAGAACGGAGGCTCAAGCTCCGGATGCGCAAGATAGTTTGCCGCGACATGTCCCCTGTGGTGATGCACCGGCACGAGCGGCTTTCCGAGCGAAAACGCAAGTCCCTTCGCAAAGTTGAGTCCGACGAGCAGCGCGCCGATAAGCCCCGGCGCAAACGTCGCGGCTATCGCGTCTATCTCGCACGGCTGTATCCCCGCCTCGCGTATCGCTTCGCGGTACAGTCCCTCGATAGCCTCCGCGTGCCTGCGCGATGCTATCTCGGGTACGACGCCGCCGTACAGCGCGTGCATCTCGACCTGCGAGGCGACCTTGTCGCTGAGTATCTCCCTGCCATCCCGCGTTATCGCGACCGCGGTCTCGTCGCATGAGCTTTCGACCGAAAGAATCAACATTGTATCTGTCCCTTTTCAGATAGTTTTTTCGTATATTATCGCGTCCTCGGCAGGCGCGATATAGTAGCCTTTTCGCACCGCTATCGGCGCAAAACCCAGGTTTTCGTAGCATTTTCGCGCGCCGTCGTTCGACTCCCTCACCTCAAGCGTGACACGACCTATCCCGCTCTCCCTTGCGATGTGCTCAAGCCGCGTGAGAAGCGCCGTTGCCAGTCCCCTGCGCCGACAGTCGGGGCGCACGGCGACATTCGTTATATACGCCTCGTCGATGATAAGGTGCATACCCGCGTACCCCGCGACCGAGCCATGCTCGTCCTCCGCCACAAAGTAGCAGGCAAACTCGTTGACAAGCTCGTCGGTAAGGCTTTGGCGGCTCCACGGCATTGAAAAGCACTGCTGCTCTATCTCCGCCATCTCGTCAAGGTGCTTCTGCATCATCGGGACTATCGAGGGTATCATCGCAGTTTCTCCTCAAGTTTGGGAATCAGCGCGTCTATCGCGTCGGATATCTCATCCGCCGCCGCGCGATAGTCGTCGAGCGAGCCGCCGTACGGGTCGGCGATGTCGTGGTTTGAAAGGGTGAATATCCTGTCCGCCGACTCGGGAAAAGCGTCCTTTATCGCCTGCGCGTGCCGCGATCCGACACAAAATACATAGTCCGCCGAGTCGATGATAAACTCGTTTATCTGCCGCGCGATATGTCCCGAGATGTCTGCGCCAAGCTCGCGCGCGGCTTCGATCGCCTTATCGCTCGCCGGCACCGAGAACGCCGAAATGCCGCAGCTTGACGCATGCATCGGCAGCCCGAGCCGCTCCGTCTTGAGGTTGAACAGTCCCTCCGCCATCGGGCTGCGGCAGGTGTTCCCCGTGCAGACAAAGAGGACTTCGATGTGCTTGTTTGCGGTCATCCTGTCACCTTCAAATGCAGTTTATGCGGCAGGATATGTCCTGCTCCGCGGATATTATAGCACACCGGAAGATACTTTTCAATTCAGTATTTCTCCGTCCGAAACGGCTTGACTTAAACCATGCTCCAGGTGTTATAATACACTATAACACACCAAGACGATAGGAGATTTTCAATGACCAGAAAGTTTATCGCCCTCATATGCGCGTTTTTGATGCTCGCGTCCTGCTCGACCGCGCCGTCCACCTCGAACGAACCGTCCAATACTCCGTCTGACGCGCCCTCTCCGTCCACGCCGGTCGCGCCATCGCCCACTCCCACCCCCGAACCCATAGAGATAACGCCGCACTATACCACCGGCCGCGGCGACCTTATGGAGGGGCTTTTCACCGCCCGACTGCCCGAAAGCTGGCGTGACGAATATGTCGTCGAGTATGACGAGACCGACACGACTTACGGGCTGTCCTTCTATCAGAAAGCCGCAAAGGACGCGGGCTTTGGCGGATGGCTGTTCACGCTGACGAGCTTCCCCGAGGACGTCGACTACTCGCAATACCCGCAGTACGAACTTGTCGGCGCGATACGGTCGGCGGGCGATTTTAACGAGCACCTCGTCGCCATCTATCCCTCCGACGTACAGTTTGACGAGCCGCAGCGCGAGCAGTACACCGCCATGTACGCGGACATCCCATCCATCCTCGATTCTCTCACCGTTGCGGACGGCTGCGAGCTCATACCCAAGGATGAGCTTAATCTCTGGTCGTATGACACTCCCGAGAACCACGGCATGGACAGCGCGGTGCTCGAGCGTCTCCACTCCGCGCTGGAGCAGACAATGATATACACCCTCGTTGTGGTGCGCGACGGTGTGATAGTGGACGAGCTGTACCGCGAGGGCTACGACGAATCCACGCTCATAGACATACACTCGGCTTCAAAGAGTGTGACAGCCATCATGTTCGGCCTCGCCGTCGAACAGGGCTACATAGATCCCGACCTCGACCGCCCGATCTCCGAGTATTTCCCGCAGATAGATCCGTCAAGCGCGTGGGCTGATGTGACGATACGCCACCTGCTGACCCACACCTCCGGCATGAGCTGGAACGAATACGACGCAAACACGAACTGGGAGGAATGGCGCACAAGCGAGAATTGGGTGGACTATGTGTTCTCCCGCCCGATAGTCCGCACGCCGGGCACCTTCTTCAACTACACCACCGGCGGCACTCACCTGCTCGGAGCGATAATCGAAAAGGCTGTCGGGCGTCCGCTTGCCGAATACGCCGACGAATATCTGTTCGAGCCGATGGGCATAACCGACTACGAGTGGGGTCTTGATCCCCAGGGCATATGCGACGCAGGCAACGGACTGAGGATGAACCCGCGCGACATGGCGAAGTTCGGTCAGTTGATGCTCCAGCGCGGACAGTGGAACGGCGAACAGCTCATCCCCGCCGAATGGGTGGATGAATGCACATCGATACAGTATCAGCGGTCGGGCGGCTATGCGTCCTATGGCTATCAGTTCTGGGTAAAGGACTTCGGCGACAGAACGACCTATCGTACATACTTCGCCCAGGGCGCGTGGGGACAACTGATATTCGTCCAGCCCGAGCTTGACCTGGTGTGCGTCATGACGAGCATGGAGATAGGCAACACGCACGCACCGTGGAGCTACTACGGCAGCTATGTGCTCGGCGCAATAACCGAACAGTAAACCAAAAGGCTCACCGAACCTCGCGTTCGATGAGCCTTTATTGTTAATCCTTCGCGTCGTACCAGGTCTTTCCGCACGCGGCGTCGGCGATGAGCGGCACTTTCAGCGGCATGACCGCCTGCATCTCCTCGCACAGCAGGCGCTGCACCTCCTCCGCGCGCGCTTCCGGCGTCTCGACGATAAGCTCGTCGTGTACCTGCAGCACGAGCTTTGCCTCCGGTATCTCGCGGCGTAGGCGGTCGCGGACGCGTATCATCGCGAGCTTAATCACATCCGCCGCGCTGCCCTGTATCGGCGCGTTCATCGCAGCACGTTCGCCGAATGAGCGCAGATTGAAGTTTTTCGACTGCAATTCGGGCAGATATCGTCTGCGCCCGAGTATCGTCGTGACATATCCCAGTTCCTTTGCCGATTCGCGCGAGCGCTCCATATACTCACGAATCCCGTGGTAGTGCCCCAGATAGCTGTCGATATACTGCTTTGCCTCGGCGTTGGACACGCCGATGTCGTCGGCGAGTGAAAACGCCGAAATTCCGTAGACTATCCCAAAGTTGACCGCCTTTGCGCGGCGGCGTTCGTCGCCGGTCACCTCATCCTGCGGCACGCCGAACACCTGCGACGCGGTTATCGTGTGGATGTCGTCGCCGCTGTTGAATGCGGATATCATCGCCTCGTCGTCGGCAATGTGCGCGAGTATCCGCAGCTCTATCTGCGAATAGTCGGCATCGACGAATACGCAGCCGTCCGCCGCCTTGAAACAGCGCCGTATCTCGGTCCCAAGCTCGCGGCGCACCGGAATGTTCTGCAAATTCGGGTCGGTGGAGCTGAGACGTCCGGTCACCGTCGCGGTCATGTTGAAGGTCGTGCGGACACGGCCATCGTCGTCCACCACCTTGAGAAGTCCGTCGCAGTAGGTCGATTTCAGTTTGGTGAGCTGGCGGTACTCGAGTATCAGGTCGATTATCGGGTGCTGCGAGCGCAGCTTGCCAAGCGTGTCCGCGTCGGTCGAATAGCCCGACTTGGTCTTCTTCGCGGGCGGAAGTCCGAGCTTTTCAAACAGCAGCTCGCCGAGCGCCTTGGTCGAATTTATGTTGAACTCGCCCTCCGAATAGGCGAATATCTGCTTCTCGATGTCGGCTATCCGCTCGGCGAGGCTGTCCCCAAACGCGCGTATCGCCGCCGTGTCCAGCGACATACCGCTGCGCTCCATCTCGGCAAGCACCAGCGCGAGCGGCTGTTCCAGGTCGACAAGCAGCGAGTGCATCCCAAGCTCCTCTATCTTCGGCGAGAGCGTGTCCGCAAGCGCGAGTGTCGCCTCGGCGTGGGCGCTTATCGCGTCTATCGCGCCCGAACAGTCCGCAAGCGCCCCGAAGCAATCCGGCTCGCTGTACGCGTCCACGGTCGGTATGTCGCGGTGCAGATAGCCGAGCGCCACGCGGTCTATCGGATATTTGCCGAGCGACGGGTCGATGAGATACGCCGCAAGCTCGGTGTCAAATATGAAATTTTTCGGCTCGATATCCGCCTCCAAAAGCTCGCGATATAGCGATTTCGAGCCGTGGACTATCTTTTTTGTTTCGCCGCCGAAGAAGTCTCTCAGCAGCGACGAATAGCCGTCGGATGAGAAGTTCTGCCCGCGAACGAGCATCGTCTTTCCCTCCGTCGCGACGCAGAACACATCCAGTCCAGGCTGCCACGCTACCGCCGCGCGGTCGAGCGACAGTAGCTCGCTTATGCTGTTCTTGTCCAGTTCCAACCGCTCATACACCCGTTGCGGCGCGGACGGCTCGACATCCGAAGGCTCGCCGTCCTCCGCCGACAGCCCGAGCTTCTGGATAAACGCGCGGAATTCGAGCCGTAGGAACAGCTTGTACAGCGCGGCGCGGTCGAAGTTTGCGGGACCCAGGTCGGTCGGGCCGAAGTCGAGCGGCATGGCGCGGTCGATGGTCGCAAGCTCGTAGCTCTGATACGCCATGTCGCGGCCGCTCTCCAGCTTTGCGCGCATACCCGGCTTGATGCGCGGGTCGTCGAGGTTCTCATACACGCCATCGAGCGTGCCGAATGCCGTTATCAGGTCGGTCGCGCCCTTTTTGCCTATGCCCGCGACGCCGGGAATGTTGTCCGACGCGTCTCCCATCAGTGCTTTCAGGTCTATCAGGCGGATAGGCTCAAAGCCGTACTCCTCCTCGAAGCTCTCGGGAGTGTACAGCTTGGTCGTGGTCTGACCCTTTACGGTCGAGACATATTTTACCGAGACCTCCGCGCTTGTCAGCTGAAGCATATCGCGGTCGCCGCTGACGACCAGAGTCTCACCGCCCGCCTCGGCGTTCATGCGGCTGAGCGTGCCGATTATGTCGTCCGCCTCGTAGCCGTCGGTAGCGAAATGGCGTATCCCGCACGCGTCGAGCAGTTCGTTTATCGGCTCCCACTGCTCGGAAAGCTCGGGATCCTGCGGAGCGCGCTGCGCCTTGTACGCCTCGAACGCGAGCTTTCGCTTGGTCGGAGCGCTCGTGTCAAACGCGACCAGTATCCCATCCGGTTTCTCCTCCTCCAAGAGTTTCAGCAGTGTCGAGAAAAAGCCGTAGATGGCGTTGGTGTGCAGGCCATCCGACGTTGTGAACGGACGGATACCGTAATACGCGCGATGGACAAGGTTTGAGCCGTCGAGCAGCATCAGTTTCATGTTATTATTCCTTTACTGCCTTCACTCCGGCGGGAGTGTCGATGAGTTTTATGCCCTTTGCGGCAAGCTCGTCGCGGATGCGGTCAGCCTCCGCCCAGTTCTTCGCCTTCTTCGCGGCGGTTCGGGCATCGATGAGCGCCTGCGTCTCGGCATCGGGGACAAACTCGTCCTCTTCCTTCTTCTCCGGCTCGCGCGCGATGTCTATGCCGAGTATCTCATCGAACTTTACGAGCAGCTCGTAGACATCGTTCGATTTCTCGCCGCGACGGGCCGCGTTCCAGACCACGCCCAGCGCCTTCGGAATGTTAAGGTCGTCGTTTATCGCTTCCTCAAACGCGCCCATCAGCTCGGCGCGCTCGGCGTCGGACAGTCTGCCTGCAGCCCCCTTGTGCGCAGCCGTTGCCGCACGAAGGTTTTTCAGACCCGACTTGGCACCGTCCATGCCCTCAAAGGTAAAGTTCAGCTTGTTGCGATAGTGCGCGGAAAGGCAGAAGAAGCGGTAGTCGAGCGGGTCATATCCGCGACTGCGAAGCTCGTCTACGGTGTAGACGTTGCCGAGCGACTTGGACATCTTTCCTCCGTCCACCTGCAAAAACTCGCCGTGCATCCACGTCCGCGCCGCCGGGTGTCCAAACAGTCCCTCGCACTGCGCTATCTCGTTTTCGTGGTGTATCGGTATCGCGTCCGCGCCGCCGGTGTGGATGTCAAACTCCTCGCCGAGATACTTCAGTCCCATCGCGCTGCACTCGATGTGCCAGCCCGGGTAGCCCATTCCCCACGGCGATTCCCACTGCATGATGTGCTCCTTGGGCGCCTTCTTCCACAGCGCGAAGTCGGCGGGATGGCGCTTCTCGGTGTTGACTTCAACGCGTGCGCCCGCCTGCTGCTCCTCGAGATTCGCGCGGCTAAGGCATCCGTAGTTCGGCAGCTTTCCAATGTCGAAGTAGATGCCGTCGGAGGTCTCGTAGCCGTATCCGCGCTCCTGGAGCTTGACAACGTAGTCTATCATCTCGGGGATGTGGTCGGTCGCCTTGCAGATTATCTCGGGTCGGCCGATGTTCAGGCTGTCTATGTCCTTGAAAAACTGCTCGGTGTAGAAAGCCGCGATCTCCCACGGCGTCTTTTTCTGCTCGCGGGCGGTCTTTGCCATCTTGTCCTCGCCGTCGTCCGAATCGCTGACAAGGTGTCCGACGTCGGTTATGTTCATCGCGTGCTTCAGCTTGTAGCCGTTCCACTTCAGAACACGGCGCAGCTCGTCCATAAACACATAGGTGCGCAGGTTTCCGATGTGCGCGTAGCCGTAGACGGTCGGGCCGCAGGAGTACATACGGACGGTGTTCCCCTCCAGCGGCTTGAACTCCTCCTTTTTGCGGCTCAAAGTGTTATAAACTATCATATATCATCGACCTCCGTGTCTGTTTTGTCCTGCAAAGATTTCTCGAGCGCCTCAATTCGCACCCGCAGTCTGCACAGCTCCTGCGCGACCGGATCGGGCATGTGTATCTGGTCAAGCTCACTTGCGCGCGAGTCCACCCGCTCGCCGTTTATCCTGACCACCCGCGCCGGCACTCCCACCGCCGTCGCACCGGACGGTATCTCATCGAGCACCACCGCGCCCGCCGCTATCTTCGCGCCGTCGCCGACGGTAAACGGGCCGAGCACCTTCGCGCCCGCGCCGATGACCACACCGTCGCCTATCGTCGGATGGCGCTTGCCCGCGTGCTTTCCGGTGCCGCCGAGCGTCACGCCCTGATATATCGTCACTCGGTCGCCGATGACGCAGGTCTCGCCTATCACAACGCCCATGCCGTGGTCGATGAAAAGCCCTCTGCCTATCTCCGCACACGGGTGTATCTCAATGCCGGTGAAGAACCGTCCGAGCTGTGAGACCCATCGCGCAAGCCCCTTCAGGTGCATCCTGAACAGCCGATGGCTCAGTCGGTAATAGAGCACCGCGTGAAATCCCGAGTAGAGAAAAAATATTTCCGCCGAATTTCGCGCCGCAGGGTCACGCTCTCGTATCGAACGCAGATCGGCGCGCATTTTCGCAAAAAACACTGTAAAAGACCTCCCGGTTTAGAAACTGCTTATCACATCCCGGTTCTTAATACAGTATTCGATGCCCGACCAAAGCGTTACAGCGGCGACCACCCATGAAATCAATTCGTTGTATCGTATATTGAACGCGGCGCCACTCGCGAGCGCTCCTCCCTCGAAAAACAGCGGAGTGAGCAGCGCGCCGATGCCGACGCACTGTACCACCATCTTCACCTTGCCGCTTATCGACGCGGCGAGCACTCGCCCTTCGCTCATCGCCACGACGCGCAGCGATGTGACGATAAACTCTCGCGAGATTATGATTATCGCCGCGATGGCGCCCACCGTACCGTTCGACACGAGCAGCATGAGCGCCGAGCATATCAGCAGCTTATCCGCAAGCGGGTCAATAAACTTGCCGAATGTGGTGACCTGGTTATACCTCCGCGCGAGATATCCGTCCAACTTGTCGCTCGCGCACGCGATGACAAACAGCGTGAACGCCACATACCACGGCAGAAAGTACCAAGCCGCGATGAAAAACGGTATCATCGCGATGCGGATAAGTGTGATAATGTTTGCGGTTTTCAAAGACAATACCTCCAAAACA